>CAJWQG010000024.1 GCA_913045175.1 uncultured Gammaproteobacteria bacterium | reverse complement strand
TATCGAGGTTGAGAACCTGGCGCGACAGAAAAAGGTCACTATACCTCTGGTCAAAGAGACCCTGGGCATTTGACCGTAATGAAAGTCCTGTTTACGGGGGGTGGTACAGCGGGACATGTCACGCCCAATATCGCGTTAATAGAGCATTTCCAGAGAAAAGGCTGCGCTGTCGTCTATGTTGGCTCGGTTGCTGGTATCGAAAGTGACATCATCAACAACATTGGCATTCGTTTTCTTGCAATTTCATCGGGAAAACTTAGACGCTATTTTGACTGGCAGAATTTCGTTGATCCGTTCCGGATTTTCTGTGGATTTTTGCAGAGCCTGATTATATGTCTCAGGGAGCGCCCCCAGGTCGTATTTTCAAAGGGTGGCTTCGTAGCAGTGCCCCTCGTATTTGCAGCCTGGCTTATGCGCATTCCTGTGATCAGTCATGAGTCGGACGTTTCCCCGGGCCTGGCGAACCGCCTTTGTTTTCCGCTTGTAAGAACAATATGTGTCAACTTCCCGCAAACAACAAAATACCTTAAAGGTGATAAGGCGTTGGTTACTGGTACGCCAATTCGCAATGCATTGTTAAAGGGAAGTGAACGAGCAGGACGTGATCTTCTGGGTTTCACTGAGGATAAACCCACAGTCTTAGTTTTTGGTGGCAGTCTCGGGGCGGCGCGAATCAATGAGGCCGTTCGTAGCGTGCTGAATGAGTTGCTGTCTCGGTATCAGGTCGCTCACGTGGTTGGGGCAGGCAACGTGGATCATCAATTGAATTTGACGGGTTACGTGCAACGTGAATTTTTGCATGATGAATTTGGAGACGTGCTCGCTGCGGCGGATGTTGTTGTTGCAAGAGCTGGCGCAAACTCGATATACGAGTTATTGGTAACCAGAAAGCCGCATATTCTCATTCCACTGCCTTCAGCTGCGAGCCGAGGCGACCAACTGGAAAATGCCCAAGCGTTTTCAGAAGCTGGATATAGTAGGACGCTTGAGGAATCGTCGTTAGATGATGAAACGTTGCTCGGCCTTATCGATACTGTTTATCGTGACCGGCAATCTATTGTGAGAAAAATTGAGGAATTTGAGGTTATCGACAGCGTTACTATCATCACCGATCTTATCGAGGCATACGGGAGCAGGGGCGGATGAAGAAGCTAGAAGCACTGACGTTCCTGTTAATTGCAACTGCGTTTATAAGCTGTGCAGCTGCTGATGATGAGAAGCAGCAGGTGATTAGCTTTTTGGAGATGCATAAACAGCGCCATACAGACCTCGCCATGCAACTATGGGATTTTGCAGAGCTCGGTTACATGGAGACCCGCAGTTCGAATCTGCTTAAGCAGCATCTAGCATCCTCTGGATTTGAAGTTACCTCAGGTGTTGCCGACATACCCACAGCATTTGTCGCTTCCTACGGCGAGGGTTCGCCGGTGATTGGTATTCTGGCGGAGTTCGACGCGCTGCCCGGTATTTCCCAGTCGGCGACGCCCACCCGTGAAATAGTCGACGACAAACCTAACGGACATGCCTGCGGTCATCATTTATTCGGCGCGTGTTCTACCGCTGCAGCGCTTGCGCTTAAAGAGTGGATGGACGATCAAGACATTAAGGGAACGCTAAGGTTGTACGGTACGCCGGCAGAGGAAGGTGGATCCGGTAAAGTTTACATGGTGCGTGCGGGACTATTTGACGATGTTGATGCGGTACTGCATTGGCATGCCAGTGATCGAAACGCTGCTAACCCATCGACCAGCCTGGTAAATAAGTCAGCGCGATTTACGTTTACAGGTATTTCGGCACATGCAGCTGCAGCACCCCACCTGGGTCGCTCTGCCCTGGATGGGGTAGAGTCGATGAATTACATGGTGAATCTGATGCGCGAGCACGTACTGGAAAAAACCAGGATCCACTACGTGATTACCAGAGGTGGTGAAGCGCCTAACGTTGTGCCTGACTACGCCCAGGTTTATTACTATGTGCGTCATCCTGACGCTGACACACTGTTGATGATCTGGGACCGGGTTATCTCGGTTTCAGAGGCGGCCGCAAAAGGGACAGGGACAGAGGTTCATGCGAAAGTTATGCATGGAAATCATTCGCTGTTGCCGAACGAAACGCTTGCCAAGGTGATGCATGCGAACCTCAGCATGGTTGGCGGGGTTGTTTATTCTGAGGAAGAAAAGGAATTTGCCCGACGCGTTTCTTCAAGCTTTCTTGATGCGACAAACTTTTCGGGATTGGAGAGTAAGGTACTACCGATGAAAATGGACAATGGCCAGGGATCAACGGATGTCGGTGATGTAAGCTGGAATGTGCCTACGACTGGCCTCAGGACGGCGACCTGGGTACCAGGTACCGCCTCTCACAGCTGGCAGGCCATAGCAGCAGGTGGATACACCATCGGTGCGAAGGGAATGCAGGTGGCAGCTAAGACTCTGGCGCTTACGGTAATCGATTTGCTAAGAAATCCGAAGTTGATCAGTACGGCAAAGCAGGAGTTCAAAGATCGCCGGGGCCACGATTTTAAGTATGTACCTTTGTTAGGTGATCGAAACCCACCCCTGGATTATCGAAAATAAGGTACGTTAAGTCAGCAGCCTGTTAATTCGTTGCTTTAGTGCACGGGAAACGTTGTCTTTTCTCGCGAAAAGAATATCCGCGGTGATAGAATCACGCCTTTTCCGGAGCACCACCGATGTACAAAGTCCGAACCATCAACAACATCTCTGAAAAGGGATTGGAGAAATTCCCCCGTAAGGATTACGAGGTGAGTTCAGAAATCTCGGACCCCGATGCCATATTGGTGCGAAGTCAGCAGCTATCGATAGATGATGTGACGCCGTCCCTGAGAGCGGTTGGTAGAGCTGGTGCCGGCGTCAACAATATCCCCGTATCTGAATACACTAACAAGGGTGTCGTTGTTTTCAATACCCCGGGCGCGAACGCCAATGCGGTTAAGGAATTGGTGTTGGCGGGATTGCTTATGTCCTGCCGAGGAATAATCGATGGGATCGAATATGTCTCCTCGCTTAGCGATGAAACTGACAAAGCTGAGCTCAACAAATTGGTTGAAGCCAACAAAAAGCGGTTCAAAGGTAATGAGCTCAAAGGCAAGACTCTCGGTGCTCTTGGTCTGGGTGCAATTGGTTCAATGGTGGCAGAGATGGCACTGCAGATGGAGATGGAAGTACTGGGCTATGACCCAGCGTTATCGATTGATGCTGCATGGCGAATCTCCCGTCGGGTTCAGAAAATGGAGAATATGCAATCGCTGTTCGCACGGTCCGATATTGTTACGCTTCATGTGCCAGTGCTGGACTCGACCCGTGGAATGATCAATGAAGAAACATTGGGATACTTTAGAGACGGCTCGGTCTTGTTGAACTTTTCCAGAGAGGAGATTGTCGATGGCCAGGCGATAAGCGGCGCACTTGATAGTGGCAAAGTCGCACAGTACATCTCCGATTTTCCAACGCTGGGGCTTATTGGGAAACCGGGCGTTGTAGCAACGCCTCATCTTGGAGCAAGCACTGATGAAGCTGAAGAGAACTGCGCGATCATGGTATCCGAGCAGATCCTCGACTTTCTTGAGAATGGCAATATCAAGAATTCGGTTAACTTCCCTGATTTGTCATTGGAACGCGGCAAGGGTTTTCGAATTGCATTGGCCAACAACAATGTACCCAGAATCCTGGGGAATGTTTTGTCGATTCTTGCGGACCGAAACATCAACGTTATCGACATGCTCAACAAAAGTCGGGATGACGTGGCCTACAATCTGATCGATATCGAATCCGAACCCACAGATGATCTGGTGGCCGACATTCAGAAAATCGAGGGCGTGATCAACGTACGAGTGTTTGGCGAATAGCTATTGGTATAGTCTGGATATTGTCAGGCGCTATCTCTGTGCATAAATCGCTCGGTTGCCAGGGCTCGTTGCATGGCGCGACCCAGCGCTAAAGGCTCGCCGGTAATTAAGTTGGCAATATGCTCGGCGCAAAGTCGGGCGGTAGTCGCACCATGGGAACCAAGTCCATATAGTAGATAGAGACCGGGTAGATGGGGCGATTTTATATCGTCCCAGTTTGGCATGGTGCCGCATATGGGTAGTCTGTCTCGCGTGGCACCGCGTTGTCCAACCATGGACGCGAGTAACTCGGATTCTTCCGCGTGACCAAGCAGAGCGGTGATGTGTTGCACAGTTGGTTCAACCATGGCGCGGTCATAAATTCCGCTTATGGTACTAACACCCTTCCGGGCAGGAAATACCGTCGCGTCTCCCGTTATGACCTCAGCTGTTACGCCGGCTTGTTTTACGGATATTGCCAGACCTGGAATCACGTTTATTAACTGAGGCATCGCGAAAGGTGCTGAGTGAGCACCGTGAGCCAGGATTGTGATATCTGCTTCATAGTGGTTTTCTTTGCCGCGGAGCAGCCAATGATCCTTATCCCATCTCACCTCTTCGATATGCTCAAACGTACTGGGAATGCTGTTCGTCAGACTTCGAGAGTCCAGCCATCCTGCCTCCTGAAAATGCACCCCTTTATGTTTAAGGCACAGAAAATCGTCAGGAAACTGTGCGGCGATTTTCTTCCATCTCTCTCGTTCCGTTGCGTTCTTGGGATTTAGGGTTAACCCGGTTTGATGAAAGTGGAGGTTGTCCTGCTGAGAATAGTTAAATGCGGCGAGCGAAAAGCGATAACGATGTTCACTGCTGATTGCCAGGGGGGGATATACAGCAAGTTGTGGGACTTTGTCTGAAGTCGCCTCGCCATCCTCAAAGACCTGTACTTCGATTGATCGGCGTCCCAGTGCTTCATACAGGTAGGAACCCGCAAGCCCCTTTCCGATAATGGCGACTCTGGGAGTTTCTCGATTAGCTGGCTTCCAGTCGCCACTGGTACAGGCGAACAGCATCTCACGTTTCATACCAAAGCCTGGTTTTCGAGTGACCTGAAATCCTGCGTTTGTCAGTTCTCGTCTAACGTCACCCGCCACGGAGTAGGTCGTTAACATTGCCCCTGATCTGGATAGCCTGAATAGCTGTCTATAGATGCGTTTATTCCAAAGGTTGTCATTTTTGTTTGGGTTGAATCCATCGAGGTACCACGCATCGATCTGTGCAGATGTGTCGCGGAGCGCATCGAGCGCATCGTCAAAGACCAGGGTGAGTCTAATATTCTTGTCGAGCCAGATAACATGTCTACCCTGGAAGGGCCGGGGATAGTGTCGGAGTAACTCATCTACCTGGGTATGAGGGAGTAACGCTCTTAGGTTTTTAAGATCTTTAGGGGAAACCGGCCGGTTCTCGAATGCAATGTAATGGAGGATGCCTTTGGTGCGCTGTTTTCGCCATTGATCTACAGTGAGGAAAAAATTGAGCCCAAAGCCGAAGCCAAGTTCTCCGATGGTGAAATAACTCCCTGCATTCAGCTGTTGCCATCGTGATAATACGGGCTCAGTAAATACATGGGTCTTTTCCGCGACACCGGCATCTCTGCTCCAATAAATATCACTTAGGTCACGTGAGAATGGCGTTTTATTGTGCCAATCGACGCTGGCTTCTGGTAGGAGATATCTAGCCACCCGCCAGCTTGACCTGGTATCCCATCGCTTCGAGTTCTTGCTTAAGCACGTCTCTCTTGTCGCCCTGAATTAAAATGTCGTCATCGTCGATAGCGCCGCCCACTCCACATTTTGATTTCAGCTGTTTAACCAGTTTCTTGAGCTCAGGCTTGTTGAGCGATAGTCCGCTAATAATGACGACTGGTTTACCATTTCGTCCCTTCGTCTGGCGTTGTAAACGTACGATGCCATCGCCATTTGCCTTGGCCGGTGTTTTACAGACGCATTGTGCAACCGGACGATGACAACCTGGGCAGAGTCTTCCCTGATCTGTTGAATAAACTCGAGCCATTACCAGGTTTTGATTCTAAGCATCTGCTAACAAGAATACGCCGAGATCGGTTTCGTTGCGCGCTGTACGACATAGATGGGCAAGTGTGAACGTGAAGTCAGAGAGGTCGGTAACCTCGACACTGAGTTGCTCGATGTCTTGCGTTAGTCGCCATTGCGCCACCATTGCCTCAAGGTCGTCTTCCTCCTTTTGCGCCAGCGAATCTACCAACAGTTCATCCAGTTCATATACAGACGGGCTTGCGCCATCTGATGAGATGATTAGTAACTCCATCTGCATCGCATCTTCGAGAAAGGTGCCGGTTACCAGGGAATACAGCTGCGCTCTGGCATCGCTGGAGATACCTCGGCAGGGCATTGACGGCAGACCTTCAGCGATAAATTCGTCGCTGGGTGCTCGAACCAGTTCGCCATCTGCGATAAATATGTATTCAGCCACTGGAGGCGCCCTGGGTTCTCTGGAGGGACTAGACGGCTACTACTTCGTCAGCCTGTAGTCCCTTGTCGCCGTCTATGACGACGAAGCTGACCCGCTGACCTTCGTTTATCGAACGCCTTCCACTACCTTCTATGTTTCGGTAGTGAACGAATATGTCTTCACCCTGATCACGGGTGATAAAACCGTAGCCCTTGTTGACATTGAACCACTTCACGGTACCGGTTTCTCTTTCTTCCCCGTCGATGTCGATATAGGTGTCACTGGTGGCGGAGATAAAGAAACAGGCAACAAGGAGTCCGATGATGATAACGACCAGTTCGGTGTAATCGCTGGCACTAGCAGGTATGTTGATTGTTTGGTTGCGTATATAACTGATGGCCGCATAGGTGACTAAGCCAACCAGAATAGAGGTTACGAAATTTTTAATTGTTGTTGTCATAAGATTCGATATCAATTTGGCGGGGCCATGATACCGTTTCGTTTAGGCAGGTTCCACGTCATTCAGAATCTTATTGTAGCGAGACACGGTTTCTTCGAGTCCTAGCCACAAAGCGTCAGAGATGATGGCGTGTCCGATGGAAACCTCGGCAACCGGGATAACAGCTTGACAGAAGGTGGCCAGGTTATCCTGGTTTAGATCGTGCCCGGCGTTGATCCCCAGCCCGAGTGAGTGAGCAACCTGTCCGGCTGTGCTAAATGATTCGAGAATCTCTGGTTGCGCTGATGTGCCGTAATGATCTGCATAGGGTCCGGTATAGAACTCGATTCGGTCCACGCCAAGCCGGGCTGCCAATTCCAGTTGCGACTCGTCCGGGTCCATGAACAGGCTAACGCGAATGTTACGTTCCTGGAGGTCTGCTACGAGTGGCTTAAGCTGATTCGACTCGCTGGTCAGGTCCCAGCCATGGTCAGAAGTGAGCTGCTTAGGATCATCTGGTACCAAAGTGGCTTGATGCGGTTTTACTTCCCTCACCAGTTCCATAAAGCCCGGATAGCCATTAGCCTCGGGCCCGGCATACGGGTTTCCTTCGATGTTGAATTCAATATGTCCATACTTTTCCGCGGAAAGGAGCGCGGTTAAATCGTAAACATCATCGGGGCGTATGTGCCGCATATCCGGTCGGGGATGAACGGTAATACCACTGGCACCAGCCTTGATCGCGGTTATCGCGGCGTCAACGACGCTTGGAATGACAGTGTCTCTGGAATTTCGAATGAGCGCGACCTTGTTGAGGTTAACGCTCAGCTTGGTTTTCATGCCCAGCCGCCAGTGCTTTGCTTTTGATATATGCGGCGGGCTAACCAGAATCCGATTAGTAAGCCCATCAGTACCACCCCCGCGCCATTTAGGAACCATCCTCGGTTGGAAACGTCCTGAAGTTCCCGATTCGCGACGTCGAGCGCATCGATATTCGCATGGAGCGATTCTTGCTCGTTTTTAAGTTGGCTGTTCTCCTGATCGATCGCGATAACGTTAGCGGCGAGCCGTGTAATTCGATCGAGTTCTTCTTGCAACTCGTTATTTTCGGCTCTTAAGGAAGCCTCTGTCTGGTCCATCTGTTCCAGGGTGCTCTCGATTTCCCGAATACGTTGCAGCGCTTCTTCGTGTTCGGTCGAGAGTGTGCTCAGACTATCGTTTGTCTGTTCAAGCATGTCTTTCGCGATTGGCTGGTCGATCAGGTACTGAGTAGGCATCCAGCCTTCAAGTCCGCTTTTCATGCGCACCAGACTGAATCCGGTGTCATCGTTTTCCTTGAGGCGTTCCATCTTGGTACCACTTCTTACGCCACTGTGCAGTATTCGATGTTCATTCGACTGACCGCCTCGTAGCGGTACGTAAAGCGTATCCCGGACGTAGACCGTTTCCGCACTTGCCCCGGCGCTTACCAGTATCAGTCCGGCTAGAACATATGAGTGCGTATTCAGGGGAGTACCTTCTTGAAGGGTTTAACAGTGACCTGTTCATACACACCCGCAGTAATGTAGGGGTCTGTATCTGCCCAGGCTTTCGCTTGTTCAAGGGAGTCGAACTCTGCCACAACCAGGCTGCCAGTAAAACCTGCATCGCCCGGGTCGTCATTATCAACCGCGGGATGTGGTCCAGCCAGAATTAATCGCCCGTCTTCTTTTAGTGCCTGAAGTCGGTCGACATGAGCCGGCCGGGTTTCCATACGTAGTGCGTGTGTGCCTTCTTTGTCCTGGCTAATAATTGCGTATAACATAAGTGTGCCTTATTGGTTCTGATCTATAGTTTCTTCTTTTATGTACCCACCTTTCACCAGATAGGCCATGGTGATTGTGATGTATAAGAGCGTGATGGCAAAGCCGCCGACGAGTTTATAACTTACCCAGAAATCCAGACTGAAACCGTAGGCGACCACGAGGTTCAATGCCCCCGCAATAAAAAACCCAAGGGACCAACCCAGAGCCAGTGTATTCCATACATGATCGGGTAGCGACAATTGCGCACCCAATAGTTTTTTGAGCAGATTGTCTTTTGCCAAAAATTTGCTAACTAGCAGGGCAATACAGAACAGCCAGTTCACGATAGTTGGCTTCCACTGAATGAATACCTGATTGCGGAACAATAGGGTAGCGCCGCCAAAGATAATCACCACCCAGAAGATAACCTGGGTTTGTTTGTTCACAGCGCGAAACTTGCCGTACTCGTAACCCACCTGTATGCACATGCCACCCATCAGCACTGCTGTGCTGATGTAAATGTCCTTGGTATACAAATACACACAGACAAATAGCGCTATAGGCAAAAACTCTACAAATTGTTTCATAATTCCGATTTTCGGATAGGGGCTGACGATAATAATTCATTTTGCTCGTTATTTTTAGCGAAGCGTTGCTCTACAATGGTGCGGCCTCTGCAGCCGACTATTATCCTATGAGTCAGTTTTTCAGAATTCATCCGGACAACCCGCAGCTACGCCTGATCAATCAGGCGGTAGCCATCGTGCGTGATGGTGGTGTAATTGCCTATCCCACTGATTCTGCCTATGCGTTGGGGTGTCATATAGGTGACAAAAAGGCGCTCGAGCAGATAAGGCAAATACGACGTCTGGACCAAACCCATAACTTCACGCTGGTGTGTCGCGATCTGTCGGACCTTGGCATATATGCCCGTGTGGACAATTCCTCTTATCGTTTACTCAAAGCCTCTACACCCGGGCCATTTACGTTCATCCTGCCAGCCAGCCGTGAGGTGCCAAGACGCCTGGTGCATCCGAAGCGAAAAACCATCGGCGTGCGGGTGCCGGATAACGAGATCAGTCAGGCGTTGCTGCGTGAGTTGGGGGAGCCTTTGATGAGTTCCACCCTGATTCTTCCTGGTGATGAATGCCCGCTTACCGACCCGCTTGAGATTCGTGATCTGCTGGAACATCAGCTCGATCTTGTGATCGATGGGGGTTTTTGTGGTCTGGAACCTACCACGGTTGTGAGCCTGGAAGATGATGTTCCTCGTGTGACGCGGCAGGGGCGAGGGGAGTTTGTTGAATAGCTGAACTGTGGCGCGGTTGAGACTCGAGGAATCTTTCGAGAGAAGGGTATCCGGTGCATGCTTCTCCGTACCGCTACGAGCACGTCCGTGTGCGCTACACTTCGGCGTCCTTGCCGAAGAGTTACTCCGAAGCATGTACCGGATACCCTTCCAAATCAGTTCCTTGATCGGCGATATCAAATGGAAACCGCTACTCGTGCCTGAACGGATGAATTCCAATGTTCTGTAAGAATCTGAAGAACTGCCCGTCGTGAGGCGGTTTGTATTGTTTGCCACAGCACGTCCTGTAAAATAGTCGAAAACCGATATGGTTAGTCATTTGCCACACTCCAAACCCCATCCTGGCAGTAGGTGTTAGATTGAGTCTTATTGCAGCGCAGAAGCGCGTTCTGTCGGGAATGCGCCCGACCGGGCGTTTACATCTTGGTCATTACCACGGCGTCCTGAAAAACTGGGTTACGCTCCAGCATGAATACGATTGCATGTTTTTCGTAGCAGACTGGCATGCGCTGACTACTCATTACGAAGAGCCCGAAGTTATTCAAGACAATGTGTGGCAGATGGTGATCGACTGGTTGGCATCGGGTGTAAACCCAGGTTCTGCATCGCTCTTTATTCAATCGAGGGTGCCGGAGCACGCGGAGCTTCATCTGCTCCTTTCCATGATTACACCACTGGGTTGGGTTGAGAGGGTACCCAGCTATAAAGACATGGTGTCTAAACAACATAACGAGCGAGACCTTGCGACATACGGGTTCCTGGGTTATCCAGTTCTTCAGAGCGCAGACATACTGATTTATCGGGCCGGTAACGTACCGGTTGGCGCAGATCAGGTACCTCATGTTGAGATGACGCGAGAGATTGCTCGGCGGTTTAATCACATCTATGGGAGAGAGCCAGGTTTTGCAGAGATGGCAGAGGAAGCCATCAAAAAGCTGGGGAGAAAAAATGCCAAGATCTACCGGGAGCTTCGACGTGATTACACGGAACAGGGGAATCAGGAAGCGCTTGAGACTGCGATGGCGTTAGTTGCGGACCAGCAGAATATTCCTTTGGGTGATAGAGATCGATTGTTCGGATACTTAGAAGGCGGAGGCAAAGTTATTCTCCCTGAACCTCAGGCATTGCTCACCGATGCGTCGGTTATGCCCGGTATTGATGGTCAGAAAATGTCGAAATCCTATGGCAATACCATATCGTTACGTGAGGATCCGGACTCGGTTGATAAAAAGATTAGAACCATGACTACTGATCCCGCCCGAGTTCGTCGTACTGATCCAGGGGATCCGGAAAAGTGTCCCGTCTTCGACCTGCACAAAATATATTCGGATGACGAGCGGCGGCAATGGGTGAAAGATGGTTGTACTAGTGCAGGCATTGGTTGTATTGATTGTAAGAAGCCGTTGATTGAAGCGGTGCTGGAGGAACAGCAACCTATGCGGGAGCGAGCCCGGCAGTATGAAGAAAATCCGGACCTTGTAAAAAGCATTGTCTCAGAAGGCTGCGAGAAAGCGCGTACAATTGCCAAGTCGACGCTCGAAGAGGTTAGGGCGGCGATGGGGCTCGACTATCGATAGGCTGGCGACAGCGAATAAGGGGAATCCCAATGGAAAAACCGGAAGAAACCGTACAGCCTAATGAGCCAAAAGAGCCGATTCGCCAGCAGGAATTACCCCTGGCGGTGGTGGATGGTAATCCGATAACCGAAGTCCCTGCCGATTTATATATTCCACCAGATGCCCTTGAAGTCATTCTCGAAGCCTTTGAAGGTCCCCTTGATCTATTGCTTTACCTGATTAAGCGACAGAATCTGGACATCCTGGACATTCGGGTCGCGGATATTACGCGGCAGTATATGGAATACATAGATCTGATGGGCGAACTGCAATTTGAACTCGCCGCGGAATATCTGGTGATGGCCGCAGTACTTACGGAGATCAAATCTCGCATGCTGCTTCCAAGACAGGAAGAAGCGGAAGAGGATGAAGATGATCCGCGTGCTCAGCTGATTCGAAAACTTCAGGAGTACGAGCGTTTCAAAGAAGCAGCGATGGATATCAACGACATGCCGAGAATGAATCGTGATTTCTGGGTTGCCAGTGCCGAAGCGCCTGTTTCAGACAAGCCAAGGCCGATGCCGCAGGTTGAGCTTCAGGAAATGCTGGTCGAATTGGCCCGGGTCCTCAAACGAGCCGAGAACTTTACGAGTCACCACATCGCACTGGAGCCGTTATCTACCCGTGAGCGCATGTCAGACATTCTTGAAAAGGTGAACCAGGCAAACGGACAGTTTGTACCGTTTTTAACGCTATTCTCTGTTGAGGAGGGTCGGTCGGGCGTCGTTGTGACTTTTATTGCCATGATGGAGCTGATTAAGGAATCGTTGTTAGACATTGTGCAGACGGAACCCTACTCACCCATTCACGTCAGAATTGCAGGAGAAGTGAGGGCATAGTGACCAGCGAATTCCCATCATTACAACAAATTATCGAAGGCGCGATACTTGCTGCGGACAGTCCGCTTGGTATTGATCACATGATTTCTCTGTTCGAAGGTGAACAGCCAACCAGGGCGCAGATACGCGACGTGCTTAAAGAGATCGAAACCAGCTGCGAAGGAAGGGGGTTCGAGCTTAAGAAGGTGTCAAGCGGTTACCGCTTTCAGGTGCGAACTGAATATGGTGAGTGGGTGAGTCGTTTGTGGGAGGAAAAACCACAACGCTATTCTCGGGCCTTGCTGGAAACGCTTGCGTTGATCGCGTATCGGCAACCGATTACACGTGGTGACATTGAAGAGGTTCGTGGCGTCGCTGTTAGCACCAATATCATCAGAGCTTTGTTGGAACGCGAATGGATTCGTGTGGTTGGTCATCGTGATGTCCCGGGCAGACCGGCAACCTATGCGACGACGAAGAACTTCCTAGATTACTTCAATCTATCCAGTCTGGACGAACTACCCACGCTATCGGAAATTAAAGACCTGGATAAGGTGAATGAGGAGCTTGATCTGGAAGAAAACGTGGTTGAGGCCCGGGTGATAGAGCTTGAAGACCTGGCTGCATTTGCGCCGGACCCCGTATCAGATGAAGAATTAGATCAGGTAAGTGAAGACGTTAAGGTTATCGAAAGTAACATCCGTAATCTGTTTCCCAAAGATGGGGATGAGAGCGTCGCGGATGGTGAGATTGAGGACGATGTTGACGCGAAGGAAGTTGATGAACCAGAAGTTGAGATGCAGCCCGAATCAGAGGACTCAGAAGGTGAGAACCTCGAAGCAGAAAACGCCGAAGTAGAGTCTGTAGGGCAGAATACAGAGACCGAACCGGTGCAGGAGAGGCTGACTAAAGAAAGCGAACAGTTTGCTAATGTCCCCCAAGAGATTCTCGATGCGGCCTTTGCCGAGGATGACTCGGTAGAAGACAAAGAAGACGACAAATAGTCGCATCTATGGTTGTAACGTCGGGTTAGAATGCGCCCATGTCCAAAAAAAATCTGTCCCAGAAACTTCAGAAAGTACTCGCCAATCAAGGGCTGGGTAGCCGTCGAACCATGGAAAAGTGGATCTCGGAGGGTCGAATCCGGGTCAACGGTGAGGTTGCTACACTTGGTGATCGCGTTGAAGACGACGATACGATCCAGGTTGATGGACGTACGCTAAGTCAGAAAAAGACACGACATCGACATCTGTTGTACAACAAACCTGCTGGTGAAATCTGTTCTCGCGATGATCCGGAAGGTCGTCCTTCGGTTTATCGAAAGCTGCCCAAGCTAAGAAGCCAGCGCTGGATATCGATTGGCCGGCTCGATTTCAATACCAGTGGGCTCCTGCTCTTCACAACCGATGGGGCGCTGGCGAATAAACTGATGCATCCATCAACGGGAATCGACCGCGAGTACGCGGTAAGAGTACTAGGTCACGTCAGCGACAAGGCGCTTCAGAACATGCGTGATGGTGTGATGTTGGAAGACGGCGTGGCGAAATTTACCGATATTCAAAAATCCCCCGAGTCTGATGGAGCCAACCAGTGGTACTACGTCGTGCTCATGGAGGGAAAGAATCGGGAAGTCCGGCGTCTATGGGAATCCCAGGGGTTAACCGTCAGTCGACTGAAGCGGGTACGGTTCGGGAGTTTTTTCGTGCCTTCGTCTGTGAAAGTGGGTCGATTTGTGGAGCTGGAGAAGCCGGAAATTGACGATCTTTATGAGTTGACTAAGATTGAAGAATCTTCGGGCGATCCTTAGAAATCTTTCTGACCGATCTTTCGCTAGGTGTTGGAAATCTTTAGAGAATAGAAGGTGACGGGTACATGTTTCTACAGCGGTACGGAGAAGCCTTACCCTTTCCATAGGGCGTGGGCTCGCGATGGTCTTTACAGATTCGACCCTGTCATCCAGCGAAAGTCTCACCATTCTCAGAACTATCCGGCCCCATCATGTAAACATAGAGCGGCATCAAATCCTCTGGTGTCTTTAGGGTAAGTGGGTCTTCGTTAGGATAGGCCTCCGCACGCATAGAGGTTCTGGTCGCACCAGGGTTTACGATGTTGACGCGAATGTCAGAGGTGTTGTCCAGTTCATCGGCTAACAGTAACGCAAAGCCCTCCATGGCGTACTTGGATACAGAATAGGGTCCCCAGTAAGCGCGAGGTGTTTTGCCGACAGTAGAACTCGTGAACACCAGAGACGCGGCGCTTGATTCCTGTAAGCAGGGCAGAAGGAAGCGGGTTAACAGCACGACGCCGTTAAAGTTGACCTGCATTACCTTGTCCCATTCGGCGAGATCATAGTGCTCGATGGGAATCCGTTCGCCGAGTATCGACGCGTTATGCAGGAGCCCATCAAGTCTGCCATAGCGTGATGATATGACGTCGGCAATTTCCTCAAGGGTATTCATTCCGAGAGCGCCCATATCTGCGGGAATAATTCCAGGTTCTGCCGAACCTTGTGTCATGATTTCGTCATAGACCTGTTCAAGTTTGTTGACAGTCCGGCCGAGCAGCAGGACCGTCGCACCGAAACTGGCGTAGGTTTTTGCAGCGACCTTCCCGATACCATCACCGGCCCCGGTGACGAGGATTACTTTCTCGCGCAACAGATCGGAATCTGGCTGATAGTTTTCCGGCAGGCTCATTAGCGGCCCGTTCCGAACAGGATGACCTTCATGGACCGTACCAGAATAGAAATATCCAGGATCAGGGAGTAATTCTTGATGTAGAATAGGTCGTACTGAAGCTTCTCGGCCGCGTCTTCGCCGGAATCTCCATAGCCGCACATAACCTGCGCCCACCCGGTGATGCCAGGTTTGATCACATGACGTAGATGGTAATTAATAAGGGATGTCTCTTTGCAGTACTTCAATAAACTCTGGACGTTCGGGGCGAGGTCCAATAAAGCTCATATCACCCACGAGAACATTCGATAGCTGCGGAATTTCATCAATGCGGAATTTTCGCATGAGACCACCCAGTTTTGTGATGCGAGGGTCTTCTTTTTGGGCGAATTGTGCACCGTTAGCTTCGGCATCGACCACCATGGTGCGAAATTTAATAAGCGTGAACTGATGTCCGTTTTCACCAGTACGGACTTGCCGGTAAAACACAGGAAACCCGGATGTAAGTATGATGATTAATGCGATCACGAGAACGACAGACAGCAGAATGAGTCCGCCAACCAGTCCGATTACTAGATCGATGTAGCGTTTGAAACGAAGGCCTATGGGGTTATGAATGAGCTCGAAGCCATGGGTGGTAACAAGCCAATGTTGGTTCAAATGAAATATCGGCAGTCGGGCGAGATATTGTTCGTAAAAGTTACTAAGACGAAATATTCGCAAACCATTGATTCGAATGTCCATCATTTGCTTAATGAGGGTTTCCGGAAGGGTGTCTGGCGTCGCGATAATGACACCGGCGAAATCGTCACGGGCAAGCACTTCCTCCAGATCGTCCCAATCTCCGGCCCATGTGGCGAAATCATCGTTAAGCTCCTGCTGATCGATTCCTAGCTTACTTACTAGAAACAGTTGCTCATAGTCGAACACGGAACGAAAGTCCGAGAGGAACTGCGTAAGCGAAGAATCGACGATGACTAACCATTTCACCTGGGAACGCTGTCGTACAAACCAATTATTGAGCAGATACCGAATTCCCAGAGACCACAGCCACAACATAATCAAACTGGTGGCAAGAACCCCTCGACCGACGAAGCCACCGATAAAAGATGGGCCGATCACATAGACCGCGAGCACTGTGGTGACACCGATCAATAGCATGGCTATAAATGAGCGCTCCAGCATCCCCAGCTGGCTCAAGGGAGAATTGAAGGTGTAAAGGTCCATGAGGTAGAAATACAGAAAAGTGAATCCGCCGATCAGAATCAGCTTCCAGGTCAACAGTAAATTTGGCGCCACTGTCTCCGCGATGACTAGATGATTGAAGTTAAAAATTGCGACCAGTCCCAGGTAATCCAGGGCAACCAAAACAAGGACGGTGAAATTGCCGGAAGCGGTAAGTGCCGTGCTGGGAGTTGGCTGACTCATCTCAATGTTTTACCGCATGCACGAGGTAGTTCACGTCGACGTCTTTGCCCAGTCGATAAGATTTCAGTAGAGGGTTGTAGGTCATGCCAGTGATGTCTTGTAGATCAAACCCGTGTTTGCGTAACGATGATGCAATCTCGGCGGGTCGAAGAAACTTTTCATAACGATGTGTCCCCTTTGGCAACATGTTAAGGACATACTCGGCACCGATGACCATGAACAAATATGACTTCGGATTGCGGTTGATCGTGGACAGGAAAAGATTGCCCCCGGGCTTCAGTAGTGCGGCGCAGGTTTCAATGACGGAGTCAGGGTTGGGTACGTGTTCCAGCATTTCCAGGCAGGTGATCACGTCAAATGGTTCAGGCGAGTGTTGGGCGAATTCCTCGACGGTCGTTTGTTGGTAGTCTATTTCACATCCTGACTCAAACTGGTGAAGTTTCGCCACTGAAATCGGACGCTCACCGGCGTCGATCCCTGTGACTAAGGCACCCGCTTTCGTGAGTGACTCACTGAGTATGCCTCCGCCGCAGCCGACGTCCAGAACCCGTTTGTCCTGTATCGTCACCCGGTCCGTAATGTAGGAAACCCGAAGCGGGTTGATGTCATGCAGCGGTTTAAACTCACTGTTTGGATCCCACCACCGTCTGGCAATGGCCTCGAATTTTCCGACTTCCGATTGGTCGATGTTCTGTTCGCTCATAACTTACTTTGTATTTTCTTTTGCCAGGATTCAACTCTGGTCTTGAGCGCGGAAACATCCAGGCTTGTGTTCCGCCCGTCTTGATAGACACAACGACCGGCAATCCAGGTGTAGCTAACCTGAGTCCCGTTGGCGGCGTAAATCAATTGTGACAGGGGATTATGCATGGGCTGAAACGCTATATCCGTGAAGTCGACGGCAATGATATCCGCGGATTTGCCCTTCTCCAGACTGCCGATTTCATCATCGAGCCCTAATAGTCGCGCGCCGTTGATGGTTGCCATAGAGAGGGCGCGCGCAGCGCTGACGCTGGTGGCGTCGCCGGTGGCGACTTTCGTAAGAAATGCAGCCGTACGTGCCTCCCCAAGCAGGTCAAGGTCGTTGTTGCTGGCGGCGCCATCGGTGCCAAGGGCGACGTTAACACCATGTTCCAGCAGCGAGTGGACAGGACAGATCCCGCTTGCAAGTTTCATGTTTGACTCTGGACAATGGGCCACATGAGCGCCTTTATCAGCGAGCGTATGAATCTCACCTTCAGTGAGTTCCGTCATGTGGACTGTCTGCAATCTTGAAGAAAGCAGACCCAGTCTCTGCATTCGTTCGAAAGGTCGCTGACCATCGTCATCGACTGCCGCTTCAACCTCACCTTTGGTTTCATGGAGATGAAGATGGATAGGAATTTGCAGCTCAGCAGAATACTTAACGACTTGTGAAAACCCATTGTCGGAAACTGTATAGGGGGCATGGGGGGCTAAAGCAGTAGTGATCAGTGAGGAATCACGTACGCTATCGTGAAACGCAAGTCCCTTTTCGAGGTGCTGTTCTTCACTCTCGGCCCATGCATTTGGGAACTGCACCACGGGGATACACACCTGTCCACGAAATCCGTTTTCTGTCATCGCTTGAGACACAGCATCCGGAAAAAAGTAGGTGTCTGCTGCGCAAGTGGTACCGCTGGCGATCATTTCCGCCACGGCCAGTGATGTTCCATCGAATACAAAGGCCTCGTCAACAAAACGATCCTCTACAGGCCAGATATGATTGTTCAGCCAATCCATGAGCGGCAGATCATCTGCGTAACCTCTAAGAAGGGTCATCGCGGCGTGTCCGTGAGTGTTGATAAGTCCGGCTGTTACCAGGTGGTTTGGTAGTTCAACTTTTGGCAGGTTTTGATGGGCTTCACCGAGCTCTCTGGTCGGCAAAATGGCGTCGATACGACCTTCACGTACTACCACGCTGTGATAATCAAGGACGCTCCCTTCGGGCATCACAGGCACCACCCATCGGGCGCAAATTACGTGGTCAGAAGGCGCTGCTTGCATGAGAAAACACATATGAGGGATGACAACAGATAGTGATTATACATGAGTGTTTTTGGCGGTTTTTATGGCTAATTGAAATCAGTTGGCCGGATAAGAAAAGGTTCTTAAAAACAATAGGTTAGAGTAGGCGTATATCGCTCGATTTAGTGGGTTTACGACGTTCAGTATGTTATTATTATGCTTTGCGTAAATAGGCATCCGCAGCCGCTTTTACTAATCTCAAACGATCAACAAAAGCTACCAATAATGAAGAATCAACTCGGGGTGATTCTCGGGTATTTCTTGGATGTTTTGTTATCGTGAGACAGCAAATACAGCCAAAAAAAATATAACAATCAAGAAAAATGAGGGGAAATGTCTGAATTCGAAGGCGATATAGCCGACATCAATATTGAGGACGAGCTTAGGGATTCGTTCATGGAGTATGCCATGAGCGTCATTGTTTCGCGCGCGTTACCTGATGTGCGCGATGGTTTGAAACCGGTTCACCGCCGCGTTCTATTTGCCATGAGCGAGCTTAATAACACCTACAACCGGCCTACCCTAAAATCTGCACGGGTCGTCGGTGACATCATCGGAAAATATCACCCACACGGCGATAATGCTGCCTATGAAACCATTGTGCGCATGGCGCAGGATTTCAACATGCGTTATCCGTTGGTCGACGGTCAGGGGAACTTCGGCTCTCTGGATGGCGATGGCGCGGCAGCCCAGCGATATACCGAAGTTCGAATGGAGAAAATTGCCGAGGAAATTCTTGCTGATCTCGATAAAGAGACTGTTGATTTCGTAGAGAACTACGACGCGACACTGCTCATGCCAGAGGTGTTGCCGTCAAGAATCCCTAATCTTCTTGTAAATGGCTCTACCGGGATTGCCGTTGGCATGGCAACTAATATCCCTCCGCACAATCTGACAGAGGTCATCAACGCTTGTGTCGCGCTAGTAGATGATCCAAGTCTTGATGTTGATCAGTTGATGGAGTTCATTCAGGGTCCAGATTTCCCAACAGGTGCCATTATCAATGGGCGTGGGGGCATTGTTCAGGCGTATCGCAGTGGCCGAGGACGCATATACATTCGTTCCCGGTGTGATACTGAAGTCGATGATAAGACCAGCAGAGAGACCATAATTGTTAAGGAGATTCCTTTTCAGGTCAATCGAGCCAGACTGATTGAACGTATTGCGGAATTAGTCAAAGACAAAAAAATAGAAGGCATTAGCGAGTTGCGCGACGAGTCTGCTAAAGATACTCGTATAGTGATTGAGCTCCGACGTGGAGAGGTTGGTGAGGTCGTGTTGAATAATCTCTATGCGCAGACCCAACTTCAAAGCGCTTTTGGTATCAACATTGTTGCGCTCGTTGAAAACGAACCCAAGGTGCTGAATCTCAGACAGGTACTTGATGCCTTTATTCTGCATCGAAGAGAGGTAGTAACTCGTCGCTCGATGTTTGAACTGCGCCGCGCGCGTGCCCGAGGTCATACCCTTGAGGGGTTGGTGGTTGCTTTGTCCAACATCGACCCGGTGATCGAAATGATCAAGGCTTCCGAGTCCACCGCGGTGGCACGTGAGAGACTGGTCAACCAGTCATGGCCGTCAGAGAGTGTGGTAACTATGCTCGAGCGTGCCGGTCCGGACGCGGTAAAACCGGATGATCTTGATGAGCACTTTGGTTTGCAGGATAACGGAACCTATAACCTGACTGAGGATCAGGCCCAGGCCATCCTTGATATGCGGCTGAATAGTTTGACTAGCATGCAGCAGGATCGATTACTTGAGGAATACGCGGAAATAATCGATACGATTGCCGAACTCATCGATATTCTCGAGAACACTGAACATCTGATGCAGATTGTACGTGACGAATTGATCGCTGTTCGTGACGCATACGGTGATGAAAGAAAGACGGAGATTGTCGAATCCCAGGAAGATCTAACGATGGAAGATCTTATCCAGGAACAGGATATGGTGGTCACATTGTCCAATGGCGGCTACGCGAAGACGCAGCCGCTGGATACTTACCGGGCACAGGGTCGTGGTGGCCGTGGAAAGATGGCGAGTACCGTAAAGGATGAGGACTACATTGAACGGCTGATGGTCGCCAATACCCACGATACGATCTTATGTTTTACCAATCGTGGGAAAGTGTTTTGGTTACGGGTCTTTCAGATTCCACCGGCGAGTAGAGCGGCGCGAGGTCGCCCGTTAATCAATATTCTTCCGCTGGATGACGAAGAGCGGATCACTGCCATGTTACCTCTGGAAGAATACCGGGACGATCAATTTATTTTCATGGCGACGTCTAATGGTACTGTGAAGAAGACGCCGCTTAACGACTTCTCCAGGCAGCGCAGTACTGGGTTAATTGCGATTGAACTTGAGGAAGGGAATACCTTAATCGGCGCGGCGATCACTGACGGTAGCAGGGACGTCATGTTATTTGGTAGTCATGGCAAGGTGATTCGCTTTAAGGAATCCGACGTGCGTGCCATGGGCCGGACGGCTCGAGGTGTTCGTGGTATTAAATTACCGGCGGACCAGGAGGTCATCGCCCTGATGATCCCGGAGCAAAACGGCAATATTCTTATCGCCAGCCAGAATGGATACGGTAAACGCAGTAACTTCGACGACTTTTCGGTCATTGGTCGCGGTGGACAGGGCATGATTGGTATGAAAATGTCGGAACGTAACGGTGATGTTGTGGGCGCGGTGCAGGTATTTGAAGGTGATGAGGCGATACTCATTAGTGACCAGGGTACACTGGTGCGCATACGTACCGAAGAAGTTTCCCAGCAGGGAAGAAATACGCAGGGAGTACGTCTGATTAACTTATCCGAAGGAGAGCATTTGGTTGGACTGGCGCAGGTCCAGGAGCCAACCGAGGATGCTGAAGTGGATAGTGATGAGCAAGAATGAGAGATGAGTAAGAAGCCGCAGTTAGAAGAACTTCGAGATTGCATTGATGCGCTTGACGAAGAGATCCTTAAGTTACTGAATGAGCGAGCCCAGTGCGCGCTGGATGTGGCCGACGTAAAACTCAGGGAGTCCCCGGACGTTACGCCTGTGTTCTACCGTCCTGAAAGAGAAGCGCAGGTTTTTCGCCATGTGATGGATTTGAATGAAGGCCCCTTGAGCGACGAGAAAGTGACTCAGGTGTTTCGCCAGGTTATGTCCGCGTGTCTTGCGCTTGAGCAGCCCCTTAAGGTCGCTTACCTTGGGCCCGAGGGTACATTCACCCACATAGCGACCAGAAAAAACTTTGGTGATTCGGTGATCGGTTTGCCGATGATTACCCAGGACGATGTATTTCGCGAGGTGGAATCGGAGTCCTGTAACTATGGCGTCGTTCCGGTAGAAAACTCGACAGAAGGTGTGATCAGCCACACCCTGGACAATTTTCTCGACTCTACCTTGAAGATTTGTGGGGAGGTACAGCTGCGAGTCCATCACTATCTGATGGTGCCGGAGGGCACAGGTGACGATGATATCGAGCGAATTTACTCACATCAGCAGACCCTTGGGCAATGTCGACGATGGCTGGAAGCTCATTATCCAAAGGCTGCGAAGATCGCGGTAACGAGCAATGGAGAAGCTGCGCGTCGAATAGCGGACGATAAGGGCGCGGCGGCGATTGCGCCAGAAATTTGTGCAGACATTTACGGACTACGCGTGGTCTCAGGAAAAATCGAGGACCGTTCAGACAATACGACGCGTTTTCTGGTGATCGGGCGTGAAGATATTGGTGTCAGTGGTAAGGATAAGACGTCCATTATGGTTTCTACGCAGAATCAGCCTGGGGCACTTTATAAGCTACTCGAACCCTTTCATCGCCATGGGGTGTCACTTACCTCGATCGAAACCCGTCCTTCACGGACCGGAATGTGGTCCTATGTTTTTTTCATTGATTTTGAAGGACATTGCGACGATCCCAATATTGTTGAAGTGCTGAATGACGTCGACAAGGATGCGCTCGAAGTGAAAATTCTGGGAAGTTACCCTCGCGCCTTAACAAGCTAGCTTCTATCTAGGATTATGATGACGGACTTTATTAACTTGGCGTTACCCGGTGTCAGAGAGTTACAACCCTATCAGCCGGGAAAACCAATAGAAGAACTTGAGCGTGAGATGGGCCTTACCGATGTGGTGAAGCTCGCCAGCAATGAAAACCCGCTCGGTGCGAGTCAGTCGGTTAAAGATAGTCTGGCCGATGTGCTTCCTGAACTTGCAAGGTACCCGGACGGCAGTGCGTACCTGTTAAAAAACCGCCTGAGTGAATTCCTGGGTGTGGCAACTGAAACGCTGACCATTGGCAATGGTTCAAATGACGTGCTCGAACTTGTCGGAAGGGTATTTCTGAACCCATCGAATGAAGCGATCGTGTCTCAACATTCCTTTGTGGTGTACCCGCTGGTAACCAAGGCAGTTGGTGCCAGGCTTACGGTGATTCCTGCGTTGAACTTTGCTCAGGACCTGGATGCGACTGTGGCCGCCGTCGGCCCTGATACCCGCATGATATTTATCGCCAATCCAAACAATCCAACGGGTACCTGGGTTACTGAAAGCGCGCTCGTTACACTTCTGGATAGTGTGTCCCAGGACGTTCTGGTGGTATTGGACGAGGCTTACTTCGAGTATGTGGATGAGCCTGATTACCCGAACGGTATTTCACTGATGGAAAAGTATCCCAATCTGATTGTGACGCGGACATTTTCCAAAGTTTACGGGCTCGCTGCCCTGCGGGTTGGTTATTCTGTCAGCCATCCGGACATTGCCGACCTGATGAACCGCGTGCGACAACCGTTCAATGTTAATGCCATGTCGCTGGTGGCCGCATACACTGCGTTGGACGATCAGGATCATGTGCAGAAATCGATGGATATGAATCGAGAGGGTCTTAACTACCTCACATCTGCTTGTGATGGGCTTGATCTGCCCTATATTCCAACGGTTGGTAATTTTCTGACGATCGATTTTGGTCGCGATGTAACATCCATATACGATGAGCTGTTAAGTCGGGGCGTCATCGTACGACCAATTGGCGTCTATGAAATGCCTAATCATCTCCGCGTTACAGTTGGCCTGCCTGAAGAAAATGAGCGTTTCATCGAGAGGCTGAAGATAGTGCTCGCGAAATGATGGATCGAGTTGCAGTGGTTGGGCTAGGGCTCATTGGCGGGTCGTTTGCAGCAGGATTGAAGCAAAAAGAACTTGCTGGGCATATCTCTGCGTTCGATGTTGATGCGGCAGGTCTCGATTCCGGATTGCAGCAGGGTATTATCGACAGTGTTGCAGAATCAGTCGCGGATGCCTGTAAAGATGCCGATCTGGTGATGATCTCCGTCCCAGTGCTTTCGGTTCAGTCGATCCTTCAAGATATCTCGCCAACCTCACTGATTACAGATGTAGGGAGTGTTAAAGCACCGATTATTGAAGCGAGTAGGGCGGTTTTCGGAGACGTACCATCAACACTGGTACCAGGTCATCCCATTGCCGGGTCGGAGCAACATGGAGTTGCCGCCGCAGATCCAAGACTCTTTGAAAAACATAGGGTTATACTTACACCGGTAGAATCGACGGACCCCGCTTCGACGGATCAGGTTCGACAGCTGTGGCAGGGACTCGGTTCAACGGTGATAGAAATGAGCGTCGAGCATCACGACTGGGTGCTTGCACAAACCAGTCATCTACCTCACTTGCTCGCTTATGCACTCGTCGATTCGTTGTCTTCCCAGGGTGACAGTATGGAAGTCTTTCAGTATGCAGCGGGTGGCTTCCGGGACTTTTCACGTATTGCTGCATCTGACCCCGTGATGTGGCGTGACATTTTTCAGGCCAACGGGCCGGCAGTGTTATCAATTCTTGATCGATTCCTGGATGAGCTGGGCGATATTCGGCAGATGATCGCGCAAGGCGATTCAGAAGCCTTAGAACAGGTATTCCAGCGAGCGAAGGAAGCGCGGGACCACTATTCAGAACAAAACTCAGAACAGAACTCAGAACAGAACGCCCAGTGACGTCGACTATTCCTGTAATTGCGATAGACGGGCCTAGCGGTTCTGGGAAAGGGGTGATCACGCAACGACTGGCAACGACGCTTGGATTTCATATTCTCGATAGCGGTGCTCTGTATCGCCTGATTGGGCTGGCTGCTCGTAAGCATGGGGTGAATCTTGAGGATGAATCTGCGTTAGCCGATCTTGCGGAGAAACTGGATGTCTCTTTTAAGCCGACCGGAGATGCCGAGGACCCGCTATCTATATGGCTCGAGGGTGATAATGTGACTCGCGATGTCCGTACCGACGAAGCAGGTATGGATGCATCTAAGGTTGCACCTATGGCCAGTGTTCGGGAAGCAATAGGGCTCTTACAACGTTCATTTAAACAAGCGCCAGGCCTCGTGGCGGATGGACGAGACATGGGAACGGTGGTTTTCCCTGATGCTGACGCCAAGATTTACCTTACTGCCAGTGCCGAAGCGCGAGCTGAAAGGCGTTATAAGCAGTTGAAAGATAAGGATATTAGTGTTAGTCTACACGCCCTTTTCACGAGCATCCGGGAACGTGACGAGCGGGATATGACCCGTAAAGTCGCACCGCTTATACCGGCTTCCGCTGCGGCCATTATCGACAGCACGTCGCTGAGTATAGACGAGGTGTTTGATCAGGTGCTGGCAATTGTGACGGGAAGACTGGACTGAATCCTGGGCCCAACCAGATAGATGCCCTCGCTGCAGTCCCAATATTAATTGGACCCATGGCGGTTGGCGCGTGGTTGTGGGGCGAAAGCCCGGGAAGAGTAGTTATTTATGAGCGAAAGTTTTGCGGAGTTATTTGAAGAAAGTTTAAAAACCATCGATATGCAGTCCGGTTCTATTATCACCGGTGTCGTTGTAGATATTGATAATGAGTGGGTTACAGTACACGCTGGCCTGAAATCTGAAGGGATCATTCCCCGATTCCAGTTCCTAAATGAAAGCGGTGAAGTTGAAGTCCAGATCGGTGATGCGGTCAAGGTGTCTATGGACGCTGTGGATGATGGCTTTGGCGAGACAAGACTCTCCAGAGAGAAAGCGAAACGAGCGGAGTCGTGGGAACTACTGGAACATGTCTATGAGGCTCAGGAAGTCATCACTGGCGTGATCAGCGGCAGAGTAAAAGGTGGGTTTACGGTCGAGATTCGTGATGTGCGAGCGTTCCTTCCTGGGTCCCTCGTTGACGTCAGACCGCTGCGAGATAACGAGCAGCTGGAAGGACGAGAGCTCGAGTTTAAAGTCATCAAGCTGGACCAGAAGCGCAACAATGTCGTGGTATCCAGACGTTCTGTATTGGAAGAAGAAAATAGCGTGGAACGGGAAGCGCTGCTCGAAAGCCTCCAGGAAGGCCAGGAAGTCAAAGGTATCGTCAAAAACCTTACAGACTACGGTGCCTTTGTTGACCTTGGTGGCGTAGATGGCTTGTTACACATTACGGATATGGCCTGGAAGCGTATCAAGCATCCGGGTGAAATCGTTGCCGTGGGTGACGAGATCTCCGTTAAGGTGCTGAAGTTTGACCGTGAACGTAATCGCGTGTCCCTCGGCCTGAAACAACTGGGTGAAGATCCCTGGGTTGCTCTCACACAACGATATCCTGAGAGCACCCGTACCATGGCCCGAGTGACCAATCTCACGGACTATGGTTGTTTTGCTGAGTTGGAAGAAGGCGTAGAGGGTTTGGTACACGTCTCGGAAATGGACTGGACCAATCGCAATATTCATCCTTCCAAAGTGGTACAGGTCGGTGATGAAGTTGAGGTGATGGTGCTGGACATTGACGAAGAGCGCCGCCGAATCTCTCTCGGTATCAAGCAGTGCCAGGGTAATCCCTGGGAAGAATTTGCCGGATTGCACGCCAAAAATGACCGAATCAAGGGTTACATTAAGTCGATTACGGACTTTGGAATCTTTATCGGACTGGATGGCAATATCGATGGCCTCGTGCATCTCTCTGATATCTCATGGAACGAGCCCGGCGAGCAGGCTGTGCGTCGTTTCACCAAAGGAGATGAGATCGAGACTGTAATTCTCTCCATCGATGCGGAGCGTGAGCGTATATCGCTTGGTCTCAAGCACCTGGAAGAGGATCCATTCAACAACTATGTTGCTGTCAATGATCGAGGCGCAATTGTTACCGGTAAGGTGAAAGAAGTAGATGCCAAGCAGGCGACAATTGAACTCGCAGAAGAGGTCGAAGGTGTTTTAAAGGCATCGGAGATTAGCGTCGATCGTGTGGAAGATGCACGCAATGCGTTCAGTGTCGACGATGAAGTCGAAGTGAAGATCATTAGTGTTGATCGCAAAAATCGTGTGTTGGGTGTTTCGATCAAAGCCAAGGATATGCATGACGAGGAACAGGCAGTCAAAGAACATCGGGAGAAGGAAGCAGAAGTAAGCCCGACGACTTTGGGAGATCTCATCAAGCAGAAGATGGATACTCAGGACGAAGAAGCTGCGAGTTCTTCAGAAGCTGCAACAACCGAAGGTAAGGATCCCGAGGAATAGGGTGCCGGAACGCTCGATGACGAAATCGGAACTCATAGAAAAGATTGCGGCTGTTCAAAGCCAGCTATCCGCAAAAGATGTGGAGCTAGCAGTCAAGATGATGCTAGACCACATGGCCGAAGCGCTCGCAGAAGGCGAGCGTATTGAGATTCGCGGTTTCGGCAGCTTTTCGTTGCACTATCGAGCCGCCCGACTTGGGAGAAATCCTAAGACGGGTGAAAAGGTTGAGCTTTTGGGTAAGTACGTACCTCATTTCAAACCGGGCAAGGAGCTGCGCGAAAGGGTTAACCTTGGGCTCGCGGCTGAATTGGCGACAAATCAGTCTTTGGATTCATAAGTTTCCGGACAAGAACCTGCTAGCCGGTATAATTGCTTCATGAATCTAGTAAAAAAGTGGCTGTTCCGCGTGGTGCTCTTCATTATTTTTCTTGTTGCCCTGGTCGCGGCATCAGAGAACAGCACGGAAGTCTCACTTAACTTTCTAGATTATCGTACCCCTGAATGGCCGGTATCCTGGTGGGTATTGACCGCGTTCGTGATTGGGCTCGGGTTTGGCAGTTTGTTGAATTTGTTCTCGAATACCCGGTTGCGGCTGAGGCATCGGAGTGCGGAAAAGAAAATTGCGGCGACGAATCAACAGCTGGATCACATCAAGGCAGAGACCTCGGTCGAAAACGAAGCCAGCCCCTAAATTTAATTCGTAATTTGATTAAACCTTATAGCTCGAATGAGCGACTAAAGAATATTATCCGGAAGAATGGGCCACATGGATAACTGGTTGCTATACATATTGGTAGTTATCGCTATCGGCATTGGCTGGTGGCTGCGAGGGCGTGAGCGAATTAAGCAGGCCGAGACGCTTGGACCTAACTACTACAACGGCGTTAACTACCTTCTCAATGAAGAACCTGACCGTGCCGTTGCTGCATTTATTGAGGAACTGGAAGTCAACCAGGAAACGCTGGAGACTCACCTTGCCCTTGGTGGATTACTACGTCGTCGAGGCGAACTCGAAAAAGCAGTAATCGTTCACGAAAATATCCTTGCCCATGCACGTCTTGAGAAAGAAGACATGCTCAACGTTAAGTTGGAGCTTGCTCGTGACTATCTTTTGGCGGGTCTGCTTGATCGGGCAGAAGAGTTGTCGATAACACTTTCCAGTGAGAAGGGAGAAACTCTCAGGGAAAGTCGGAAGATTACACTCGAAGTCTACGAGATGGAAAAAGAATGGCAGCAGGCGGCAGAGGTAGCCCAGTTGCTTGCTGTCGGTGATGACACAGAGAAATATGAGAAGGCAATCTCTCATTACTACTGTGAGATCGCCACAGATCATCTCGGTGACGGAGACTATGATAAGGCCCGTGAATCCATCAGTAAGGCAATTGGTCACGATGCGAACAATGCTCGAGCGACGCTAATTCATGGAAAGATTGATATTGCAGAGGGTCGTTATGAGGATGCGATTAATACGCTGAAGCGCATCCGTGATCAGGAGCCGGTGTATGTGCCTGAATCCCTGGACTCTCTCGTAGAAGTATATGAGAAAGCGGATCTTCCGACGGACGACTTTTGTGAATATCTGGAGTCCTGCCTGGAGATTACGCCCTCCATTTCCATCGTCCTTACGCTTGCGACCGTAAAGCGTGAACAAATTGGTGATGAAGCCATGGCGAAATTTATCGCTAATCACCTGAAGCGCAACCCGACGATTCGTGGTCTGACACAGCTGATTGATCTGCACGTCGATAACACGAGTGGCGTTGCAAAACAGAACCTTACAATCCTGCGAAGTTTCGCAGAGGCGCTGGTTGCGGATAAACCCGCATATCGTTGCCATGCCTGTGGTTTTGAACTTAAAAAAATGGCCTGGCACTGTCCGAGCTGTAGAGACTGGGCGACTGTTAAGCCTATTTTCGGCCTCGAAGGGGAGTAAGCGACCCTCTCAAGAACAACATCGTCTTTAGCCTACCGCATTCACTACCAATCGCCTCACCTCGATCAAGATATCTCCAGCATCTTTCCCTGTGCTCCGTTGCTAACGTTCTCCTTGCTTGAAACGAGCAAACCCAAACCAAGGAGATAAACCATGAAAGCAAGTAAATTACTCGTATCATTCCTGACCGTATTGTGTTTTTGCTGGGGCAGCGTAGCACTGGCCAACACGCCGACTGCTGAACAGATTGAGGCGGAGATAACCGTCAATATCAATGAGGCGGATGCTGAAACCCTGGTGGAAGTGCTGGATGGTGTTGGCATGAGCAGGGCCAAGGCGATTGTTCAATACCGGGAGGAGAACGGACGTTTCTACTCAGCAGAGGAGTTATCTGCAGTTCGTGGCATCGGTATGGCAACCGTGACCAAGAATGAAAGCAAGATTAAGGTGAAGTGAGCGAAAGTTTCGAGTTTCGAGTCGAGTTTTGAGACTCGGGAATCGGGAATCGGGAATCGGGAATCGGGACTCGGGACTCGGGACTCGGGACTAGGGGCTCGGGACCGCACTGGGCGGTCGCGGTCTCAAATGAGCCTGGGTCTAGGAGCGGCTCTACGGCGGTGAATATGTTCCTTACGCAAAGAAGTACCCCTCCACCAGCTCTGCCGCATCGAGACTGCTATTCCCTTTGAGTAGACGGTATCGAACCACTACTTAGCTGGTGGGAGGGGTGTACTGTTTCGCGACGCGAATATAGCGAACTGCCGCCGAGACCGCCTATGGCAACCCCGATATCACTCCGCCCAGGCGAACAACGAGGGCACAAACGCGACTCTCAGTAAGGTAGAGAGCGAGCGGCTCGAAATAGTGCCCGCCTTCCGCCAGCGGATTACTAGTGTGGATTTGGTGTTGAGCACGGCTTTGACGCACCGATGCGTCGGACCGTCGCGATTTTGCTTGCGCAAATTCGCTGTTGCTTGGGGGTGGCGTTTAGGGGTTATTGCGTTTCCGCTACGCGCAAGCCGCAATTTGGCTCCCCGACCTGGGCTCGAACCAGGGACCCAATGATTAACAGTCATTTGCTCTACCAACTGAGCTATCGGGGAACGTAGCGGGTGCGCATTGTAATTGTGGTCACCCAATGACGTCAACCACAACGACACGTTAGATCATCCTCCTGACACACCGCTGTCAGTAGCCTGGCGTCATCTCGTATACAACGCCGCTTGATCAGGTATTATTCCAAACATGAAATCAGGCGCATTAGAAGTATTTTCAGACTACCAGCCAGCAGGTGATCAGCCTCAGGCCATCGCGAAACTTGTTGATGGGATTGAGTCGGGCCTGGCAGCCCAAACCTTGCTGGGTGTCACGGGTTCCGGCAAAACCTATACCATCGCCAATGTCATCGAAAGCGTGCAACGGCCCACGCTGGTGATGGCACCGAACAAGACCCTCGCGGCGCAGCTCTACGGAGAGTTCAAGGAATTTTTTCCCAATAATGCGGTCGAGTACTTCGTCTCGTACTACGACTACTATCAGCCGGAAGCTTATGTTCCGGCATCAGATACGTATATCGAGAAGGATGCGGCGATTAACGAGCATATTGAACAGATGCGGCTATCCGCGACCAAGGCTCTGCTGGAACGCGAGGATGCCATCGTGGTTGCTTCAGTATCGTCGATATACGGTCTTGGAGACCCGGGTGCCTATCTGCAAATGGTCATGCACCTTGATCGCGGAGACAAGATAGATCAGCGGTGGCTGCTACGCCGTCTCGCGGAACTGCAATATACCCGCAATGAAATGGAACTGAGGCGTGCGACCTATCGAGTCCGTGGTGATGTGATTGACATATTCCCAGCGGAGTCAGATAAGAACGCGATCCGCGTTGAACTGTTCGATGACGAGATTGAGGATCTTGCTCTGTTTGATCCCCTTACGGGTGAAGTCATTCGTCGTGTACCAAGGGTGACCGTATTTCCCAAGTCGCACTATGTGACGCCGCGGGAGACCATAGAAAAGGCATTGGACCATATCCGTGATGAATTGAATGATCGGCTTCGGATCCTGAAAGACAACAACAAGCTGGTGGAGGCACAAAGACTCGAACAACGAACGCGGTTTGATCTCGAAATGATCAAGGAACTGGGGTATTGCAATGGAATCGAAAATTATTCGCGCTACCTTTCTGGTCGAGAATCGGGCGAAGCACCACCCACGCTCTATGACTACCTGCCTGACAATGCGCTGCTCGTTATGGACGAATCTCATGTTGGCGTCCCGCAGCTTGGCGCCATGTATAAGGGGGATCGCTCGCGAAAACAAACGTTAGTAGAGTTCGGTTTCAGATTGCCATCGGCATTAGATAACAGGCCGCTACGGTTTGAAGAATGGGAGAGACTCGCGCCACAAATGATTTTCGTCTCGGCGACACCAGGGCCATACGAAGCAGACAAATCGGGGCAGGTGGTTGAACAGGTCGTAAGACCAACCGGTTTGGTCGATCCGGAGCTGGAAGTCCGTCCGGCGCAGACGCAGGTCGACGACGTGTTATCCGAAATTAAGCTGCGTGTCGCGAATGATGAACGGGTGCTGATTACAACGTTGACCAAGCGGATGGCCGAAGACCTTACCGAGTATCTTGATGAGCATGACGTTAGGGTGCGTTATCTGCATTCAGATATTGATACCGTAGAGCGTATGGAAATTATTCGTGATCTCAGACTGGGTGCTTTTGATGTCCTGGTAGGTATCAATCTATTGCGCGAGGGACTAGATATGCCAGAGGTGTCACTCGTGGCGATCCTTGATGCGGACAAAGAAGGCTTTTTGCGTTCGGAACGTTCACTTATCCAAACGGTTGGTCGCGCTGCACGGAACCTTAGTGGCAAGGCGATAATGTATGGCGACACCGTAACTAATTCGATGCAGCGGACCATCGATGAAACAGATCGTCGTCGTGAAAAGCAGATGGAGTTTAATCGTACCCATAACATCATTCCTATTGGTATCAAGCGGGAAGTCACGGATATCCTGGAGGGCGCGCGCGATACACCGGCGCGCGGCAAGAATAGAGGCCGAGTGGCCGAAGTAAAAGGCAAATATCGCAGCAATGTGCTGAACCAGGATGATCTTGAGAAACAAATAGTTAGTCTGGAAAAGCAAATGTTTGATCACGCCAAGAATCTGGCCTTCGAAGAGGCCGCTCAGCTGCGTGACCAGATAGAGGAACTGCGACAGCAATTCGTTCGTTCCTAAGACATTGGCGAACAATACTTTTTTGGCTAAACTACGCGCCCTGCGCCCGGCTGTTACCCGTTCATTGTGTGAACGACATGGTCAGGTGTAGAGAATAGGACGAGCAAGGTAGTAGGAGCGTAGCTCAGCTGGTTAGAGCGCCGCCTCGACAAGGCGGAGGTCCTCGGTTCAATTCCGAGCGTTCCTACCAACTTCATGGCTCGCGCTTTGCGCGAACATGAAGGCCCGGCAGATGAATACGAAGTATTCATTGAGAGGCCGAGCTCTCGAAGAATCACTGAGAGCCAAACCAGAGAAAACCTACACTCCGTCCATTCACAAACCAAATGATGCGAACTACGAGGCGAGTTCACCATCACCAGTTAACTGAACAGCTCGCCTCTCAGCATTTGCCTATGGCAAATGCTTACCGGCCTTCGCGTTTGCGCGTAAGCGCAAGTCGCGAAGTACATGTGGCCCTTGGTACGGGTCACCACTGAAAACGAGGACATTATGCCAACAATCACCCTTCCTGACGGAAGTCAGAAACAATTCGATTCCCCCGTATCCCTACACCAAGTCGCTGAATCCATCGGCCCTGGCCTTGCCAAGGCCGCATTAGCAGGTCGCGTTGACGACGTGCTGGTGGATACATCGCATACCATTGAAAACGATAGTGATCTGTCGATCATTACCGCAAAGGACGACGATGGGGTTGAGGTATTACGCCACTCCTGTGCGCACCTAATGGCGCAGGCAGTCCAGCAACTCTTTCCGACAGCGCAGGTCACTATCGGTCCAACGGTGGAGGATGGTTTTTACTACGACTTTGCCTATGAGCGTCCGTTCACGCCAGAAGATCTGGAAAGTATCGAAAAGCGCATGACCGACCTGTCGCGTGAGAATCTGACCGTGGAGCGTTCACTCATGTCCCGGGATGAAGCGATCGAGCTTTTTAAACAGAAGGGTGAGGATTATAAGGTTCAGATTATTGAAGACATTCCGAATGAGCAGGACCTGTCTTTTTACCAGCAGGGTGATTTCGTTGATCTGTGTCGTGGCCCTCACATTCCGAATACCGGTAAGTTACAGGCCTTTAAGCTGACCAAGGTTGCCGGTGCCTATTGGCGTGGCGATTCACGCAATGAAATGCTGCAGCGTATCTATGGTACTGCCTGGCCTGACAAAAAATCGCTGAAGCAATATATCAATCGGCTCGCAGAAGCAGAGAAGCGAGATCATCGTAAGCTCGGTAAAAAGTTTGATTTGTTTCACACCCAGGAAGAATCGCCGGGTATGGTGTTCTGGCACCCCAAGGGGTGGGCCATCTGGCAGATCATTGAACAATACATCCGTGGCGTACAGCAGGCTAATGGATACCTGGAAATCAAGACGCCCCAGGTCGTTGATATGTCGCTATGGGAAAAATCCGGCCACGCCGATAAGTTCGGTGACGACATGTTTTCCGTTCATGCCGACAATCGGGTGTTCGCGATCAAGCCGATGAACTGTCCGTGTCATGTACAGGTATTCAATCAGGGTCTGAAGAGCTATCGCGATTTGCCGATCAGGCTTGCGGAGTTTGGCTCCTGTCACCGGGATGAGCCCTCAGGAACCTTGCAGGGCACCATGCGAGTTCGCGCTTTCGTTCAGGACGACGCGCATATCTTTTGCAGCGAAGAGAAGATCCAGGAAGAGGTGATTAACTTTATCGATATCATCACAGATGTATATCACGACTTTGGTTTCGACGAGATCATCATCAAGCTGTCGACGCGGCCAGAGAATCGCGTTGGCGCCGACGAAGATTGGGACCGGGCAGAAAAAGCGTTGGAAGATGCCATGAATGCCAAGGAACTGGATTTCGACATATTGCCGGGAGAGGGCGCTTTTTACGGTCCCAAGATCGAGTTTTCACTCAAAGACTGCCTTGGTCGGGTATGGCAATGCGGCACGATTCAGGTCGATTTTTCTATGCCGGGACGGCTGGATGCACAATATGTTGCTGAAGACGGCACCAGGCAAACGCCTGTGATGCTGCATCGGGCGATGCTGGGGTCATTCGAGCGGTTTATCGGTATTCTGATTGAGAACTATGCCGGAGAGTTACCCCCCTGGTTGGCACCGGTTCAGGCAGTAGTACTTAACATCACCGATAGCCAGTCAGACTATACGAATGAAGTTGGTAACTCGTTGATTAAAAAAGGTTTTCGTGTCGAAACTGATCTTAGAAATGAGAAGATTGGATTCAAGATTCGTGAACACACCATTCAGAAGGTACCTTACCTGCTCGTGGTGGGTGATCGCGAGGTTGAAAACGGCCAGGTGGCGGTGCGTGCACGAAATGGCGATGACCTTGGATCCATGTCAATTGACGACTTTTCAGCGTTATTGCAAACAGAGGTAGAAAAAAAGGGACGAACGGCCTGAGTTTGCTATAATCCGCTCCCTGCATCTCGCTAGAAGCGTGGTGTGGGATTAAAAAAGTACCAAAGCAAGAAAAAAGTACCGAAGGAGCAAGTGTATTAAAGATTCAAAAAGATCTCGGATAAACGAGGAGATTGAAGCCGAAACAGTGAGATTGATCGCGGCGGACGGCGCACAAGTAGGCATTGTGCCTATCGCCCAAGCACGAGAAGCAGCGGAGGATGCCAGGTTAGACCTGGTCGAAATAGCCCCCGATGCGGACCCGATAGTCTGCAAAATTCTGGATTACGGCAAGCAGTTATTCGAGGCAAAAAAAGACAAGGCAGCGTCAAAGAAGAAACAGAGACGCATGCAAGTTAAAGAAATGAAGTTTCGCCCAGGGACGGAAGAAGGAGATTATCAGGTCAAACTACGCAACCTGACACGTTTCCTTAATGATGGGGATAAGGCCAAGGTGACCTTACGTTTTAGAGGTCGTGAAATGACCCACCAGGAACTAGGGATGGAACTATTGAAACGGATCGAAGTTGATCTCGCGGAAATAGGAACAGTGGAGGTGCATCCAAAGATGGAAGGCCGCCAACTGACCATGGTGCTAGCCCCTAATAGTAAGAAGAAGGGTAAACAGGCAACCGCCTGACCCGTTAACCACACAGTGATGAATAAACGACATCACGGTGTCGTAGATAACTATCACGTTTAAAAACTTACAATGCGGAGTTTGAAATGCCGAAAATGAAAACCAGTAGTGGTGCGGCCAAGCGGTTTAAGAGAACTGCGAAAGGCTATAAGCACCGCCAGTCACACAGAGCTCATATCCTGACGAAAAAGAGTACCAAGCGAAAGCGTCAGCTTCGCGGTATGCAGGATGTCGCCAAGAACGACGTGTCGTTAATACGTCGCTTGTTAGGCGATTAAGGTCAGGAGAAGAAAATGCCAAGAGTAAAGCGGGGCGTAACCGCCCACCGACGACACAAGAAAGTCCTGAAGCAGGCCAAAGGATATTACGGCGCTCGCAGTCGCGTTTATCGCGTTGCCAAGCAGGCCGTAACCAAAGCGGGTCAGTATGCCTATCGCGATCGCAAAGTTCGCAAGCGTATGTTCCGTGGGCTGTGGATTCAGCGAATCAATGCTGCAGCACGGGAGCATGGTATCTCCTATAGCAGAATGATTAACGGTCTCAAGCAACAGAACATCGAGATCGATCGCCGCGTCCTGGCTGATCTGGCAGTTCATGAAAAGGAAGCTTTTGCAGCGTTAGCCGAAAAAGCCAAGGAAGCTATAGCTGCCTGACATTCCTGGCTCGGCTCCTCAGTTTGGCAGTCCCATTCAATAACGAATAAGGTACTGGCATGAGCGAACTCGCTGACATCATTACTTCCGCCGAACAGGCGATCGAAACTGCAACAGACATAGCCGCACTGGATTCAGTGCGAGTGCAATATCTCGGAAAGAAAGGTGAGCTTACTGGGCTGCTAAAAGGTCTGGGTAAGCTGCCCGCTGAAGAGCGCCCGGCCGCCGGAGCCGAGATCAATAAGGCAAAAGCCGTTGTCGAGGATGCGATCCAGGCTCGTAAGGATGCGCTTGAGTCTGCGGCCCTGGATGAAAAACTAAGCGCGGAAGCGCTCGATGTGACGCTTCCGGGTCGCGACGCGGATGTTGGCGGGCTGCACCCGGTCACCATTGTGCTTGAAAGGATGGAGCACTTCTTCCGCAGCGTCGGCTATGATGTGGTCGAAGGCCCCGAGATAGAAGACGACTACCACAACTTTGAGGCGCTCAACTTGCCAGCGCATCATCCCGCGCGGGCAATGCACGATACGTTCTACTTCAACCCGAACCTGTTGCTGCGGACGCATACTTCACCCGTGCAGGTGCGTACGATGGAATCTCGTAAGCCACCCATACGAATTATCTGTCCCGGACGATGCTATCGAGTCGACCCCCCGGATCCATCCCACTTACCGATGTTTCACCAGGTCGAAGGGCTGGTGATTGATCATGATGTAAGTTTTGCGGATCTAAAGGGAACTGTCGTGCAATTCCTTCGGGTCTTTTTCGAGAATGAGGATTTGGACGTACGTTTTCGACCGTCTTATTTCCCCTTTACTGAACCGTCTGCGGAAGTCGATGTGCAGTGTGTGCATTGCCTGGGGAAAGGCTGCAGGGTTTGTGGGCACACCGGATGGATTGAGGTGATGGGCTCCGGCATGGTTCACCCCAAGGTGCTGGAATACTCAGGTATCGATTCAGAGGAATACACGGGCTTTGCTTTTGGTATGGGGCCGGACCGGCTGGCGATGTTGCGTTATGGCGTTGACGACCTCCGCCATTACCTTGATAACGATCTGCGCTTCCTTGAGCAGTTTAGGTAGAAGATTATGAAATTCAGTGAGAGGTGGCTCCGAGAGTATGTTGATCCCCAACTATCAACCGAGGAGCTAGTAGAACAACTAACCATGGCCGGCCTCGAAGTCGATGGCTTCGAACCCGTCGCATCCGAGTTCAGCAAAGTCGTCGTGGGCGAGATACTCAATGTTGATACTCACCCTAACGCAGAGAAGCTGGTGGTGTGTACGGTCAGCAGCGGCGAAGAAGAACTGCAGGTGGTATGTGGTGCGCCTAATGCGCGAGCTGGTATCAAAATACCCTTCGCATTGGTCGGTGCAAAACTGGGCGATGACAAAATAAAGAAAGCCAAGCTTCGCGGCGTACAGTCCTTTGGCATGCTGTGTTCCGAACGTGAACTTGGCATCAGTGAGAACCACGAAGGCCTGATGGAGTTACCTGCTGACGCGCCAGTTGGCGAAAACGTTCGCGACTATCTGCAACTGGACGACTCAATCATCGATTTGGACCTTACGCCAAATCGAAGTGATTGCCTGGGTCTGACAGGACTTGCCCGAGAAACAGGACTCATTAATGAGCTGGATGTTTCCTATCCAGAGATTACGCCGGTCGAACCCACAATTGATGACACCTTTCCTGTAGAACTGGGTAACCCAGCGACGTGTCCTCGTTTCGTTGGTCGCGTGGTTCGGAATATTGATCTTCATGCACCCACGCCGTTATGGATGCAGGAGAAACTCCGACGCTGCGATATACGTAGTATCGACCCGATTGTTGATGTGACCAACTACGTGATGCTGGAACTCAATCAACCGATGCATGCGTACGACCTGCAGCGCCTTACGGACAAAATCGTCGTCAGGCAATCCGCTGCGGGTGAACTCATCACCTTGTTGGATGGCCAGGAAATTACGCTGCACGATGACACGTTACTTATCACTGATGGCTCAGGTCCTATTGGTATGGGCGGTGTGATGGGTGGGCTAACTACCTCAGTGACTGCCGAGACTAAAGATATTTTTCTGGAGAGCGCCTGGTTTGCACCTACGGCGATTGCCGGGCGAGCACGATCCTACGGTATGAATACCGACGCGGCGCATCGATTTGAGCGAGGCATCGATTGGCAGGGTCAGGTGGCTGCCATGGAACGCGCGACGGAATTGTTAGTTGCCATTGCTGGCGGCGAAGCTGGCCCGGTTGTGGACACTATCGAGGAAGAATTTCTACCAAAGGTGGAGCAGGTTACCTTGCGCGCCCATCGAATCGAACGGCTATTGGGTGTCGCAATCCACGATTCGACGGTTGATGGCATGCTGAGTCGGCTGGGCTTTCCTTTTGAGAAGACAACTGTCGAAACGGGTGGTGAAAAAGAGACTAACTGGCTGGTGAGAGCGCCTTCCCATCGCTTCGACATCGCGATCGAGGCCGATTTAATTGAAGAAATCAGCCGTGTCTACGGCTACAACACGCTTCCAGTTCGCACGCCAGTAGCCCCATTGGCCATGCCTAAACTGCTGGAAAGTGACCTGTCCCTGTCTCGAATCCGCGAGCAATTGGTTGATAGAGGCTATCAGGAGTCGATTTCTTACAGTTTCGTTGACCCTAACGTTGAAGCGCTGCTGGATCCTCAGAATGTGCCCATTAGCCTTGCTAATCCACTATCACCGGATATGTCGGTGATGCGCACGACACTGTGGTCCGGGTTGCTTAAATCTTTGATTTATAACATAAACCGTCAGCAAGACCGGGTTCGCTTGTTTGAAGTCGGCTTGCGTTTCACCGCACCCTCAAACGTGTCGGACCTCTCTCTGGACAACATTAATCAGGAGAAAATGATTGCTGGGGTTGCCTGTGGCACCAGGCATTCCGAGAATTGGGCAAATGACCCACAACCTATTGATTTTTATGATATTAAAGGAGATTTAGAGGGCTTATTGGCCCTGACTTCGGCTCAGTTTGAATTCAATGCGGCCTCGCATCCTGCGTTGCAACTAGGTCAGTCAGCTGAAATAACCAGAGACGGAGAACTTGTAGGATATGTGGGTTTATTAGACCCAAGAGTCCAGAAATCGCTCGATATTCGAGCGCAAATCTACCTTTTTGAGCTCAAAATAGACCTTTTGACCACTAAAATCGTGCCAGAATCGGCCTTATTGTCCAGGTTTCCAGAAGTCAGGCGGGATATAGCGATCATCGTAGATCGCGCCATAACGGCTGCAAGCCTGCGTAAATGCGTCGATTCAGCCGAAATTGACACCTTAACGAACCTAAAGTTGTTTGATGTTTATCAGGGCAAAGGTATTGATCCTAATAGAAAAAGTCTCGCTTTGGGCTTGACCTTCCAGCACGCTTCCCGCACTCTTACAGATGAGGAAATAAACGATTCAATCGAAAAGATTGTCGCTTCCCTGGAAGCGGACTTTGGAGCCAGTTTAAGGAACTGATCATGGCAGCGTTGACCAAGGCTGAAATGGCAGAAAAGCTATTCGATGAACTCGGCTTGAATAAACGGGAAGCCAAAGAAGTTGTTGAATTGTTTTTTGAAGAAGTTCGAGCGTCGCTCGAGCGTAATGAGCAGGTAAAGTTATCCGGCTTCGGCAACTTCGATTTAAGAGATAAGAGTGAACGACCAGGTCGCAACCCGAAAACGGGTGAGGAAATACCGATTACCGCGCGACGTGTCGTGACATTTAGGCCCGGCCAGAAGTTAAAGGCCAGAGTAGAGGCATATGCTGGACCCAGACAATAACGCAGAGTTACTCCCAATACCGGGCAAGCGTTACTTCACCATCGGTGAGGTTAGTGGCTTGTGTGCGGTTAAGCCTCACGTGCTCCGTTACTGGGAGCAGGAATTTCCGCAGCTAAAACCGGTGAAACGACGTGGCAATCGTCGTTACTACCAACGCCAGGATGTGTTGATGATTCGACAGATCCGGTCGCTCCTTTATGATCAGGGTTTTACCATTGGTGGTGCCCGTCAACGTCTCTCCGGCGAAGATCAGAAAGAGGACAGCACGCAATATAAACAGCTTATTCATCAGATGATCGTTGAGCTGGAAGACGTGTTAGAAGTTCTTAAATCCTAGCGCGATAAGCCGCGCCAGGATTTTCTAGAACTTCTTACATCCTGAACGCAAAGCACGAAGGATCTCCACCGCAAAACGAAACCCCAACGTCATTTTCCGGTCTACTTAAAAATAGTACTTGGATCCAGAATGCCTAGAATCATCGCAATCGCTTTACTCGCTCTCAGCGCACAGACCCAGGCAGAACCAGCCCCAACATTCTCACTGCCAACCTTTTCGTTGCAGACCACAAATAAAGCAGAGCCGATTTCATTAAGCGATTACCGCGGCAAAGTCATCTACCTGGATTTCTGGGCATCATGGTGTGCCCCATACCGTATCTCTTTGCCGTTACTCAACGAACTCCACAACGAGCTAGGTACTGAGGACTTCACCGTGCTCGCCATCAACATCGACGAAGACATCACCAAAGCCAAACGTTTTCTGCAGCGCTATCCGGTGGACTACCCGATACTGCTCGACACCTCGGCCAGCGTCGCCGAAGCCTACGAGTTACCCGCGATGCCAACGAGCTTTATTATCGATCAGAACGGCAACATTACGTACACTCATGTTGGGCTTAAGGAGAAAGATATCGAGGAGATTCGAGGTCACGTAGTTGATCTGCTGAATTACAAAAAGAATACATCTCTGCCGGAACCTTTGCCCCATTCTTGATAACTAAGAGCTAGACAACTAAAGCCTGGATAATGCCTGTACATAGGAGACCCTGAAGTGAACAAAATCCAACGAGCCATTCAACTGACGCTGACGGCAGCGCTTTGTCTATTCGTCATCCAGGCTCAAGCCGTTGATATTGACGATATCCAAACAGATATTTTTGACGGGAGCTGTGCTGTGTCTGGATGTCACAATGGGTCGATTGGTCCAAACCTCTCAGCTGGAGTCGCCTTCGATAATATAGTAAATGTTTCTTCCGGAAATTTCGGTCTGGACTACATTGAACCAGGGGACCCGACAAACAGTTATCTGCTACGTAAGGTTGATACCAGTGTCGGTACCATCTCCGGTGGCGTAATGCCCCAGGGCCGTCCAGCTTTGTCCCAATCACAGATTGATCTGCTAACCGATTGGATTAGCGACGGCGCGCCAGAGGACGATAGCGTGTCGACCGCTACTAAAGTCTATGACCTTCCTTTTATGTCCCGGGGCGATGATCCGGAGCATCAGGGGTTTATGCGAATCATCAACCTGTCTAGCGCGACGGCCGATGTCAGCGTGTCGGGATTGTCCGACGCTGGAAACGAATCGGCGGGGACGGCAACATTTTCGGTGTCAGGAAATGGGGCAGTGCACTTCCAGGTTGGTCAATTGGAAGATGGTAATACTGGCAAGGGGTTAACGGGTTCCATAGGCGCGTCCAGTGTCAATGACGGCGACTGGCGGCTTAGATTTGAATCAAGCTCACCATTGAAAATACTTGGCTACTATCGGAGCCCAGTGACCGGATTCGTGACGCCCCTTCACGATACTTCGTATCCGGCATTTGCGGGCACCCGACATCAGCTATCTTTCGTGAATCCGGGTGAGAATCCGAACCAGGTTGCCAAGTTGCGGTTCATCAATAATACGGATTCTTCGATTGTTGTTGACGTTACTGGCTTTGATGACGATGGCGCATTGTCAGATGAAGTCAACGTGACGCTGCCGCCGTTTCAGGTTGTAACGGCAACGATGGCTGAATTAGAGGATGGCAGCAGCAATTCTCTCATTTTGGGGACGCTGGGTAATGGTGCCGGAAAGTGGCGCATAATCACCAATACGACAGGCGGCTATCCCTATAGTGTGATGAGTCTGATTTTCGCCCCCGATGGTTACCTGAGTAACATGACCCCAGAGGGCTATGACCTGACAACCAATGGCGGTAGGTTCCCGTTAACCTGCGATAGTCTGGATGGCACAACGCTGTTCGGCGATAGCTCGGCAAATGTCTATCTCGGTTACCTGGGTTCGGCCATGGGCGATGACTCTGTCTATAACACTAGCGGTGACTTCGGTAGCACCTCTTCTTCAACGAGTATCATGAATACAACGTCAATGTGGGGATCCTCATCCAGTGAGTTCAGTATCAATAATTCGTCGGCGGATAACCCGCCATTGATCATTAAAGCGGGACGAGTCATTGGCAGGTTAACAAGCAATTCAAGCCATCAGGATGCGATTACGCCATCATTTGTCGACAGTTGTTCTTTTTCTGCGACGAGCGGAAAGACCTGGACTAATCCAAGGGATGAGAGACAGCAGCCATCAGAGGTGCTGTAGTAAAGAGCAAACCGGTAGGGGATATATTACAGCTAGCTTATTCTTTAATCTGTCCCCATGAAAACGCTAATCTCAGTTGCGCTGATCTCTTTCGCGGTATTGCTATCGGTGGCACTACTAAATCGGGATGATGCGCCGGTGTCGGATTCGCAGCCTGATGCTCAACCATCTATTGCTCAACCATCTATTGCTCAACCATCTATTGCTCAAGAAGCAGCGGCTACCGGGTTTCCAGTCGTGACAGGTCCGGCGCCGCTCACCGACCTAATACCATTGTGGCAGGTCATCTCGGAAGCTGGTGTGCCCGAGGACTTCAGGCGACCCAATATCGATGACGTGGCCTATTTGGCAATCGCTGGTATGGCGGGCCTGTATGAAGGCGATGCACTGGATATTGTTATTCCGCAGGAAGATGCTGATTATACGGCGTACGTTACCGAGGTGACGGTCAGTCCTTCCGACAATCGTTCAGTCTCTGGCATCATCAAAAATCGCGAGTTAATCAGGTTAACGACGTTTGGTTCCTAAACCCGGCGAGTAACCAGAACCAGCGGAGTGCGCTGCGTCTGGTCAACAACTCCGATTTTCAGGGCAGTGTCACCATTTCAGCGATAGACGATGCAGGCGAGCTCGCGCCAAACGGCGACGTGACGTTTAACATCATGGCGAATGCCGCTATGTGGATTTCGGCCGCGGAGCTTGAGAACGGGCGAAACGACATGGTGGGTGCGCTTGGTGACGGGCAGGGTAAGTGGTGCCTTGGTATCGAGTCGAATGTCGACTTGCAGGTGCAAAGCTTGCTTGAGACCTCAACGGGATTCCTGACGAACCTGAGCCGTACGACTGAGTAACCCAGCAATGAAGGATCTCAATATTGGTCGGGACGACAGGATTTGAACCTGTGACCACCACACCCCCAGTGTGGTGCGCTACCAGACTGCGCTACGCCCCGAGAATGCGCATTGTACGCGACCCTAAGCCGCAATCCCAGATAGTGATAACTGATCAATTTTCTGGAACCCTACCCCAGAGCCTTGTTCTTCCATCTCATCTGTGAATCTGTATCCTGTCCTCATGCTCCTTACACTTCTCTTCGCACTCGCGGTAACCACCTGGTTAGGCTGTCACGTGTATCGCAAAGTCGCGCTGCGCTTGCACTTTCTCGACCATCCTAACTCACGTAGCGCGCATGTGGAGCCCACGCCCACAGGCGCAGGCATTGTTTTTGTTACGTTGTTTTATGTTGTGCTGTACACCGCGTGGACAATGCAGATTGTCTCTATTGATGTTTTCCTGGCGACGCTCGGTGGAATTCCTGTGGCAGTTATTGGTTTGGCGGACGATGTCAAAACGTTACCCTGGCCGGTCCGTGCAGTTGTCCACATTCTTGCAGCAACCTGGTGCATCTATTGGGTCGGCTTTCCAGCGATTACGCTGTTTGATGTAACCTTAGAGGCAGGATTCATCAGCCTAGTTTTTGGCGTCGTTGCTCTGGTTTGGCTACTTAACCTCTATAACTTTATGGATGGTATCGATGGTATTGCAGCGGTTGAAGCGATGTTTGTTTGTGGCGCAGTGGTATTGCTCGCCGGGTTAAATAGAGAGCAATGGTCTCTCGTAAACATGGTGCTTGGTACAGTCTCGCTGGGGTTTTTGATCATCAATTGGCCAAATGCCAAGGTATTTATGGGTGACATTGGCAGTGGGTTTCTTGGCCTCATGCTGGGTGTGTTGGTATTGGCGTATCAAGACCTTTCTGTCTGGACCTTGATAATTCTGCTCGCTTATTTTGTTACCGACGCATCGCTCACCATTGTTACGCGCCTGGTGCGCGGGGAGAGAATCTATGAGGCTCATAGCCAACACGCCTATCAACACCTGGCGAGAGCGCTTGGCGACGCGAAAGTGCTTTATATTGTACTTGCGATAAATATCCTTTGGCTGCTCCCTCTTGCTGCGTTGTCAGTAGCTTTTCCGGAATATGGTGCGCTTCTGCTAATATTGGCTTCTCTACCACTATTGATAGGGGAGTTCGCATGCGGTGCCGGTCAGTTAGCGCCCCGTATCAGCATCCTTAATCGTTAATGCCGGAAGCCAACCAACATACCGATCAGCAAAAGCGTTACGTCATGATGATGGCGGATGCGTTAATACTTGCCGGTGCCCTGTGGGCCGCAGTGGCCCTGAGGTATGGCGATGTCTATAAGGACGTGATGGCGTTCTGGTGGTTGTTCCCTGTTGCGTCGATAGTGGGCGTCCTATCGTTCGCAAAACTTGGTTTGTACCGTGCAATCGTGCGCTATATTGGCCCGAGTTCGATGTTGCCGGTGATTCAAGGAGTGACCCTTGCTACCGTTACCGTCTCGATGGTGGCCTATGTTACGGGCGCCGAAAGTTTTCCACGATCGGCACCGATGATCTATTGGTTTATGTCCATCATGATGATCGGTGGGGGTCGGCTGGTTGTCCGAGCGTATTTTTATGGGCTGTTTAACAACTATTTGCAGCGCGAGCCCGTGGCAATTTACGGTGCGGGAGATTCCGGAGCACAGCTCGCCATCACATTGCTAAACGGAACTGAGTATATGCCCGTTGCATTTATCGATGATGATCGCGCGTTACGACGCAATACGATTCACGGAATCCGGGTCTACGATGCCGGCCATCTGGATCGGTTGGTCAATGAATTTGGCGTCCGCCGAATACTACTCGCGATACCATCGGCGACACCCGAGCAGCGTGGACGTATTCTTAGTCATCTGTCGGAGCTACCAATCCAGATCAGTACAGTACCGGACATACGGGAGTTGATCGCTGGTAAGGCAGATGTCGCACAGATCGAGGAGATCGACATTAGCGATCTTTTGGGTCGGGATATGGTGCCGCCGGATGAGGAACTGCTTCGTTTGTCCATCGAAGGAAAGAGTGTCCTGGTGACAGGCGCGGGAGGCACGATAGGAAGCGAACTCTGCCGTAAGATTCTACAGGCGGATCCGCGTCGGTTGGTGTTGTACGATAATTCTGAGTTCTCGCTTTATTCCTTGGAGCAGGAACTCCTGGAAAGCGGGATCGAAACTGAACTCGTGTTCCTGTTGGGTTCGGTTTTAAACAAAGTCCATCTCGCCAAGGTAATGGACGATTTTTCCGTACAGACGGTGTACCACGCGGCAGCCTATAAGCATGTGCCGATGGTCGAGCGAAATATTATCGAAGGCGTACGCAATAATGTGTTGGGAACCTGGTATGTGGCGCAGGCAGTTCGTGCAAGCCATGCAGAGAGACTTGTGCTTATCTCTACAGACAAAGCAGTGCGTGCCAGTAGCGTCATGGGTGCCAGCAAACGTCTCGCAGAACTCATTATTCAGGCTTTTGCGACCCTCGGAACAGATACCAGGTACTGCATGGTTCGGTTTGGCAATGTGCTCGGTTCATCGGGTTCTATCCTGCCGCTCTTTACCAGGCAGATAGAGCAGGGTGGTCCGGTTACCATTACTCACAAAGATGCTGACCGATTTTTTATGACGACGTCAGAGGCCGCCGAACTGGTCATCCAGGCGGGCGCTATGGCCGCTGGGGGCGAACTCTTTGTACTTGATATGGGCGAGCCTGTGCGTATTTATGACTTTGCCGAGAAAATGATTCATCTGCATGGAAAGCGGCTAGGCAAGCCCACCGAAGTGGACCACCCAGAGGACTTTATAGACGTTGTTTACACAGGTCTGCGGCCAGGAGAGAAGCTGCGGGAAGAACTAATCATTGGTCAACAGGTTACTGGTACTCAGCACGCCAAGATTATGAAGGCGAAAGAGGACCATCTGGATTTTGAAACGATTGATACGATTTGTACGCGGCTAAAGCAAGCCTGTGAAGGCGACGACTATCTGAATGTTAAACAGATCCTTGAGCAGGTGGTTCCGGAGTATTCCTTAAACGATGAAACTGTCGATCCTATTCTTAAGATCGAGCAATCCAAGAGAGACAACGTCACGCCGTTCAAGAGCTGAATCGTTTTTGTTGGTCGACAACTAGCACCATCGCCACAGGTAACCAGAAGACGATCCACAAATAATCGACCTTCACCAGGAGCCGGTCACCATCGAAAAACATCACGACTGCCGCGTAGATCAGCGCCATGGTTGCCAATCCCCGCATCTCTGCGCCGTTAGCCTGGTACAGTCGTAAGCCGAGATAAGCCAGCAATCCCAGGAAGCCTAACAGCCCAACCACGCCTCCGTAAAAAAACGTGGCCACATACACACTGTGCGCGTGATGAAACGAGAACACGCCATGCTCGTAACTGCTGTGCGCCACACTACTGTCTGCGATAATTCCGTGCCCCAGCAACCAATTGGTCTGTAGCGTTCGACTAATCAGTTCTCCCCAGATCTCAGGCCGAAAGCTGGTAGACCGCTTTACAAGTTCATCCCAGCCAAAAGACGCCAGTACGAACACGACGACTAAGGATAGAAACCCGGCGGACGTGGCCGCCTTGCGCCAGGTGGGCCCTGGCAAATAAAGCGCAATAGCGTATAGAGCGGAAACCGAAATACCAATCCACACGCTGCGCGTATAGGTCAAAGCGATACCAACCAGCAACACTGCAATACAAAACCCACTAAAGAATCGATTATTGCCATTGGTGCCGCGAATCAGCAAATGCAAAGCCATAGTAGTTGCCATACCGTATGAAAGTGCACCAATCACTGGATTGTGTAAGCGTCCGAGGGCTACGAGACGATCTTCCAGTAATGGCTGATATTCAGGAAAGGCATAGTGTAGATGCACCGAATAACTGGCTGAAACTACAGCCGCCAGCACGGTGAACCAGACCAGGAGGCGAAGGAACTCCCGGTAGTGCATTTGCAGTAATAGCACGCTGTAAACAAAACTCACGATCAGTGCGCTATAACCCAGGTAGAGCAACATTGTGGTGGGACCACCTTCGGCCCACAAGGTAGACAGACTAAAATACGTTAGTAATCCTGTAATCCCCAGGAGTATGTGCCCATCGAAGTGCCTGATTACACTTCGGTCCAGAAAAATTAGGAGGACGAACAAGATACCGACAACGTACGTGGGGAAGTTGTTGACCCTCCCGCTCTCGGACAGGAAAAAAGCAGCAATAGTCAGTAGCACCATGATACCCAGTGCCGCGTAGACCGCTTCAATCAATCGTGCGTAATAAATCATCGTCCACTACAATACACAAACAGCATCAATTCGCCAGGGGTCAGATTTGAAAATCGTACCAGTTATTCTTTGTGGTGGCGCCGGTACGCGCCTTTGGCCCTTATCGCGAGAACTCTACCCCAAGCAGTTGCTTCCGCTAGTCGATAATCAATCGTTGTTGCAGAACACTGCGCTGCGTTTGAAAGACCACCGGGATGCAGGTGGTCCCATATTGGTTTGTAATGAAGAACATCGCTTTCTGGTGGCTGAACAGTTACGAGAAATCGATATCACACCGGCAACTATTATTCTGGAACCCATTGGGCGTAACACGGCACCCGCGGTTGCGCTGGGTGCTCTTCAGGTTTTGATTGAAGACGATGCAGTCCTGGTGGTTTTACCATCTGATCATGTTATCCCCGATCAGGATGCGTTCCTTGGAGCATTGGACCGCGCTATCACCCTTGCAGAGGATGACCACCTCGTTACTTTTGGCGTCACACCGACCCGTGCAGAAACCGGTTATGGCTACATTAAGGCCGGTGCTTCGCTTAATGCAGGTGATGAGGTAGAGGCGTTCGTCGAAAAGCCTGACGCCAAAACCGCAGAACAGTATGTTGCTTCTGGAGACTACTTTTGGAATAGTGGCATGTTCGTTTTTAAGGCCAGCAACTATTTACGGGAGCTTGCTAATCATCGTGAAGATATTGCCCGTGCGATAGACAATGCATTTGAGACCGTCTCTCATGAGGACGTTTTTACCCGGGTTGGGGAGCAGGCCTTCACGGACTGCCCTAAGGAGTCCATTGACTATGCTGTGATGGAAGGTACTGACAAGGCTGCTATGGTGCCGTTCACTGCAGGTTGGAGCGATATTGGTTCCTGGCAAGCACTGTGGGAGGTTTCAGAAAAAGACGCGGATCAAAATAGTATTGTGGGCGACGTCATCACTGAAGATGTGAATAATAGTTACATTAGGGCCGAACACAGACTGGTGTCAGTAGTAGGTATTGATGATCTGGTAGTAGTCGAAACAGCCGATGCAATCCTCATTACCTCGCAAAGCGAATCCCAGAACGTCAAAAAGATCGTTACCCAACTGCAGACCAGCGAACGCGAGGAGCGTATGACGCATCGCAAGGTCTTTCGCCCCTGGGGTTACTACGAGAGTATCGACAGCGGGATGAAACACCAGGTTAAGCATATTTCGGTTAAACCGGGCGCCAGCCTATCGCTCCAAAAACACCAGCATCGCGCGGAGCACTGGATTGTTGTCGCTGGTACCGCCATAGTGACACTGGATGAGAAAGTATTTGAGCTGGAGGAGAACGAATCTACCTACATCCCTGTTGGGGCTGTGCATCGCCTGGCCAACGCTGGAGAGGTCTCACTGGATATCATCGAGGTCCAATCAGGAAGCTACCTCGGTGAAGACGATATCGTTAGATTGGAAGACAATTACGGTAGATCATAGATTTCTCTAACGTGAACCTGCTTGGATGGTGTTGGGGATGTCAGGCGTCAGGGTATAGCCGCCAATAGTCGGTGCGCAATCGACACATTGAATATTGATATGCCAATATACAAGGCCTATGGAAGGTCGGCAGATTAGCTAAATAGTGCCTAAAAAGGACAACGATTACCAGTAAATTGGCAGTGATTCCGGCGAGAGGTGGATCGACGCGGCTGAAAGGCAAGAATATTCATCCCGTGGCAGGTAAACCTTTGATTCAATATACCATAGAGGCAGTGCTTGAAGCGGATTGCTTTGATCATGTCCTCGTATCAACTGACTCACCCGACATAGCGGATATCGCTAAAGGCCTCGGAGTAGAGGTTTACGATCGACCCGATGAGTATGCCGGTAGTCGTGTCACCGTCGTAGATGCGCTACTGGCGATGATGGAGGAGCCGGATCCCTACGACATATTCGCTTATTTCTTACCCACTTGTCCTTTCAGAAACGCTGAAGATATAAAGGAAGGTGTGGCGCTCCTAACTGAAGAAGTGGATTCCGTAATCAGTATCTCGGAGTACTCAGAACCTCCTCAATTGGCATTGTTAAAGAAAGGTGATGACATCATTCCTATGTTTGACAATCTAAAAGCGGGACTCACCAACAGCTTATATATGACCAAGAACTACAAAAAAAATGGTGGTTACTACATGGGTTGGTGGAACAGGATCGTGGAAAACCGGAACTTTTTCACGGGCAATATTAAAGGCTTTGAGATTCCCAAAAACAGAATAGTAGACATTGATGACAAGTTCGATATCACGTTCGCTGAACTGGTATTAGCGCGGTTAGCGAAAAACGATTGATGATTATTGATCGGAACCTGTCGCAGTACGTGATTCACATTGACTCACCGGTTTCCGACGCGTTAAAAAAAGTAGCGAAGCACTCGCTCATGCTTTCCCCTACCTAGAAATTTTGTTCCAACTTTTCCATCGCACGCCAGAGGCCCTCACCGTCGTTCTCATGTCCCTGCCATACTTCCGGGATAAACGAGGCACTGGGTGCGTCACCGGCGGCTGGAAAACTCAATTATGACTTTCCCTCTGGTGTCGGAATGTGAACTTTCCCCGACTATTTTCTATCTTTCGGCTACTATTGGTCCTGGAACGTAAGTTTGCCCATCCCTTCAACAAATGTGCTTCCAATAGGCTTTCCGTACCTTGAGAAGAAAAGACGCACCTATGACCATATAGAAAAACGGGAACAGCTCCTGATTATCTCGCAGCCAGCCATCGCGACATCATTGGATGACTTTGTTGTTGATCTGGCAACGCATGTTGACGATGGGCTTCATATTGTTTACAAGCCACATCCTCAGGACAAACGGGATGTGATGTACAAGGATCGCCTTAGGGGTTCCGGCATCGAGGTTGTTGATTTGGATGCTGATTTGTATGAACTCTTTGCGCGTTCAACCTATCAGCTTGGCGTCTTCTCGACAGCCATATTTGAGGGGCTGGCATTTAGCTGTCGCACCTTGATCGTTGATCTTCCGGGCGCAGAGTTTATGACCCCTCTCATCGAGGCGGAGCGAGCGACGCTGGTGCAGTCACCAGCGGACGTGTTCACGGCAATGGGGGAGTCCCGCGGTTCTGCATTAGAACTTTTTGCCCCCGTAGAACCCAGCCAGATCAATGATTTCCTGTCGTCTCTGGTCATCAATGATCTCAACCTTTGAACCCCAGGGGTGCTGGGATGTTAGAATGCGCGACTAAATTGCAGTAGTACCGATTATGCTTAACAAATGCCTATTTCCAGCCGCAGGCTACGGCACACGGTTCCTTCCGGCCACCAAGGCCATGCCGAAGGAGATGCTGCCTATCGTCAATAAACCCCTGATTCAATATGGGGTAGAAGAAGCGATTGAGGCCGGTTTGGTAAAGATCGGCGTGATTTCCGGCCGAGGCAAACGTGCAATCGAGGATCACTTCGATATTTCCTACGAGTTGGAACATCAGATTGCCGGTACCGATAAAGAAACGCTGCTGCAGGACATCCGTGAGGTAATTGATAAGTGCACCTTTTCATACACTCGCCAGGTCGAGATGAA
>CAJWQG010000023.1 GCA_913045175.1 uncultured Gammaproteobacteria bacterium | reverse complement strand
AAGGATACCGACATTTGATGACTTGGAATATCACGCAGCCTCTCCTCCGCGTATTCTCGGACTAAAAGGACGAGCAGATGTGAGAGTGGCGACCATGGAAAGATTTTTTTCACACCACACAACGGTTATAGAAGTAACCGATAATTCAACCTCGGTATTTCCTAAGCGCAAACTGCGACCTGAAGTGGCTGTTGGCAGCCCCATGCCAATGTGCTCAGAAGCCGTTACAGAGTTTGTACCAGTCCGATTACGGGATGAAATGGATCAGTTATACGTCGATGTCGACGTACGGGTTAACCAGGAAGGTCAGCCGGTTGATATCAGCCTGGCGGGAAATGCGCCAAAAAAGCTTCGCCGATATGTAAGACGCATCCTGGAAAACAGTCGATATCGTCCGGCCATCGATCAACAGGGTAAGATGAACGATGCAGATCTTGTATTTCGCCAAACATTCGGCGAGACACGCTTCTCCATCGACTCCACCGACATTTCCACCTGGACGGCACAGAAGGCAATCACGGCCTGTAACGTACTAGCTTCGCGTTAAGAGAGACACGGCCCCACCTGAATGTTCCAGTGCGGTATCATTAGGCCTCCCAACAATCGGCAAGACTACAGGCATGCCCGCGCCAACCGCACTACAACCTACCAGGACACACGCTTTTGTACACCGCAACATTCCCTGGTATCTGAAATCCCGAGCCAAGGCCTTTAATGACAGGGTATTTATTGCCTGGGAGCCATTCTCAGGAGAGCCCGCCACCTATACCTATACTGAGCTCGCCGACAATGGCCGGAAGGTAGCCCAGGGTTTGTACCAGCTTGGAGTGCGACAGGGGGATTATGTCATCGTACACATGATCAACTGTCCCGAGTTTATTTTTACCTGGTTCGCCTTGTCGGAGCTCGGCGCCATCGCGGTGACCACGAATACCAGATCGTCGCTCGACGAGATGCAATACTTTGTTGAACACTGCGGTGCCAAATACGCGATTACCCAACCGGCCTTTTGTGATCTCATAACTGAGGCTGCCCCTGACCTATCTTGGGTAGTCAGTACGGAAACCGATTCGGGCGAACCTGCTGACATGTCGAGTAACGTAATATCCTTTGCGACGCTTTACGAATCTGATGTTTCGTTACCGGACATTGATATCGATGCGCTTGACCCCAATAGCGTCCAGTACACTTCCGGCACCACATCAAGGCCCAAGGGTGTCGTGTGGACGCACGCCAATGCGTTATTCGGCGCCAAAACTATGGCGCAGGTTCCAGAGCTTAAACCTACCGATGTCACTCACGTCTTCATGCCTTTGTTTCATACCAATGCGCTGACTTACTCGATGCTGGCGACGATGTACTGCGGCGGAAAAATTGTACTGCAACCACGGTTTTCGGCATCACGTTACTGGAGCGTAATTGAAAAGCACCAGGTCACCTGGGGCTCAATCGTGCCTTTTGTAATGCACGCGCTCCGGTCCCAGCCGGTACCGGAGTCCCACAGCATTGAGTTTTGGGGACTGGGTGCCGCCGAGGCACCAAGCGCGAAACGAGTGTTCGGCATACGCACCACCGGCTGGTACGGCATGACAGAGACAGTGGGCGCAGTGCTCATGACCGAAAACCATCGCGAAAACCTCATTGGCTCAATTGGCGTCCCGGCTGCAGGTTACGAAGTTAAAGTGGTGAACGATAGCAATGAAGAAGTTTCCGTCGGCGAGGACGGGCTTATCAAGGTGCGAGGAATTCCCGGCATTTCACTGTTCTATGAGTACCTCAATAACCCTGAAGCGACCGCGGAAAGCTTCGACGCTGAAGGATGGTTCGACACGGGCGACATTGTTACACCGTTAGAGGATGGTAGTTTCGCTTATGTGCAGCGAATGAAGGATATGCTTAAAGTGGGCGCTGAAAACGTGGCTGCTGCCGAAATCGAACGCGTCGTAGCGATGGCTGGCAATGTCAGCGAAGCGGCCGTCGTTGGCAAACCAGATAAGATGCTGGACGAAGTGCCTGTAGTTTTCGTCATTGCACGAAAGGAAGACCCTGACCTGCCCAATAGAATCCTTGAGACCTGTCGAGAACAACTAGCGGACTTTAAAGTTCCACGTGAGGTTTTCGTTGTGGATAGTCTACCCAGAGTGACGTTGGAGAAAATCGATAAGAAAACGCTCAGAGCCCAGCTTAAGTCCTAGGTGTCTTGCGCTCAGGGCTGTTTTTGCGCTCAGGGTTGTGGCGCAAGTGTCTGCAGGTGTTGCGCCAGCCAGACGGGAAACTCGGCTGACTCTTCTTCAGACAAGCCAATCAGATTGGATAGCGCGCCCCCACAGATACTGAGTCCCATGGCAGCTGTCGCGACCAGTAATACCTGTAACTTTGCATCAGTCTCGTTCCCAGGGCCTTCTGATATCGCGTCAATAATGCTCCTGAACAACTCTGAGGTGTTACCTGCTGATGGCAGCACAGATATCCCCTGATGATCCAGTGCCAACCACGCAAGCAAACGGCCGTGGCCACCTTGAGACAACGTCGAGAACAGTCTGCTAAGCACTTCATCCGGTGGTACATCTTCCTTGAGCGCCGAGATGACATCGGATAACAACGAATCGGTCATCTGCTGCAGTAGTGCTTCGCGCATTGCCGACGTACTACCAAAGTGATGAATCACCGTGGCATGGGACATTCCGGCCGCTTTAGCAACACCACTGATGTTCAATCCCTCAAGCCCAAACTCTGCCAGCCGATCTGCTGCAGTCTTTAAAATCAAAGACTTAGATTCTTCAGGACTTCTACGAATTCTCTTATTGACATTCATGTTGATAAGGATATCATGACACTCTTGTTAACAATGAGCCTAGCAGCAATGGGGATCGATACCAAACAACGGCGCATGCAGCCGCTAGTGGCCATGCGTGCATTACGGACACTGATTAATGACCCGGAAAAGACCGAACAAGTGTTCATTATTATTCGTGCGATGTCTGGCAACGCGCTAGAAAATTGTTATAGACAGTTTCGTGAAACCCCCGTCGGCAAACAGGTATTAGCTGAGCAACGCCAGCTCATTGACCTGCTTCAGGATAGACAGTTCCTCCGTACACTTCCCGCCGGAAGTCTGGGACGACACTACCTGAGTTTCGTTGAGAAAGAGGAGATCTCGGCACAGGGCCTGGTGGATGCCAGCGACGATGAGGTCGAGATCACCGATCCGGGTTTGTTGTTGTACGCCGAACGAATCCGGGACATGCACGACCTGTGGCATGTCACGACAGGATACGGCCGCGATACATTTGGTGAGGCATGTCTGTTGGCGTTTACCTATGCGCAAACACGCAATCGTGGAATTGGAACGATTGCCCTGGTCGGATTTTTTAAACTTCGAAAAGAAATCGGCTCTGGTGTCGTAGCCGCCATGTGGCAAGGCTATCGTGCCGGACGTAAAGCGGAATGGTTACCGGCTCAGGACTGGGAAAAGCTTCTGAGTATGCCCATTGATGAAGTCAGGGAGCGACTCGATATTGGTGAACCCTTTAAGTATCACCAAAAACATGCGCAGCTCGCACTTACCAGAGCATTGGCATAAACAGTTAGCCGCGTCCGACAAACGGCATACTCGATGCGAGTATGGTCATAAACTGAATATTTGACGCCAGCGGCAGGTTCGCCATTTGTAACACAGCGGCGGCAACATGCTCCACATCCATCGTTGGCTCTTCCTTGATGGAACCATCCGCCTGAGGCACACCTTTTTGCATCCTCGCAGTCATATCGGTAAGCGCATTGCCAATATCTATCTGACCACACGCGATGTTGTACTTTCGGCCATCTAGCGAAGTAGACTTCGTCAGTCCAGTCATCGCGTGCTTAGTTGAGGTATAGGGCGCCGAGTTGGGTCGCGGCACATGAGCAGAAATCGATCCATTGTTGATGATTCGTCCACCCATGGGCGATTGATCCTTCATGACTCGAAAGGCTTCCTGAGTACCCAGAAAAGCACCCGTCAGATTGACATTCACGACACGAGTCCACTGCTCAAAAGTAAGTTCTTCGAGGGGAACTGAAGGCGCCCCGGTTCCTGCATTGTTGAACAGCACATCGACGCGACCAAATTTCTCGACTGTTTTCGCAAAGAGGGCTGCGACAGAATCGGGATCCGAAACATCAGTCGTAACACCCAGCACACTGTCACCGGCTTCAGACTCGGCGATCGCCTCATCCAGCATTTCCTGCCGCCGACCTGCCAGAGTGACTGAATAGCCTGCTCGCATGAGCGCAAAAGCACTGTGCTTACCAATTCCTGTACCGCCACCCGTGATAATGGCTACTTTGCCTTCGCTCATCGTAACTCCCGTTCGTCATCAAACAACAATGATACGAAACTTGAGCTACCTTGTATCGGGCCGAAATTCAGTGGTAACTACCACCAGGTCTTTTGCTACCTTTCTGGCGTAATCACTAATGTCTTCCTTGCTAAGGGACTCAATATGTCCCAGGAAGTCCGCAGGCGTAGGAATGGGTTTACCCTGAATCAGGCCGTCATAGGCAACCCCCAGCATGAAGTTAGGTCGATCCAACGCATCATTGAATCCGCGAGTCAGCATCTTTTGAATGATCTCAATTTCCGATGTACGGACGTCCGTCGTCATCTCACTCATTATTCGCACCACGCGTCGCTCGATCTCTTCAATGTTCGCCGGATCAGCGACATAGGATATCGCCACCTGAGCGTGGGGAGATGGATACCTCGGTGAGGAGGCCCGAGCACTAATGGAATAAACCAGCGCTTCTTCCTCTCGAATCTCTTTAAATAAACGCTGACCCAGCAGGTTCGCATACACAGAGCGAATGTAATCATCCCGATTATCGTATCCGGGGGACGGCTCAATGAAATACATTCGCCCCTCGCTACGCTCGTCAGGGTTTGTACTATGCCTTACTTCCGCAGACTTACCCGCAATACTGTAGTCGTCGAGCGACCCGAACGGCCTGGGCTTACCGCCAGGTAACGATCCAATATACTTTAGAACCAACGGTTCAATATCCTGCCAATCAACCGGGCCGGAAATAATGAAATAAGTTCCTCCCACATGGGAGAACAGCGTATTTGTTGTCTCTTGAATCCATACAGGGGTGAGATTATCCAAAAGAGCAGGATGTATATTGCTGCTATTCATTTTCCTGCCAGGCGTCAAAACATCCCCAACTTCCGCGGAAAACTTGAACCGTGGTGATTCAATCATCCCGGTCAGTCCAGTCCTGCTTTTGGCAACATTGGTTTCAAATATTTCTTCGTCCACACTGGCTTCGGTGAAAGCAATATGTAATACGCGAAGGCCAAACTCCAGATCCTCAGGCGTTGTCCTTAGATTCAAGCCGTGCTCTGTCTGGCCAATCGACATCGACAGAGATGTCCGGTGAAACCGGTACAAATTCATAATTGACGAACCCTTAAGTCCACGCAAGCCGCTACTCTGTATTACATCCCGAACCATGGATGATCTGACAACATCGTAATCATCTATCAGAGATAGCCCACCAGGGCTCCTCATATTTATGATCAACGGAGTCTCGGCCTGCGTATTCTTCTTAAACAACACCTGTGCGTTGTTAGACAGTGTCACGTGAGTGGTGTCAATCGCGTCGTAGACTCGCACCTCGGTTATCTCGCCAGGGGTTAATCCACGCACCACAAATGGATCTTCCTTTACTTCTGATGCAGAAGCAGCAACCATGCTCTCCGTCTTAAGCAATTCACGGCCCGTTAAAGTCGTCAGCACCTCCCTAAATTCTTTCAGTTCCGAGGGATATTTTTCACCTTCGGGAACACCCAAAACCAGAGCAACCCGTTTCGCTTTGAATCTATCGGACAGCGATTCATGTATCTCCTGTGCTGTAATCTCGCCAAGCAGAAATTTCCCCGCTACCGCTATATCCCCTGCTGTTAAGGGTTCATATCCATAGCGCATCGCGGCGACCCACTGGTTCGCTATGCCCGCGTTCGATATCCGGTGTTCTGTTTCTGCACTTCTATCGAATCCTTTCCCAGCAAGCTGTCTTGCGGTTTCTATTTCCAGCGCAGTGAACCCTCCATATAAAGTGTGGTTAACAATACCAATCACCTCAGAGAATGCTTGCAGTTCATACCCATCCTCCACTCGCAAACTGAAATCGTCAGTTTCAAAATCCATATTGCGGCGAGAAAAGCTGGCTCTTAACCCCGTTACGTAACCTTTCTGGTTTCGATAATCAGACAATCGATTTCTTAGCACTGAGGTGCCCAGGCTCGCGATCAATCGCTGTTTCATTTCATCCATACTGTAGGACGGCTTACGATCGCGATACAACGTAAGTCCCATCGAACGGACCTCAAGCTTCGGGTCAGTAATAAACGCCAGGTTCTCCCCCGAGGGCGCGACAACACGCCGGATGGGTGGATTCTCCGACTTTGGCTTCTTCAGTTTGCCAAAATATCTGGCAATTGCCTTCTCAACGCTGGATGGATCAACATCGCCTGCGACCACCACAACCATTCGGTCGGGTCGATACCATTTTTCATAAAAATCTCTAAGTCCATCGCGGGTTGCCAAGGACAGTGAATCTGTCGTACCAATAGGCAAATGAATGATCAGTTCATGATCTTCGCCAAGGTATTCTTTTCGTGCCCGCATCTGAGCTTCTGACATGCGTCGCTGCAATTCTTCGACGAGAACGATCTCACGCTCTGCTTCCACGTGCTTCTTTTTGAATAGCGGCGCTCCTACCCGAGCGGCAAGAATCTTGATTGCCGTAGGCATGTTCTTGTCCGGCTCTTCAGGAATTGGCAGGGAATATGTTGTGCGATCAAGAAACGTCGATCCCTGCTGACCATGAAAATTCCCTGACACCCCCATCTTCTCGAAGAACTTCTCTGTCTTACGTGCAGATTGGCCGCGACTTCCCCGGAACAGAACATGTTCAATAAAGTGTGCATAGCCGGCCTGATTCTTTTCCTCGTACAGAGAACCTGTCTGCACTAGCACAGCGATGTAGGCTTTGTCTTCATTGTCACCATAGGATCGGTGCTCGATCGCATAACGCACACCGTTCTCGAGTTGTCCGGTTGTTCCGGGTCTTGATGGAAGTGGTTTGTCTCGAGGCCAGGTGGAAGCATCAAACGCCAGAACGTGAAAACTTGCCGCGAGGCCAGCAATTACAAGAAAGAGGAATTTCATAGGCATATCCCTTAGTTATCCCTCTGGGGTTGGGGGTTCATCGGTCTCTGCTCCAAAAGTAAGCACATGGCCTTCAGGATCGACCAGGTCGAACTCCTTATTGCCGTAGAAACGTACCGCTAGATCACTGGGCTCATATCCTTTTTCCTTAACACGTTGGTGCAAGCCCTCTAAATCTTTGACGTAATAGTAATAGGTACATTGGGTAAACCGACCCTCATTTTTTTACCCTGTGGGATGTATGACGGACTCGCCAGCATAATTCTCGCCGGTCCATTGTGCAGCGAGGCCCAGCCGCTTTTTCCGATGCTGTCCATGCGACCCTCAACTTCAAACCCAAGTACTTGTGTGTAGAAATCAATCGATGCCTGAACATCCTGACACATCAGCATTGGTACAAGGCCGTTCATCTGTGTAGACATTTCTTCTCCTGTTGCGTGCTGCTGTCATCCAGAATAATGTGTTGCTAGCGTCCATGCTAGGAAAGAACCAATGACCGAACCTGTATTGCTCGTTGATAAGACTGACGGTATCGCGACCTTAACCTTCAACCGTCCAGCACAGCGAAATGCCTTGTCGCTCGAATTGCGCTCCCTACTACAGGATGCGGTGAATGACATCAGGGACGATAAGGATATCGGTGTCGTTATTCTGACTGGCGTTGGCAAAGCGTTTACCGCAGGAATGGATTTAAGGGAGTTGGCAGACTTGGACTTCGAAGCCCAGCCCCCGTCGGTCAAGAACCCACCGGCATTACTCCGCTCCCTACCCCAGCCGGTCATCGTCGCCGTCAATGGGCTCGCGGTTACCGGCGGAGTGGAAATCGCTGTTGCCTGCGACATTATTCTAGCCACCACCGATGCTCAGTTTGCCGATACCCACGCCCAGGTAGGCGTTGTACCCAGCTGGGGCCTTTCACAGCGCTTGTCGCGCATCATTGGTATTCAGCGCGCCAAAGAGTTGTCGCTAACAGGGAACTTTATATCAGCGCAGCAGGCCTACGAGTGGGGACTCGTCAACCACGTAGTACCGGCAGAAGAACTCATGCCTACCGCTGTATCGCTAGCGAAAGACATTCTGTCCTGTGTGCCGGAGGCCATGCTGATGTATAAGCGAATGATTGACAGCGGATTCGACATGCCCCTTGCCGAGGCAATGGAATTCGAACTGGAAATGAGCCGTAAGCACGAGACCCCCTCGGCGGAGGACGTCGCGCGGCGACGAAGTACCGTGCAGACCCGCGGCAAGTCGAAGTCGACGCAGAACAAGACGTAGCTGCGCTATTTCTTTTTGCGGTAGGTATCTAACTCTTTGTAAGGTCCATCGCGCCAGGCCAGTGCTTCTTTCAATCCGTTTTCTCTTAACTGGTCCCACCACGCGTAGCCAAACTCCGTGAGCTGCGCCATGGAGTCCTGCTCGGTGCTGCTACGCACCGATGAATAGATGCCCATGTTTTCGTAGAAACGGTTCATGTTAACTTTCAGAATGCCCAGATGATCGGCGGAGGCGATCGCGAGGCGATCTGCAAAGGCGATGGTTCGGTCCTCCAGTTCCGCCTCCGGCCAGGCATAATTAATCATGCCAATCTTCTCTGCTTCTTCGCCGGTAATGTATTCACCGGTATAGGACAACTCCTTCGCTTTGCGCATACCAATGACCAATGGCCAGATCACACCATTGCGCGCCACCCCAAGACCGCGGTGACCGGGATGTCCAATATTCGCATCATCGGCGGCTACTACCAGATCCGCCATCATCGCCAGCTCACATCCGCCCGCCGCCGCAAAACCATGAATGCTGCAAATGGTCACCTTGGCCATGTTCCAGAAATACATCTGTATGTCGGTGTACTGTTGCATCTGGGTACGCAAATTCATGAGCAGCGGTCGGCCTGAATCATCCTTCAACTTGTATGATCGAGCACGTCGACCGCCCCCGGTTAAATCATAACCTGCGCAAAATGCTCTACCGCTGCCACGCAAGATAATGACGCGAATGGAATGATCGGCCTCCATATCGTGCAGTGCTTCATTCAATTCAGTTAACAGACCCTCGGACAATGCGTTCAGCTTTTCCGGACGATTCAGCGTAATTCGACCCACACGGCCATCGGTTCCCACCCGGTCAATCAACAGGTTTTCAAAATCAGCCACTTAAGGACTCCTTCTTTTTACGTATGTACGCAATGACGCCACATGATAGCCGCACTTCCGGGGACAGTGTACCTAATTCAGCACTAGCTGGCGGAATCGCACATGTAGAATTAAGCACACTGTCCCCCGAATTAGTGCAGCGTCTGCTCGTACCGCTGCAAGGTAACGTCACCTGTCTCACGCATGTGTTGGGCAAGTTTGGTCCGATACTCTTTAATCAACGCGCTTGATGCCGGGTCGTCGATCAAGTTGTTGAGTGCATCCGGGTCCTTCTGGTAGTCGTAGAACTCAAAAGGTACTCGATACCGGAAAAGCTTCACACGAGCAGCAACCTCAGGGTCAGTCTCGCCCGCCTCGACCATCGCATTCCAGGTCAGTCCATTCATTGACTCGTTTACAAATTCCGTTTTCCCATCGCTCCATGCGTTCCATATCAGTCCGAAACGTTTTCCCTGGATTGATCGCATCGTGTAGTCAGTCCTCAGCACAGTCTTATTGATCTGGGTATAGACAAACTCACGGCCATCCTGCCTTTCACCCTTTAGTACGGGCAGCAATGATCGCCCATCCATACCTTCCATGGCGTCAATGCCCAGGATATCTAGGATGGTTGGAGCTACATCTATTCCAGAGACAAGATGTTCCGTTTCATGGGAACCTGGCTTCAGCACATTAGGCCAACGAATAATCCATGGCGTGATGGTTGAATGTCGGTAGACATTGGTTTTGGCGAAGGGTATCGCAATGCCGTGATCTGATTTGAGCATCACCACGGTGTTTTCATCAAAGCCAGCCGCTGCGAGTTCCTTTAGTACGCGACCTACCAAATCATCGGCTCGCCGTACTGAGGAGTAATACATGGCAATCTCTGTTCGGATTGGTGGAATGTCGGTCAAAAATCCTGGAACGACAACTTCCTCTGCCTGAAAAACTCGACTCGGTACGGGAAAATCGCCGAAAAATTTGCGTTTCCCCGACGGAGGAAATTTCGCTGCTGCAGCCGTGTGGTCATCAAACGGACGATGCGGATCGTTCGCATTTACCATCAGGAAAAAGGGGCGGTCCGTTTTCTTTGCATGCTGCAGAAACTCAGCCACGAATTTCCCATAAAGATCCGGGCTCCTGCCCCGGCTCATCTCCCGCTGCTCGCGACTGTAATCGAATGCGTTTTCTCGTGACGGAACTACATGGTTGGTCTTACTTAGGATTCCCGTATAGAAGCCATTTTCCCGAAGCGTCTCCGGTAACGTCGGAATACCAGCCCGAATCTCGTCAAAGCCCAGGGCGCCATTGTTCTGCGGGTAGCGGCCGGTCATCCACACGGCGCGGGTTGGCTGGCAGATGGCGATGGTGACGTGGGCATGCTCGAAACGCAGACCCTCGGCAGCAAGCTGATCAATGTTCGGGGTCGTTCCCGCAACCTTTGCGCCGTAAACACCGATCGAGTCGCGGTTCATGTCGTCTACCGTAATGAACAGGACGTTCAGCCTGTCGGCGGACGCGCACATCGAATACGCAACAGAAGCCAACAGGACCATCGATCGAAGTTTCTGGAGTAGGTTCATTAACAAATTCCGTCTAGTTATCAGGGTTCCCCGCAACTACTACCTTCATAGAGTCCCACATTATCGATCTCCATGTCGACAGAACTCTGAGCCAGGAAGAACACAACCCTCGCAGAGACATCAGTCACATCTGCGGTGAAAGTCGTCGAAAAGTTTCGCCAACCTGTGTTCAGGTTTACCGTCAGAGTTGAACCCTGGACTGCTTCAAACTGATTCGCCCCGGTGTCCACCCGACCGGTCATGGTCCTTCCGGCATTAGCCCTGGCTTCAAAACAAAACGTGTACTGCTGTTCATCTACCACCATGACACCATGGCGAAGCTCCATCCACCAGACCTCAGTATCGCTGGTCAGCGGACTAATATTGATATCAGCACGACCACTATTGAAGTTTATGCTGCCAATAAACTCATTGGTGTCCCAGTTCGACGCTCCACCGGAAAATGTCCCGCCACTACCAATGAGGTTGCCACTTATGCGGGGTACAGGTGACTGGTCGGAGAACACCATGGTGTCGTTACTGAATTTACCATTGACGTTTTGGACCTGGAGAAAATACATTCCGCCCTCGGCGGGTAAGTCAGCGAGCGTAATCAATATAGTCTCGTCAAGGCAGTCTGGCAGGACGCCCGACTCGCAAGTAACCGTGCCATCCACTTTACGACCATCAAGAATAATGTTGGCACCTGGTCGAATGTGTCTTCCCTTCATGCGCAGGGTCAGTTCGTCAGACAAATGGGCAATCGCAATGACCCCTGATTGTTGTTCGATGACGCCAATCGGCCAGAGCCCCGGTTGCGGGTAACCAAACCCGACGTTCTGCGGTGTCTTACCGGTCAACGTCAGAATCAGTTCACCAGCGGCTACCATATCGATGACTTCCTGACGCGAGGTACCCGGATCGGCCGCGTCATTTGCAACGCGATAGGCTCCGTCTTGGTACGCCATATCAATTGGAACGGTTTCATTTACACCGATCATTGCGCCATGTGCCTGCAATAGAATGCCTCCCTCGCTGGCTGATTGTTCCAGCGCAGAAAGCATCTCCGAGGTTTCAGTCGACGTGGCAGTAATTGAGTTAAGCGTTAGTTGTCTGGCATAGGAGCCGGAAAATCCGGTACCCAGTTCCAATACCATCTGCCATATATTTTCCGAGGCACCTGCCAGCAACCAAATGTCACGCTCGGGGAAGTGATCAGGGATACCGACCAGGTCTACCAGCAGGTCCTGATTGTTGGTCCGTCCTTGGGGGGTAATCATCCAGCGATCGTAAGCACCGCGCCAGGTAGGTGCATCCATACCGGTACCACCGGTATTCGTACTCACCAAAAAGGGCATCCGATGACAGGTGCCGCAGTCTTTCTCAAAATTGAATTCCTGATAGCCTTCAACCGCATTCGCCGATATCTGATTGGTCATCGGACGCTGCTGCGCGGGTGGGTACAGCACACTGAGGAGGAACTTCGATATCGAATCCCGTTGTTCGGAGCCTAGCAGTCCCTTGTCCCCGTCCTCATTCATGTCATTGCAGAGCTGATTTTCATCGACCAAACACATCGTTGACTCAAGGCTGCCGTTCACCAACACCCGCGCGCAGCTCTCAGGATCATCAATTGAGCAGTTGGGCTCCACGGGCTCTGTAATGCTTGCCGTATTGATCCCGCCATAGGGATCGCCAGGGATACCATCCCAATGTAGTGGTGTGGTATCGCGTATGCCACGAACTGGCATCGTCAACCGGGGTGGTATCTGCGTACAGCCATTATCATAAGTCTCGTCATCGCCCGCGCAGGGTGGCGTCTTGAGCACCCAGATCAGCTGATCGGTGTGGCCATCAGGATGACAACTCTCACACGAAAAAGTACCCGTACTCGACATGTTGGCATCGTTAAACGCAATTCGACCTGCTTTGATGACAGGGTCTGAAGGGTCTTCCAACACCACCGTATCCTCTACGAAAGGGGTTGCTGGTGACGAAACGTTAACAACGCTTACCGTGTTATCTGCAACATTGAGCACCCAGGCTGTCCTTGGTGAACCATCATCGGCAGATTCGATCGCTATACCCCGCGGTACGGCACCAACCTCCGCGCGACCCAGCACAGACCCGGTATCGGTATCCACCGTAAACAGCTTGTTGGAACCCGCCGCTGTGACCAGCAGCGTTTCATCATCATCACTGATCTGGATGCCATAGGGTGTGGCGAGCGCCAGTGACTTCTCCGGGTGTACCGGGGGCAGGGGTTCCAGGTCAAAATAGACCGGCGTATCGCAATTATCGCCCGAACAATCCACGCTGGTGATCTGATTGAGAAAGGCGCGATTCTCCATCTCAAACAGAGAGTGCTTTAACGTGCCAGCCCGACCGTTCACATCATTTCGAGCATCCGTTTGCGCAACGTAAACCTTGCCTTCACTATCGACCGTAAGGTCGTATAGCAGCGTACCAACCGTATCAACAATTTCCACGAGTTCATCTGTGGCCGTGTCAAAAACATAAAGGTCTCGATCAGGTAGGTCTGGATTCTTAATGATATCCGCATCGTAATCGAGCGACAGTACGTTGTTGTTAGTAAAGATATGCTCACGTGCATCGAAGGTACAAATGTCGGACGGGACAAATGGCCAACACCCCGATAACTGCGTCTGATTGTTTGATTCGAAGGGAATGACATACAAACGATCTTCTCGCACAGTTATCGCCCGAGGATCTTGCGCGCTAATCGGTAGGCGACCGACAACAGAGTAGGTCTCGACATCCACAATGGCGATTTCATTCTGGGGTGATAACGCAACGTACGCCTTTTGATTGTCCGCAAAGGTGACACCAACAGGCTCATCGAAACGCGTCGCGAGCGTTTCCATATCCTGAACTGACGCAATAACATGGTGATAAGTAGGGCTACCTGCATCAGTATCGATGACGCTCACCGTGTCCGATACATGATTCGCTACCCATACCTGTCGCCCATCAGGACGCACGGCAACACCCACTGGATCGACACCCACGTTAATCCTGGCGCGCACTTCCCGGCTGCTGGTTTCGATTACCTCAATGGTATCGGCCGCGGTGTTGGCGACATAGACAAAGTCGCCGTTGATGGCAATCGGCTTGGCATGCGGACTCAGAAACGTGGGATAACCGACGGTTGCTGTTTCGTTGCCGATAGGGTCATCAACATTCTCGCCACTACCGACGCCGCTCTGGTCTTCCCCTGACGATCGATTCTCGTCAGTGATGTCGCCACCCAGTCGATCTAGAAACTCAACCAGATTCGCATAATCGGTCGAACCATTGGTGAGTTGAATACCACCCCCATGTGAAAGACCACCCTGTGCCTTGGAGAGAATCCGATCAGCCAGAGCCGCATCCCCTGCAACATAGTTTTTCAACAGATCAAAGTTTGTCTGTTCATGATCGTCATCCACCGTCCTCACATATACGAGTTCCGTTGCCGCCGCGGCGCCACCACTCACGTGACAGCCAATACATTTACCCTGAATGATCGTCGGCGAGACCACGTCTACGAACAGCGTTGAAGCTCGATCAGTGTTGCGGGATACAGCACGACTCAAATTGGTTAAGAACCCAGTAGGTGTTGTCAGTAGACTCTGCATTCGCAATTCCACATCAGAACTGATGCTCAGGCGCCATTTGCCACTGCCATCACCCAGTCTACCCACAAGCCCTTTATCTCCATTACCGTTCTCCAGCTCCTGCGCCGATAGATCAACGGCATTTTGAGCCACAATATTGAATGTCACTTCGTCGCTGGCGTTTCCTGCGTCATCGACGCCAGTAATGGTTATCTGACCCTGCGTGTCGGCATTGTTAATCAAGCGCAGCACGCTTGCCTGATTCGTGTTGCTCGCAGGGTTGAATATCGAAACATCACTGATCCCCGCCGATACCGGCGCCGCACGACTCAGATTGGTGAGGAAACCATCGGGTGTACGAATCAGGCTCATCACGCGGATATCGACATCGGCGCTGACGGTTAGTCGCCACTTGCCAACACCATCGCCCAGCGCTCCGGACAGTCCTTTATCGAGATTGCCATCTTCCAAATCAGGAGCGGTTAACTGCTTAGCGGCCCGAGGGTCCAAAGAAAATGTGACGGTCCCACCCGGTGCGAGATTGCCATCGTCATCCACCGCAGAAATAGTGATATCACCAATCTGCTCCGACACATTAATGATGCGCAGGAATGTAGTTCGGGTTTCTTCGCTGGCGGGATTAGCAAAATAAATGGGGTAGTCGCCTTCGACATTTGCTGCGGCCATTCCCGAAAGATTGGTGAGAAAGCCGTCAGTGGTTCTGATTAAGCTCATCGCTTCTAGATTCAGATCTGACGCGATGTTTAGGCGCCATTTGCCGATTCCATCACCCAGACTCCCAGTCAATTCCTTGCCCGCGTTACCAACCTCTAAATCCTGGGCAGTCATCTGTTTTGATTCGTACGCTGACAGGGTAAAAGTCACCGAACCATCCGAGCTCATGCCAACGTCATCGGTGCCCGTAATGGTTACCGTCCCTGAAAGTCCCGTGGTGTTAACGACCCGTAGAAACGTCTGCTGGTTGATATTGCTAGCGGGATTAGCAAAGTACGCAACATTGTTGCCGTTTTCGAGCGGCACCACATCGTTCAGACTAGTTAGAAATCCATCTGGAGTACGAATCAAGCCCATCATGTCGAGGTCATCATCCGAGCGAACTCGAAGTTGCCACTTACCCTGACCGTCGCAGAGCCGGTTGGTCAGACCTTTCTCCGCGTTCCCGCTCTCCAGATCCTGCACAGTGATCTGTTTCGATTCATTTGGGCTAAGCGAGAAACTGACCGCGCCGTCGGGGCTTCTGGTGCCTCCATCGTCAATACCGTAGATCTCGACTTGAACGGCATTGTCATTTGGATTCACAAAACGCAGAAAGGATTGCTGGTTAGTGTTACTTCCCGGATTTACCATTGGCAGAAACGTCTCAATGGGTAGCAGCGAATCCCGCGGATCGGCACCGATCATGTTGGTATTGTCGCAATCTGCCGCTACGCCAGATGCAATCGCCACGAGAAGTGGAATGAGGAATATCTTTTTCAAACCTTGAACCAGTCGCTTTGGGCACACTATAGCCAGACGACTTGGCTTTTACGATGCGTAAATGTCATTAATTGGACAGGAAACCTTCCTGTCACTACGCAATGGTTAGTTGGCTGTAGATCCTCAACTTGTCACCTTCCGGTGCTCTCACTCTCGATTCGAATAGCTTGATTTCGTCAGAATGCCTACCGGTTTCTTTGGCCGATTAATGTCTCTACCCATCCCACATAGCCGCCGCCGTATAACTTCCGCCCGTTAGCACCACTAGGCCAATAGCACCTTAAACATTCTTGCCGGGAGACATGATTAGAGCCCTAACGATTCTAGCGCTTTCTCAACCTCGTTTTCACTTTCGATGTCTCGAATAGTCCATCAACCAGCGTGGCAATCGATACACTTCACTTCTCAGGACCTGGAGGTGGGGAAAATACGGAAAAGGGCCTGACCCGCAAGCGACACTTTCTAGTTTTCCACACCTCGTTTTCACTTTTGCAGCTCCGTATACTGCTGACTTCTCCTAACCAACAAGAGTGGTCTTGATGAAGGTATTCAAAGTCGGTTGTTTAATTGCTTTCATGCTTGCAACAACGGGCGCCGTCGCCACCCCCCCCAACATTATTCTTTTAATGGCTGACGATATGGGTTGGGCGCAGACCAGTTATTACGGTCACCCGTTACTGAAAACACCGAATCTCGATGATATGGCAGCAAGCGGGTTGCGTATGGACCGCTTCTACGCCGGCGCACCAAGTTGTACGCCGACCAGAGCATCGGTCATGACCGGACGGATTGCACGCCGAACAGGCGCCGCCCGTGTTGGCGATTCTATTAACAAACAGGAAAAGATGCTGTCCATCGCATTTCGTGAAGCTGGTTATGCCACAGCACATTTCGGCAAGTGGCACCTGAACGCGGTCAACACGCCGGAGCATCCACTACCGGGAGACGATCCCCATAATCCTGGCGAACTTGGATTCGACTATTGGCTGAGCGAAACCAATCAGTTCAATCTAAACCCAATCTTAAGCCGCATGGGGGAACGCGTGCAGCTTCAGGGTGAAGGTTCTGAAGTCATTGTGCAGGAAGCATTGAAGTTTATCGCTGACCAAACCGCACAGGACAAACCCACGTTCGTTGTTATCTGGTATGCCTCGCCACATCGGCCCATGAAAGCCTCCAACGCGGACGCACAACCGTTTCTTGCCGCGACAGATCGGGTGTCCGCCGACCATCATGCAGAGATCGTTGCTATGGACCGCTCGATAGGTATGCTCAGGGACGGGCTGCGGAATCTCAAAATAGCGGACAACTCACTGGTCTGGTTCACCAGTGATAACGGTGGACTGCCAAACATCGACCATCCGTCACAGTGTGGCGATGCGGCAAGAAAGAGTGGCGCACCTGAAGCGGACAACCTCGCGGTCGGTTGTCACACCGGCATACACCCCGATACCACTGGTCATTTGCGCGGGTTCAAAAAGGACCTGTATGAGGGCGGCCTCCGCGTACCTACCATCATCGAGTGGCCCGATGGAATATCACCACGGATATCGCACTTTCCATCCGGGACGGTGGATATGTTCCCCACCCTGATTGAGATCGCTGACCTCGATCCCGATTCAATCAATAAGGTTCATGACGGTATTTCGTTGGTGCCGGCGTTCAAAGCAGAACCTGCGCGGCGGGATCAGCCGCTTGGATTCATCGCCGGCGGGTCCATGTGGCTGGACAACGACTGGAAGCTGATTCATACCTGGGACAATAAGTACGAGCTTTACAATGTTGTTGGAGATCCCAGGGAAGAGCAGAACCTGCTCGATCAGTTTCCAGACCGAGCCGCTCGCATGCGCCAGCAACTGGTTGCGTGGAACAAGTCTGTCGAGCGAAGCATGACCGGCGCGGACTACCCTAAAGGCAGGGTGTTGCCCTCAGGTCGGTAGTCGAGAATCTAAAAGGCCGGCGCGTCGGCCACCCATACTTCCGGCGAAGACAACCACTTTTTGTCCTCGTCCATACGACCATCCCAGCCACCGATCACATACAGTCGACCGTCAAGAATCGCGGATGCAGGTGAAGACATTGGCCTGGGCAGCGTAGCAGTGACTTCCCATTCACCACCTTCTGTAAGCGTCACGATATTGCCACAGAAACTCTTCTTGCCACCCTCGGGCGTCGTGTGCCCGGCGACCATGTAGATTCTGTCTTCATGAACAAAGGTCGCGCCTTCCGAATGAGAATGACCGTAAGGAAGTGAAGGGCCCTCCTCCCAGGTATCCGTTGCCGGGTCATAGATGTCGATGCGCGCCTGATCAATCTGCTCACTGTCGTGATGAAACTGGCCACCAATCACATGGATTTTTCCATTCAATAACGCGGAGGAGTGCTGATTGCGAGGAACTGGAATCGGTGCCGCCTCGCGCCATTGTCCGTTACCGGTTTTCTCCCATTCATCCAGGTCTAATACCCAATGTTCTTCCCCGTCGGTATCCCGGTCTTCCTTAAGGCCGCTGATGTAGTGCAGCGCTGACCCGATTCGCTCAAGACAACCCGCGCCGCGTTTTTCCGGCAACAGTGGCGCCGCACTGTAACGATCGAGGCCCGGATTGAACTGCCAGACCTCGGCAATAATATGGTCTTTGGCAGGACTGATCTTGTCTTTCATACCTCCCGCAAACCAGAATGTGTCGCCCTGCTCAACCAGATTCACGTGGGATAGCGCGCTCGGTAAATCCTGTAGTTGGGTCCAGCTACCATCAGCCGGATCAAAAATATCGACCCGCTTACTGGACATCACGTTATCTTCATACCCGCCGAGGACAACCAGTTTCCCATCCATCACCAGGCTCGCCGGTTCCCATTTACCCACCGGCATGTCATCGAGTTGCCGCCAATCAAGGCTCTGCGCTGCTTCCATTGATATTTTTCCGCGTCAAAAAGAGATGGATACCATATCCAGCGTACTATTAAAGCGCAATATCGTAGACGTCAGGGAACTGCTCAGGTTTCGTAGGGTACTTCTCCTTGGCACATTACCCGATGCATGACTCTTTCTTCTTCGCCATGATCAAACACACCGGTATGCAAGGTGCAGCGATTATCCCAGACGACCACATCATCCGGCTGCCAGCGATGACGATACATTGCATAGACATGCTGGCAGTGGGCGTAAAGAAACTCGAGTAGATTGGCACTCTCTTTGGGCTTCATCCCCTCTACTTCACTACAACGTTGGGGCTGGGTAATGTACAACGCCTTTCTGCCAGTAATAGGATGCGTTCTGACTGCCGGATGCGAAACAGGCTCCATTGGTGCCTCATCCAGGCGTTTAAGTTGCGCTGCATTGTGCTTGAAACGCAGCCCTTTCAGCATATTTTGCATCACCGGTGATAGCGCCTCATAGGCCATATACTGATTGGCAAAGACAGTGTCGCCACCATGTGACGATATTTTCCGCGGCAACAGGCAGGTATAGGACGGCGGTCTTTCTACAAAAGAGGTATCGGTGTGAAATCCGTTAGTAGGGGGCAATGTTGAGGTACTCGCCAGATTCACCTCGTTGATGTCAGGCCACTGGGAATGCGGCACTTCTCCCGGTGTAAACATAATGGGATCGAGCCTGCTGACAAATACGATGTGTTGTTCTGGTGTTACAGGTTGACCAGGTAATACCGCAACACAATACTCAGAAACAAGTCCTTTGAGTTCAGCTATCTGTTCATCGCTCATCTCCGGAATCGATGTGCCGGTAACCCTGACACCGGTCTGACCCGTCATCAGTTCCGCTTTAACCAACCTGACATCGTCAATGCCAAACCGGTTGTCACCTGATTCACCCATCTCGCGCAACACCTACTGTTATGCCTTTACCAAAAGTATAGACGCACAGGCCAGTCCCGTCCGCAGTCGTGAGAACTTCGTGTTCCCAACCCAGATGACCCGCCCATTCAGGAATGATAAAGTTCCCCGTCCACATCTTACCAGAGGAGAAAATGTTAAACGCGATTCAACTCGGCAAGAACTGCGGGCTTAAAGTCTCAGAGTTGTGCCTCGGCACAATGAACTTCGGAATGCCCGGTCAGGGCCATCAGGGTGACTGGACGCTGGGTATCGACGATGCGCGGCCTATTTTCAAGGCAGCCATTGACCACGGTCTTTTCTACTTCGATACGGCTGATGTCTACGGCGTGGGTGCATGCGAGGAAGTCGTCGGCGCTCTGCTAAAGGAACTACTGCCACGCAGTGAATATGTCCTTGCCACCAAGATAGCCAACCCAATGGGCCAGGCGCCCAACATGGGGGGATTATCGCGTAAACATATTATGGAAGGTGTCGATGCCAGTCTTAAACGACTCGGCCACGATTATATCGATCACCTTGTCATCCATCGCCATCCCCACGGTATTCGAAACCAGGTACCCGTGCCCGTCGAAGAGACAATGGAAGCACTGCACGACGTAGTGAAAGCAGGCAAGGTTTTGTATCTAGGTGGCTCCAGCATGTTTGCTTGGCAGTTCACTGAAATGCAGATGATGGCCGAAGCGAATAACTGGACCAAGTTTGTTTCCATGCAGAATCATTACAATCTTATCTACCGCGAAGAAGAGCGCGAGATGAACCCTTATTGCCACAAGACGGGCGTCGCATTAACACCCTGGTCTCCACTGGCACGAGGCATCTTGGCAGGATCCTATCAGGGCGGTTTCGATAAAGGTTCAACTAATCGTTCCAAAGGAAGGGACCGCAAGCGTACGGAAAGTCTTTATCAGGGAGAGATGGACTTCGCTATCGCGGATCGCGTGGTGGAAGTCGCCGAGAAGTATGGCAAGAAACCAGCACAAATTTCTCTCGCGTGGATGCTGCAAAAGCCCGAGATCTATTCACCGGTAGTCGGGGTCTCAAAGATCTCGCAACTCGGCGATCTTGTAGGCGCCACAGACATTACACTGGATAAAGCTGACGTCACGTATCTGGAAGAGTTATACAAACCAGTCGTTAATTTGTTATCGATCGGGAGTTCGTAGCCTAACCGGCGGCCTTGCGTTGCAAAGATTCATCCTGAGATTTTGACCTGCTGAATTCCATCATCGAATCGGCAATGGATCCATATCCCAGCGTGACGAGATCGAGGAAGTAGTTCTGATAGAGTCGCCATGGACTTTTTGAGCCCTGCTTCGGCAGCTTGTCAATTGCCCGCTGAATATAGCCCGAGGTGAAATTAATTATCGGTTCCTTCTCGATAGATTCGTCATGGTTCCTCGGGCGGCACGAGGCGTAATGGTGTCGTCTCATATAATTCAATAACCGGCACACAAATGTAGAAGTAAGATCCGCCTTGAGTGTATAGGAAGCATTGGTATAACCCATCACGATGGCCGCGTTGGGCACATCCTCCAACATCATGCCTTTATATGTCATCGCGTTAGGAACATCCACCGACCGACCATCGATAACCAGGTCGATGCCCCCGGCAATCTTGATATCAAGCCCGGTCGCGGTCACGATCACATCAGCGTCCAGATGCTCGCCGGACTTAAGCAGAACACCGTTTTCCGTAAAGGACTCAATGTGGTCCGTCACAACTGAAACCTTGCCGCCACGGATCGCTTCGAACAAATCAGCATCGGGTACCAGACAAATTCGCTGATCCCACGGGTTGTAGTTTGGCGTAAAGTGCTTCTCGACATCGTAGTCCGGGCCCAGCGCTTGACGAACGCCACCTACCAGCCATTGCTTCATCTTTTCGGGGCGCTTGCGGCTATAGGTAAAAAAGAGCCAGCCAAAAATTACGCTTTTCCATCGAGAAACAAAGTAAGACAGATTCTCTGAATACTGACGAAGCCAATTCGCAAGGCGATTCTCCGAAGGCATCGACACCACATAAGTTGGTGACCTTTGCAGCATGGTGACGTGAGACGCGGTGTGCGACATCTCTGGCACTATCGTCATTGCTGTCGCGCCACTGCCAATCACCAGAACCTTCTTGTCAGCATACTCAAGATCTTCGGGCCACTGCTGAGGGTGAATGATCGGGCCGTTGAATTTGTCCCTTCCCTCAAACTCAGGTGTATAACCATGCTCGTAGTTATAGTAGCCACTGCACATCAACAAAAAGTTACAGCTGATACTGACAGTCCCGTCGTCTGTTTCAGCCTCGACCAGCCAGTGATCCTCTTCCCAGGTTGCCCGCTTAACCCAATGGCGAAAGCGAATCCGCTCTGGAATATCATTCTCCGCTGCGGTTTCGTTAATGTATTTCAGAATGGAAGGACCATCGGCAATCGCCTTGCCTTCACTCCAGGGCTTGAATGCATAACCGAGGGTAAACATATCTGAGTCAGAGCGTATGCCCGGATAGCGAAACAGGTCCCAGGTACCACCAATATCATCACGACCCTCAAAAATCACGAAGGACCGGTCAGGACTGTGCTTCTTTAAATGATAGGCAGCGCCAATTCCACTCAAGCCAGCGCCGACGATCAGAACATCAACATGCTCCATGCGTTATTCGATGTCCTGACCAAAGTTGATGGTGATTCCATTCAGATCTATCACGGAAAACTCTCGTACACCGTAAGACTGATCCGCCGGTTCCCGGGTTATGTTTGCCCCACGGGACTTAATTTCCTCGTAATAGGCATCAACATCTACCAGCCACTGAAACAAAACAACGCCCTGCGCATGGGTATCACCGGTCGCAAAATGGATCGCTGAGTTATCGCGCCACACCACACTGTACTCGTCCATCGAGAAGTCGAAATTGAACCCCAGAACATCACGATAATATTCTGCGCTTGCCTTGGGGTCTTCTACATGGAAAACAGGTGCACCCTGAATAAACTGCTTGGGATCGTTGGCAGGTTGTTCTGGCATCAGATTCTCCTTAGAAGACCAATCGGCCTAAACTTTCAGCCACGCAACAGGGCTTCTCCTGACCCTCGACTTCCATCACAAGTTCATTCATCACCTCGATCATGCCACCCTTGATCTCCACCGTTTTCAGGGTGCCGGTGGTTCTCACTTTGGAGCCTGCCGGTACAGGTGATGGAAATCTCACCTTGTTAAAGCCGTAATTGATACTAAGTTTCTGACCTTCGAGGGTAATCGCCTCGGTCGCCGCATCAGCCGCTTTTGGCAAATGGCCCATAATAGATAGGGTGAGCTGGCCATGGGCAATAGGGGCACCAAATGGTCCTGCCTTTGCTAGTTCAACATCAATGTGTATCCATTGGTGATCCATCGTCACTTCGGCAAAATCGTTGATTCTTTCCTGCGTAACCTCAAACCATTCCGACTGCGATGTTTGTTCGCCAATACGGGAAGTCATTGTTTCATATGCCTTTTCTAACGCTTCCTCAGACATTTCGGTACTCCTAATAAAATGTGAAACAGGGGTCGAACTCTATCATACCTTCGCTACTGCGTAGCCCGTTCAGATGCGTATATATCGCTAAGAATTCTTCGCCACTGCGCATAACGAGCCTGCAAAGAGCCCGTCAGGTGAATCACCGTACCCTCAAGTTCCATCGCCGTCGGCGTCACTTCCAAGTCAAACGCATTGGTCATTTTTCGCAGCTCATCCTCATTCATTTTCGATTCCCTGAAGGTATCGTAAGCTGCTTCAGCTTTCGCCCAGCTTCCACTTCGCCTCGGCGCAGTCTTAAGCTCCAGCGCTTCATTCCCGAGAATCAGTTCATGGCTATAGCGCCTCCAATCCGTATAGGTTCGAGCGATCTCCTCATAAAAAAGCGTATAGGTCGCATCAACCGTATCGGCAAAACCATACTCCGAATCGCGAATCCGCTCCGACCGCATAACCATGGAATCATCTCTTGCCGGGAGAGAGGTGAGATAAACCCTTCCAGTTTCATCTTCCCGAAGAAATTGGGAAAACGTCTCTGGCGAGAGACTCATGGCGTAACGCAGCTTCGCAATATCAATCAGGTTATTTACCTCCGATACTGTTAGCACTTTACGCACCTTATTTATATCGTTAGTAATAGTGTGATAAAGATCTGAAAAAGGATCGACGATGTTGCCAGTTTCTTCGTAGGCATGGTCGAAGGCGAAATCTGAGTAGGTTTGCTCCAACCAAACTCTTCCTGCTGAATCCACGACACGCATACGCAAAGAAAGCTCAACCCCGCTTGAGGTCGCAATCTCACCACTTATCTGTAACTCGGCTGCAGGGTCGTTATCTGGCAACACACGGATTGCTCCCCAACCACCGGCTTCCATCAACGTCCGTTTCAGAACGACAGGCATGTAACGCGCCTCAGCGTTACGTAGCTGTGGTACACCACCTTTCCCGGGATGGAACTCTGCTATCGATACGTTAAGCGCCGGACCTTCGAAGAAGCCGCGAAGCAAATCAGCTTGAAGGGGAATCCTCTGGGGGATTGGCTCTGGTAAAGGTTCAGGTGCGACACATGCGCTTAAAAATGTCACGAACCAGCATATTCGGATCCAGGTCACCTGTCGGGCGCGCCCATCGTACAGGTTTTTAAAGTAGACACTTTGAATTCACAGTCATACATACCCTCACCCGGTTCGAATGGCATATAAACTCGATTTAAAGTAAACGGAATTAGATCATAGTAAACCGAAGTTGCGAGGTTAACTCGGCTGTCTCCTTTCGACAGGATGTGACGAACATTGAGCCCCTCTGGCAATGCTATATCAAAGACCAGTTGATCCCCCACCCAACCGCACTGCTCCTTACCCAGCTTACCGTCGAACTGAAAATCATCCGTGAATTTACAATTCAGCGAAAAATCTTCTTCCCGTTCTATGGTTATCGACTCTCGGTCCTGTTCAATCGTTAACACACTGGATTTGGAGATTTTTTCCGCGAAACGGCCAACAACCATAATACCTGCCGCGAGTTGCCCAGGTCTTTGGTTTTCCACTGCAATCGCAGGACGCGGGCCAAATCGAGGGTCTTCAGACTCACGCGCTCGCTTCTCCGCGGCCAGGGCTTCCAGATACTTCCAACGGATCTTCTGGTCTGCCTGATCGCTCATTTGATAATCCATTTCCCAGGAACCGGAAAAGTCAGGCTTACTCGCAATCACCACTTGTTCACTAACCGGTGGTTCGCTTTGATTCTGACAGGCAGATAGCAACATTAGCACCGGGATAAGCAACCTCACTGTATCACCGTCATATTGCGCAGCCACTCTGGTTTGATTAGCTGACCCTCGCCACTTTGCTGCACACTCAGTCGCCTCGCACTGACCGTCGGTTCCGGGCAAACTCCGCTGTCGCGATACGCTAGTGCAGTGGCTAACTTCGCTTCTTCCGGGTCACCTAGCATGTGACCAAGATCATCGGCGACATTACACCCTGGGAGAGGAGTACCAGTCGGCGTTTCCACGTCAGATGAGGGTGAAAATCCATCAGAATAGTCGCCAAACCCCTTTGCATTGACACTGCGAAACTGAATAGTGAAATAACTGGTTCCACAATTGTCCATCGCGTAAAAACCATAGGGTTTCCCGCAGGTATTGCTACCAATCTGAATCACCTCAAGATCAATTCCTCTCAGTCCGTTAATGATGGCTTCACTGGCGGAACAGGTTCCACCCCCTGTTAGAACAAACACTCGAGGAAGGTCCAGCGCAGGCAAGGTCGTGCCAGCTGGTGCCGAGAATCCGCGCGCTGTCGAACGAAAAAGTGTGGGAAGTAACAACCGACCTGTCACTGGATTGACAGTACTGTGCTTGTCGTTGAACTGGAGCTCATCAAACACCCGGCCGATACTCGCGTCGCCAGCAATCATGTAGGCGAGTTCATTGGCAATATCAAGGAAGCCTCCGCCGTTGTAGCGGAGATCGACGATGAGATCGACAATTTCCTCCTCTTTCAGGAGATCTACTGCATCAATCAACTGTTGTTCGGAAGTCGCAATATGATCATTGAACAACATGTAACCAACCCTGCCGGTGTCCGTATCGATAACGCTTACATTCTGAACAGGAGTGGAGGTTATCTCTGTGCTCTGAAGAACCACCGTCCGCGTTTCCGTCGCATCCAAATCCCTGATGACGAACTCGTGACTCTCGCCCAGTTCTTCAGGGGAGAGCCCCGCATTGAGAACGTCCACGTTTTGCGAACCACTGGCGTTTACCAGATCTACACCATCAATCTCAAGAATCTCCGCACCCCGTGCAAGGTTAACGTCTGAGGCGGGTGTGTTTGGTTCCGTATAAGCGATAACGACTTTCCTGGGTGGCGTAGAAGAGACAATTGAGAGTGTCATTCCATATCCCGCAGAGATTCCAGACTGAGACAATCGTTCCCACACCTCTGTATCCAGGGCGAAATGAAATCGATCTTTACGATTACCGGCGGGCGTCAGCTCAAAGGACCGCATTAGTTCAAAGTACTCTAGTGCATCGTCCTCTGTTCCCGGGTCAACATCTTCAATCTCGTCGTACCACAAGTAGGTGTCATCGCTCATGGCGCGCAACCAGTTATTCTCGTCCGTGACGGTGCCCTGCACGTCCGGAAAACTTCCCTCTCGTGGAGACGCGCACATATTGACGAAGTTGTCCCGTGACTCAAACACACCTGCTATCCATCCCGATTCCGAAGGTACTGTAGTCATGTCATCGTTGTCAGCGCTATCGTCGACGTTGTCGTCTGCTGACACAAAATTGGCGATTGGCGGCGCAGGGCCGCTACCGCTTCCTTCACTACCTCCGCTACAGGCGCCAAGAAACACGCAACTGAACATCACAGTGAATGCGTATAACTGACTGATTTTCTTCGTGGTCCAGAGCATGACACGCCAATTCTGATCGTCTTTTGATATAGTGCTGCGAATGAGCCAGACGGTTCTACCCAAAAATTATAGCAAGGTCTCTGGTGAAGCAGCTTTATTTCGTACGTCATGGTCAGACCGAGTGGAACGCCGCTCATCGTGTCCAGGGTCAATGGAACTCCGATCTCAACAAACTAGGCAGGGCTCAGGCCGAAATCAACGGTCAGCTTCTATCAGATCTGAATATCGAAGCACTATTCGCCTCACCCCTGGACAGGACCCGACAGACGGCGGAGATAATAAACCGACATCTTGAACTACCCATCACTTTTGACGAACGCATCAAAGAATGGGATTGCGGCGACTGGAGTGGTTATCTGTACGACGAAGTTCGAAAAAAGTGGTCGGAAGAGTGGCAGGCCTATCAGGCAGACAGATTTAACTACCGAGGCCCAAACTGCGAAAACGTTCCTGACATGATGGAACGGGCGCGACCATTTCTTGATGAGATTCTTGCACATCCCGCAAACACTATTGCCATTGTATCTCACGGCATGATTGGCAAGATCATGGTTTCAATGCTGCTGGAGTTCGATGAGCGAAGCACGCTGGATCTTGGACAACCGAACGACGTTGTATTCAAATTGTCTCTCGATAACAACAATATTGAAGTGTCTCATTTCGTTAGAGGCAAAGGTCCTATTGCCGGACATCAGGTTGAAAGCTAGAGGTCGTCGCTCAGGTCTGTTTTTCAGCATGAAAGCACTATTACTCCTTCTGGTATCAAGCCTGGCTCTGGCGAAACCAGATCCACTCGAGCTGCAAATTGCAGGGAATAAGATGCGTCTGCACGGCGACCATGCTGGAGCTGAAGTCATCTATCAACGATTAATCACTGAATACCCAGATGACGCTATTGGCCATGTATTTAATCTCAACACACTTCTCACGAAACTAACCTGGGATCCAAGGAATACGCAGTACGATCTGCAAATCCGAAAGGATGCTGACGCAGCGCTAGCCATCTGCGAACGTGTAATTGCTAATAACCCAAGAGACCATAGTGCTTACTACAACTGTGGTCAGACCCATCTGACAATGTCATATTTGTCAGCGATGCGAGGTGAATACTATCCATCAGGGCGACACGGCAATCTTGCCATTAAGCAGTTGGAAAAAACCCTGGCGATTAAACCAACCCTCGTCGAAGCGAAAATGCACCTGGGCGTCGCATACTACTACGCAGACAACCTGCCACCATTTCTAAAACTTATGTCATGGTTTCTCTGGTTTATACCTCGAGGAAACGCGGACAAAAGTTTTCCGTATCTCGAACAGGTCGTGTTATACGGTGGACCCTTCAGCGATGTCGCGAAATATATCTATGCAGACCTTTTGGCCGGTGAGGGCCCCGCCCAGAATCAGAAGGCAACCAGCATGCTGCAGGAGCTTTCCGACACTTACCCGGGAAACCAGCGATTTCGGCTGCGATACATTTCGTTACTGCTCTCGCAGCAGCTGAATCACGAAACGATTGCCGCTGGTAATAGTTTCCTTCGCGACTCCGACGATGAAATCGCGAGCGACCTGGTCCGCCTTTGGATTTCGCGCGCACACCTTGCGTTAAATCAGTATGAGCTGGCATCAAAATCATTTCTCAGAATAGACACCGAGCGAGCGAAAGGACTTCCACCCTGGGGATGGCATTCGCTACTACTGACTCAAGGGCAACTGGCGGACCTTAATGGTGATCGAACCACCGCGGTCAGCGCCTACCAGCAGATCATTGAGATCAGCAAACGCGACTATGTGAGCTCGGCAGTAATTGAAGATGCCGAGCGAGGGTTACAGAGGTGAGTCGCAACCCAAGTCCCAAAGATCCCCGGTGCTGGACGAAAACCAGAACAACTGAGGGTACATCTCGCATTTTTGTGCTGCCGGTAGCTGTTGGTCCTCAAGAAACCGTTTCTTGGTATCACTAATACTATAGCGATCCGGCACCATCCTAACGCCACCGTCATCTTCGATATCAAAGACAATTCTTGTATTTCCCTCGTCTCCCCACGGGGTCCATAAGATCTCTTCCTCTGTATGCCCCGTTCCAGGCTCACCGTTGTAGGCGAAGCTAGCCCAATAGGACATCATGCTGGTAGAAACGAGGTCGAATTCCTCCTGCATCGAGGGAGGGAACATTACTCTGTTTGGTCTCGGAAAATTTCCGAATGAGAAGGGCTTATCCACACCATGCGCTGCACCCATCAATCGCTTTAGATCGACCACCACAAGGTTTCGCAGATCATCCACATCAAACCGGTAGGCCCATACGGTCCTGCCCTGAGCGCTTCGCAGGATGCCAGCCAAATCATCTACCATGGCATAGGTAAAAGCCTCTGCCCCATATCCTCCATAACGTTCATATGTATCAATGTTCTTTATGCCGACAGGCAACCCAAACCGCGTATCTACCAATTCCGTATTGGCCATCATAAAGAGTCTGACCTCGTCACGATTTGCACCCAGAATAATAGGCACTTCGTTATAGTTTGCGACATCGGAAAATATTTGCTGGGGATCAGTAATGCCTGGTAACACATATCCGCCACCAAACACCTTTGGTACCTGCAGCAAGTCAAAGGGATGCAGGTCATAACCAAGATAATAGGCCCAGAACAGCTCAGCTGGGGTCTTACTTCGCAGGTACCTCGCCAGATCCTGCTTGTTCATCGTTCGCAGGCGCTCTTTAGCCGTCTGCCGATCTTCAGCAAATCCATCCCTACGCATCAACTTCACAATGACTTCGCCACTACTAAAGGGGTCGCCAGGAATCGCATCGTCGAGAAGGTTTTCTGCGGTGCTCACATCGGTCATGCGAAACACGCCGCCCTGAACAATTGCTCTATGAAATAGACCCTGCGCCAGAGGTGACGCCAAAAGCGATAACACTCCGCCCCCACCCGCAGAGTTGCCCAATATAGTTACGTTGTTCGGATCACCACCAAAGACGCTGATGTTACGTCGTACCCAACGCAACGCCATAATCTGGTCCAGCGTGCCGTAGTTACCTGACGCATCTTCTGCAAAACCGCCTTATTCACGAAGCACATCGTGACGAAACCAACCCATTGGTCCCAGCCGATAATTAAACGACACTCGCGCCAACTGGTACTCACCTGCAAACAGCGCTCCATCATCTATCGGGTCATTGGTGCCACCCATCACATTGCCGCCACCGCGTATCCATACCATCACCGGCCTGCGATCATTGCCCGTCGGCACGAAGTCAGGATGGTAACTGGGTGCCCATACGTTGATAGATAGACAGTCCTCACTGCCAATGGGTAAATCTGTCGCAGTTGCTTGAACCGGTAACTGAGTACACTGGCTTCCAAACTCAAGCGTTTCACGACGAGAAGTCCAAGGACGCGCAGGTCTGGGCGCTTTCCAGCGAAGATCATTGACCGGCGGTTCCGCATAGGGAATACCCAACCATGCATGTGAATCCGGCCCCTCTGAATCCCGATAATGTCTCCTGCGCTGATGGTTCTGACTGAACTTGGCGCCGGAATTCTTGGAGGGAGTTCTTCGGGAGAAAGGTAACTAATAACGATAAAGACTGATCCTGCGATCAGCACAATAATCAGGAGCAAGATAAAGAGGAGTATTCTCATGATCGGCCTTTCTTATTATGTTCTTTCCAAATTAAGTAATTGGTATTCCTGGTTTGATCATGCCGCACCATCAAGGTGCGCTCGATTCAATATACCATGGGCAACGCCGCGTCCAATGCAGATCTTGTAACCGTCTTGTAAGGCTAGGAACCCAGCCGACGGATCTTATTCAAGAACGAATTAATCTCTCGCTCCGCCTGTTTATCACGCTGTGCAATTGCTATGGCTAGCCCTTGCTCAAAGACATCACGCGCGGCGGTCAATTCCCCTTCCTCGAGCAACGATCTGCCCAGTAGTTTGTATGCTGCGGAGTAGTCCGGATCTTGCTCAATACAGGATTCCAAATGAGGAATCGCGCGCGCGAATTCTTTCTCATTGAAGTAACCACTACCCAGGCCGAATCGCAGCATAGGATCGTCGCGCCCAGATGCGAGCATTCTTTCAAGATTATCGGTAATCTCCATGGTTTAACAGACTACCATACCAGTATCACAGTGCCTGCAAGCGAGGTGGTTTTCCGGAGTCAGGGCAAGCATATCCAGACGGCTACACTGGTCGCCTTTGGGTTGAATTTTCGGTGTAACTCTGTAATTTCCGTAAGTTCCATGGATCAAGCGGATCACAGAATCCGGTGTGACTGGCTACTAATAAGGAAACAGGCCTGTCTGAGACGATTAGACGGCTGAACGAAACAGCCAATCTGGATCTGACGGAGTGGTTTAAAAGTCAGGACTGGCTGGGAAGAAGCGAAAAGGATGTCGCTGCGCTGGAAGACCAACTGCGTGACTACTGGAACCTTGGTAGAAACGTAATCCTCCAGTGGTCCCAGCTGGAAGACAGCATTCAAATACTGGTTGTACCGCAATATATGATAGCGGAAGCAGAAATTCGCCGGAGTCCTCTGAGAAACATCAGGAATTCATTCGCGATCTGCTAACCGGTGACAAACAGGTCAGTCTGGAAGCGTTGGAGCAAACTGCAGAACGCCTCAGATACCCAACAAGCAATATCAGTATCGGTGGCCGAGCCTGGCGATTACCTGGCATTCTAACCAACGAAATCGTTAAGAGATTTGGTACTAACTACATAGAAGATCAGGCGGTCGCTCTTTTCGACGTTGTCCGGTTTTCCCTGTATTCACCACTGGAACAGGTAGCGCAACTCAACAGTTTATCTTATTCGCTCAACTCCGCTCATGCCAAGATGCTGACAAAAGAAAAGGATATCAGCTTCGCTCGATCCACCACAGGTGATGGTTTTTACGTCTGGAACAGAGATAACAGTGTTGAAGCAAATATTAATCTGTACCACTTTATGCATTTGGCATTGGCAGACAATGCGATAGCAAGATCCAAGTCGAGCGGTAACGTAACGCCTGAATTGGGAGCGGCCTTTCACGTTGGTAGCCACTACGAGTTATATCAGGCTGAGGGACTCAATCCCACCAGCGCATACTTCATCGTTGGCGATGTAACCATTGAGCTCGCCCGTATGGTAGACCAAACCAAACCTGGTCAGGTCCTGGTTGGTGACTTTCAAGCGCCAATGACGAATGAACGCACAGGTGAAATTGAAAGAGTGAGTGCTGTTCACTTTATCGAACTAACACAGGAAACATTATCAAGCCTTGAAGGGCTGGAGCTTTCAGGCGAACCCGTCGATGCCATTCGCTGCTATCTCACGGGGATCAGGGAGGATAGGAAATTTACCGTGAATAAATACCAAATAACCGACAAACACGGACTCACCCGATATGCGTATAACGCTAAGATCAATATTTACCGGGAAAACTCTGAACCAATCTTTCTTGGACTACAGGATACAGATCTGGAGCACTTGAGCTAACGCTATAGTTATGGCGCAGACAACTCAAACATTCTCGCAGCGTTGTCCCAGAAAATTTTACGAATACTATCCTCACCAATAGGTTGATTCTCTAGCGATGCGAAACCTGATGGCCAGGTACCGTCCGCATGAGGATAGTCAGTGTTGAAAGTAATGTAGTCATCACCCACCAACTCAACCGCAGCAGGCAACGTCATTTCATCACCACGACAGGCGACCAGAAAGTTTGACTTAAAGTACTCCGTGGGGCGCCTTTTCAGCAAAGGGTGCTCGGCACTACCGGAAAAATCAAAATGTTGTTCCATGCGCTGCAACCAATAGGGAAGCCAGCCTGCATCTGCTTCCACATGCACAATCTTGAGTTTCGGGTATTTCTCGACCACTCCAAACCAGATTAGCGACATCATCGCCACCATGGCTTCAAAGGGATGCGCGACAATGTGACCCGCCGTATGAGTGTGCATCCGATCCCCAAAAGAAGGTAGATACGGTGAGCCAGAATCGTGAATACAGACGGGCTTACCGATTTCCTCCAACGCCGCCCACAAGGGATCCAGATCCTCGTGGTAAAAATTGCGGCCTTCTACCGGATTAGGTCGAACATAAAAACATGCCGCTCCTTTTTCGCTGGTGCGTCTGGCCTCCGCGATCGCATGTTCGCAGGATTGAATCGGCAGCATCGCCGCCATTAACAGCTGATGTGGCGCCGCGCCGCAATACTCAAGACTCCAATCGTTGTAAGCGCGACAACACGCAGACAGCAAGTCCAGATCCCTGAAAGGTTTACCGAGTAGCTGACCACCTACCGTAGGATAAATCACCTGGGCATCAACGCCTTCTTCTTCCATATCAGAAAGACGCGACGTTACATCGAATCCCTGATCCCTGGAACTTTGGAATTTCTGCATGCCTTCATGGACTGCATCCAGAAACTCCTCCGAATCCATGGGATAGTTACCATCCTGTTTGGCGATAGGCTCACCTTCGACCAACATCCCCGTCTTTCCCCCACCCATGTCACCGGGTGCCGGGGCCTGGTCGGCGAAAGCGGGATCAATGTATTCGGCCCACATCTCAGGTGGTTCTATATGATGGCAGTCGGTATCAACGATACGAAATCCGTTGCGCATAGCGGTCTCCTTTCCCCCAAAAAGATTTAAGAGCTAGAAGCCCAAACTATTCCCATTTACCCAATCTTTCAAGCAGCTACTGCCGAGTTGATTATTTCCTGGCATAAGAATTCAATAGAGGTCTTGTTTGATAGGGGAAACCACGGAGGAGGTACAGTGAAAATCGTAATCATTCCAGGGCTCACGCTGCGAGAAGTGACAAATGACGATCTGGCCCGCATCCAGGAAGTTGCAGGACACAATGCCCAAATTGTGGTGTCTGATGCTGAAGATGCCATCAACCATGTTGAGGATGCAGAGGTCATTCTCGGGTTTGTTCCTAAACCACTGTTTCAGGCGACCCGAAAGTTACGCTGGGTGCAATCGATTTCCGCCGGTGTGGACATATTCTTTTATCCCGAGTTCGTCGAAAGCGATGTGGTTCTCACCAGCGAAAAAGGTCTCGTTGGGGAACATCTCGCTGATCACGCCTTCGGGCTCCTGCTGATGCTCACACGCCAACTGGCTACGGCACTTCGACATGGCGCAGACGGTTGGAACCACAGACCAGAGATGCGTTATCAGGAGATCGAGCTGACTGGATTGACCCTCGGTATCTTTGGTTTTGGAGGCACGGGTCGCGCCATGGCAAAGCGAGGGGTCGCATTTGGCATGAACTGTATTGCTCTGGACCGTGATCCCGTCGAACTAGGTAATGGTGTAGATGAGGCATGGGATAGCAGTCGATTCTCTGATCTATTGGCCGCATCAGACGTGCTCAGTATTTGTTGTCCTCTTACCAATGAAACGCGCAATGTATTTGACGCCGACGCATTCAGAAAAATGAAAGACAGTGCGTTTCTGGTCAACGTCACCCGGGGCGAAGTAATGGAAGAAGATGCACTGGTTACCGCTCTGCAGACAGATCAGATAAGGGGCGCAGCCCTCGATGTTGCGCCAAGGGAGCCATTGCCAGCAGACTCACCACTCTGGTCAATGTCCAATGTCGTGATGACGCCACACACGGCTGGTGCCAGCCAGTTCCGCGCAGAGCGGAACATGGAAAGGTTTATCAGAAATCTACAGCGCTTTCTGGCCGATGAACCCCTGGAGGGCGCGGTCGACAAGCACCTGGGTTACTAGCCAGGTTGGGTTTCGGGACGAGAACTAATCAAACCATTTGCTCGTAGGATTCCTTGGTCGAGACAAACCTTTCAAAGGGCAACTTAATCGGCACTCCTTCTATTGCCGCAAGCAACATCATCAGGCGGGCTTCAAATCCCGCACAAGAACGTGCGACATTTTCTTCTGCCGGGACAGTCAAAGTTAAGGTCAATTTCGACCCTTCGCCATCTGGCTCGATCTCGAATCGTAGTGGTCTGAGCGGCTCTCCCAGACTACTCCATGAATACTCCAATAACCGAGGGGGATCGAACACCGAGACCTCGCTGTCTATGACGATACCGCTGTCCTTAAAATCCAGCTTGGCGGAACCACCGAGTTTCAGTTCTATTGTTCCGGGCGCCAACCAGTCGACGATATGGGCTGGGTCGGTAAGCATTGCCCAAACGCTGTCCACGTCATGGTCAATAGTCCGGGTCGGGGTAGCGGTATAACGGTCCTCATTCTTAACGATGGGACCAAGTTGCTCGTTGAATTCTGTCACCCAATGTCTTCCTATCTATGTGTGTAAAAACAAAGCGAGCATAGGCGATCGACAGGATGGGCGCTTTGATCAAGATCAAGTGGTATTAACGGACCCCCCATCACAGGCTATCGTTTCACCGGTTACAAAAGCGCCCGCTTTGGACGAAAAGTAAATCACCAACCCTGCCGCATCCTCCAGGTTACCCGCTCGATTCATCGCTGCCCTTTCCATTATCTCTTTTTCTTTCTCCTCAGTGTCGAACAACACCGCGGTCATCTTTGATTTAAAAAAGCCAGGCGCCATCACGTTGACGTTGATGTAATCGTCTCTCAGGTCTCGTGCAAGCTGCCTACTCAAATGTCCGAGACCAGCTTTTGCCGCGACATAGGAATAGTTGTGCAACGTGGTTGGACGCAGCCCATTCACAGAAGTCACATTAACAATTGATCCACGATTATCTGCGGATGCGCCATTACGCAACAAGGGCAGCAATGACTGGGTGAGAAAGAACGGGGCCTTCATATCAACGTCCACCACCTTATCCCAGGCTTTTTCATGAAACTGACCAAGCTCCTCACTCCAGGTAACACCCGCATTGTTTACCAGAATATTCAGGGCCTGCTCACGTCCTTCGAGTTCCGTAGCCAGCTTTTCACAACCTTCTATGGTAGAAATATCCGCAGGAATTGCGATGCAATCGCCAAACGCCGACAACGCGGCCTCCGTCTCACGGCACGCATCCTCCTTTCTCGATGCGACGTAGACTTTGGCACCTGCTTTAACAAGACCCTCTGCGATCAGAAGACCAATACCCCGGGTACCCCCTGTCAACAGCGCAATCTTGCCACGAACACCGAACACTGATTCATAGAACGATTCACTCATGTGAAAAAACCTGCTTACGATTTAGAAGGTGGTCAAAGTACTACGATTACTCTGGTTGGTCCATTTGCAGTCAATCTCTTTTGCTGGCAAGCCAATTCATATAGATTGGTCCTCCTGAATTAGGAGAACAAAATGGAATACCCCCTTACCGGGCTTAAAGTGCTCGACTTTTCACGAGTACTTGCCGGCCCCTTTGCCGGGCGCATGCTGTCAGACCTTGGCGCCGATGTCGTGAAGGTTGAACCTCCCGAAGGAGACATCTCCCACCACTGGGGAAAGTCTATTGGTGGACTCACCGGTTATTACAACCAGTGGAACATGGGTAAAAGAGACATCTGCATTGACATGCAGGCCGCCGGCGCCAATGATCTGGTCGGTGAACTGGTGCAACAGGCAGACATCTTTATAGAAAACTATCGACCCGGGGTTACCCAGCGCCTGGGCATCGACTATGAGACGTTGTCCAGGATCAATCCCAAATTGATCATGTTGTCGATCTCCGGTTTTGGCCAGGGGGGCTCGGAATCGCGCCGGCCAGCCTATGCACCAGTGGTTCATGCAGAAGCGGGACTCATTGCACGCCGTACCCACCGAACAGGTGATCCCTATGCCGACTATCCAATCTCAATAGCCGATACCAACGCGGGCCTACACGGGCTCACGGCAATACTGGCCGCCGTGTACATGCGCTCACGAACCGGCAAGGGACAATACATCGATATGGCAATGATCGACGCAACCGTGAGTACCGATGACCAGCTGCAGTACGATCTTGAAGATTCTCATGCCACAGGACCCTTGCCGAACGATGTTTGGATCACGGGAATAGGACCAGTCATTCTCTCGACCGATTATCGTCACTTCTGGCGCTGCATCGTCAAAAGCCGGGGTGTTAAAGACCCCAGCACCAAGGATACACCGCTCGAGGAAAAGATTGCGCTGCGACGAAAGGCTACTGCAGAGTTCATGCTCACGCTTACTTCCCGCGAACAAGTCACCGATATGATGAACGAATTCAATATTCCGTGGGGCGATGTACGCGAAGGACCAACTGTAGAGGAGCAACCCACTCTGCAGGAACGTGGTATCTTTGTAGAAGTCGACGATCGAGCAGGGGGCACCCGCGTAGTGGCCCAGTCTCCATACAACTTTTCCGACGCGGCGAGCGGCATCCAGGGACCCGCACCCTACCAGGGAGAACATAATGCGGAGGTCCTTGGGGATTGGCTTGGGGCCGACCAGGGTAAGGTAGACGAACTACGGCAAAACGGTGTATTGCTAACTACCGAGAAAGCAGATTATGAATTGTGAGTAATCATGTTAACGGCTGAAGAAAACGCACTCCTTACCCAGACCGGACCAGGCACGCCCATGGGAGATGTGTTTCGTAGTTATTGGATGCCCATATTACTTTCAAGAGAGTTGGAGCCGGACGGCGCACCACAACGCGTCAAACTACTCGGAGAAGACTTCATCGCATTTCGCGATACTGATGGTCGTGTTGGTGTGGTGTCGCCGCGATGCGCCCACCGCGGTGCCAACCTCTTTTTCGGACGTAATGAGAAATGTGGTCTGCGATGTGTGTACCACGGTTGGAAATTCGACGTCACTGGGCAGTGCGTAGAGATCCCCACCTCGGAACCTCAGATTGCGGAATCGCTAAAACCGAAGGCCAGCATTCGAGCGCTCAAGGTTAAGGAGTACAGCGACATTGTCTGGGGTTACCTCGGTAACGACACGCCGCCGCCATTACCACGATTTGAGTTCGCCGAACTGCCACCGGAACATCGCTTCGTCTCCAAAAAATTCCAGCAGTGTAATTGGGCCCAGGCGGTCGAAGGCGGAATCGATACTGCGCACTTTTCCTATCTGCATGCTGGGTTTAACGAAGGTCAAAAGGCGCCGATGCTGCGAACCGAGCCCGGCGACAATGAACGAACCGCGCGCTATCGCTGGCTGATAGAAGACGGGTCCCCCAGGTTCACCGTGTTGAAGCATGATGCAGGTCTCGTGCTGGGCGCATCCAGGCAAGCCGATAATGACCAGCTTTACTGGCGCATCACCCAGTTCATGATGCCCAATCATTCACTTGCTCCCAACAGCTTTCCGGGTGATAACAGTCAGGGTAATACCTGGGTTCCAATCGACGACGAGTCCTGCTGGATATTTTGCTTTGCCTACAACACGGACCACCCATTTACTGAAAAAGAGCGAAAGCAGTTTTCGCGCGGACTGGGCATCTTCTCTGCAGTTGACGATCAATACATGCCCATATGCAATCGTGAAAATGACTATCTGATCGATCGCGAGTTACAACGAGAGTCAAACTTCACCGGTATCCTTGGCATTTCGGAACAGGACGCTGCCATCGCAGACAGTCAGGGGTTGATCGCTGATCGTACCCAGGAAATGTTGGGGCAAACTGATCTTGGTGTGGTACGGTTTCGTCAGATGATGCTGGAAGCCACCAAAGATATTGCAGAGGGCAAAACCCCTCATGGTGCTAACGCTCCAGAGGCCTACCTGATTCGTTCAGGTGACGCTATGTCGCAAAAGGATGTTCCGCTAGTTGATGTATTGGCTGCGCGTTTCGGGGACAGCGGGGGAAGTAGAGTCAGCTCGATCGGAAAATAACTCAAACAACATTCTTTGGAGACACTCATGGGAGACAGACTAAAAGACAAGATCGCGGTCATTAGCGGCGGCACCAGCGGCATCGGCGAAGCAACTGTTGAGCTTTTCATCAACGAGGGAGCACAGGTAGTTTTTAGCGGCCGTACTGAAGGTAAGGGCAATGCGCTAGCTGAGCGCACCGGGGCGACCTACGTTAAAGCTGACATCATGTCTGAAGACGACATCAAGGCAACCATAGATACCGCCGTCGAGAAATTTGGCGGCCTGGATATTCTTTTCAACAATGCTGGTGGGAATACCTATGGACCCGTCGACTCAGTAACCGAGGAAGCAGTCAGCTACGCATGGAAGCTGTTGTTCAACAGTGCCGTGTTGTCCACCAAGCACGCGATACCCCATATGGAAAAACGAGGTGGTGGGTGCATCATCAATAATTCCAGTATCGCTGGTATTCGCGATAGTCAGGGAGATCTGATGTATTCAGCCATAAAGGCGGGTCTTACGCACTACAGCAAACTTGCCGGAACGCGTCTTGGACCGAAAGGTATAAGAGTCAATGTAATTTCACCCGGTGCAATTGCCACACCGATATTCTGGGGAAGTAACCAGGTGGAGCTCGCAGAAGGTGAATACGAAGAAAAGATGCAAAAGCTACAACGAAATCTTTCAAGAGTGACTCCACTTGGGATCCCCGGTGTGGCTCTCGATATCGCTTACGGTGCACTATACCTCGCCTCAGAAGAAGGACGCTTTATCAACAGCCACGACCTTATCATCGACGGTGGGCGCACCAGTATGTTCCTCGACAAACCACGGGAAAAGTAGACATGATCGACTACCTCGTCACCACAGACTGGTTAGATGAGCATCTGGACGAGCCGGACCTCAGAATTCTAGACGTAACACCCATGCTCACAAAAGACCGTGTGAATCTGGCGCGTGAACGATCGTACGACGAGGGGCACATTGCACACTCGCTGTTTTTTGATGTGGCAAGTGGCGATGGCGTCCTGTCCGACCCGAACTCAGCGCTGCCCTGGACATGGCCGACGCCTGAACAGTTTGTTAAAACCATGAGCGACTTCGGTATCGCTAATGACACTCGAGTGATTATCGTTGCCAAATCGCCACGGGAAGGCGTCGATAGCGGCACCATGTGGTGTACCCGCGCATGGTGGACCATGCATCACTTTGGTGTAGATGTCGCCATATTGAAAGGTGGTATCGAGCAATGGCTGGCCGATGGCCATTCGCTGGTAACCGATCCCCAGGAATCCGTACCCAATACAGAGTTTGTCGTAGATGACAATTGGCAACGTGGCATTGCAAACAAAGAGGATGTGCTCGCCGCCATCGGCGACGACACCTGCCTGATCGACAGCCTGTCAGCCTCTTCCTACGACGGTTCGAAGGAAGTTTACGGCTCACGAAACGGACATATCACCAGCGCGGTAAATGTTCCTTTTAACGCAATGATTGATGGTGAAACGGCAAACTTTAAATCCGATGCAGATCTCGCCGCCGCATTTCATGATGTCCCGGACGAGACACATGTCATTACCTATTGCGGGGCTGCTATAGCAGCAACAGTAGACGCCTTTGCGCTCAAATGTCTCGGACGCTATGACGTAGCAGTATACGACGGCAGCCTGCTGGAGTGGACTGCAGACGACTCCTTGCCCATGACGGACCCCTCCTCTTTGAACTGAGAGCCGCAACGAACTACTGTATATATTCACATAGGTAGCGTACTCCATTGTTTAGATGGGCATCTCAATTTAATGTGACTCTCGTGCTTCGATAAATACCATTAGCGAGTCACATTCGGGGTTCTGCGATACCACTCAACTGGATCGCACAAAAGATTTCCCCCAAAAGAGATTGCCAACGCAAATCCCCTCCTCCCCAAAAGGTGCGTTGGCGAGTCTCTTTTTTTGTCTCAAACCTCGCGTAAACTGACTGAATCACTAACCACATTTGGGATTACCGCCATGGAGAAACTCGCGGAGAACCTTTGGTTTCACGACCATATGGCGCGCTTTGATGACGGTCGCAAACTTCCCTTACGACTGACAGTAGCCAAGTTGCAAGATGGAAAGCTCTGGCTGCACGCACCTACACCACTGTCTGATGAGTTGAAAGAGTCCCTGGCGGAACTCGGTACTGTTGGGTATCTGTTTTGTGGTAACAATTTACACAACATGTGGTTACTGGAATGGGTAGACGCTTATCCAGACGCCGAGGTGTGGATAACCCCCGGAATTCCACAAAAACTTCCTGAACTGGAAAACTATAGAGTATTCCAGGAGAACCCATGGACAGATGATTTCGATACTGTTTCTATGCAAGGCGTACCATTGTTCGATGAGACGGCGTTTCTACATAGAAGTAGTCAATCGCTCATCGTGACTGATATGGTCCAGAACCACATCAGGAACGGCGTATATATCGCCCCACCCTTACTAAAGGAAGGCACCATAAAAGATCAAGACGCATTCAAGGATTACGTCAGTCAAATATCAGCCTGGGACTTCCAGCGAATAGTGATTACTCACGGCGCAAATATAGAGAAGTCAGCCAAAGAGGAGTTCCTGCGAATCTGCGAACCCTTTGGGGATCAATGACAGAGAGTCACAAAGAACTACCCCAACCCGCAAGCGTTGAAGCACTGGGTTGGCGAGGTTTTTTTGATAATCAGGTCACCGAAGAAGAACGGAGCGAGTGCACACCAGCGCGCGTTATCGCCGTGCATCGCGATGCGCTGGTGGTCCATGACGGGAATCAAGAACTGCGACTTCAACTCGGACGCCAGTGGAGCAAAACAACCAGTCATGAACGCCCAACCACGGGAGACTGGCTCCTCCTGGATTCCAATAGAGAGTGGATTAGCAGAATGCTTTCTCGGGAGTCGGTCATTAAAAGGGTATCTGCAGGCGTCGATGCCGGACAACAAACCCAGGAACAAGCTATTGCCGCGAATGTCGATACCATCTTCGTCGTAACCTCGGCAAACGATGAGTTCAGCGAATCTCGACTGGAACGCTATCTGGCCCTGGCTCACAACGCAGGGATTGAACCCGTCGTCGTCGTCACCAAGTGTGACCTTACACATAAGGCTGACGACTTTCGTAATCGCACGCTTGCCCTAACCGATGTCCCCGTCACCCTGGTCAATGCATTGGACGAATCTACAGTTCATGACCTTTATCCGTGGCTTGCGAGTGGCAATACGGTTGCAATGATGGGTTCTTCCGGTGTTGGTAAATCTACTCTGCTAAACACGCTTGCTGGCGTCGACATTCAAGACACCGGAGATGTCCGAGACAACGACAAACGCGGGCGGCATACAACGACCAGCCGTTCGATCCATCTGCTAGGTAACGGCGCTTTGATGCTCGACACCCCGGGGATACGTGAGCTGACCTTCGCCTTTGGTCAGGAAACCTTAAGCGAAATGTTTCAAGACATCGAAGACCTGATTCCTCAATGCAAATTCTCCGACTGTGCCCATGAATCGGAACCGGGCTGCGCAATAAACGCAGCGATAGATGCAGACAAACTTGATCGACGCCGATTCGAGAACTATCAGAAAATGCTGGAAGAGGAATCCGAACACACACAAACCATTGACGAGAACCGCCTGGAAAAACGACGCTACAAAAACCAGAAGATGGAACCCGGGCCAAGAGACAGTAAAAAGAAGAGAAAACGACGAATCTAAAAACCCAGGAGATTGCGACCCATGAGCGAACAATTAAAGAAAGTAACCGCTGAGCAATGTGATAACCCGCCGGCATCCTATAGCGACCTCAGTGTGCTGTTCCTTAACTGCACGCTTAGTAGATCACCCATCATGTCGCACACTGAGGGATTGATGTCAGAGGCGCAATCCATTTTTGAAGCCAACGGTGTAACTACAGAAATCTTGCGACCTGTTGATTACGACATTGCGGCGGGGCTCGGTATGAACATGGCTGATACACCTGAGTGGGAAAACGACGACTGGCCAAAAATCCAGGCCAAGGTGGATGGTTGCGACATTCTGATCATAGGAACCTCAGTCTGGCTCGGTGAAAAGAGCAGCGTGTGCAACCGGGTACTGGAACGAATGTACGGCTAGACCCATGACTTTAATGAGAAAGGGCAATATCGGGACTACGGAAAAGTTGGCGCATCCCTGATCACCGAAAACGAGGACGGCGTAAAGCACTGCGCCATGAACATTCTGTCCTCTCTATCCCACATCGGCTACACCGTGCCCCCGCAGGCCGATGCGGGATGGATGGGAGAAGCAGGACCTGGTCCCTCCTACATGGACCCTGGCTCAGGTGGCCCCGAAAATGATTTCACCAACCGAAACACAACGTTTCTGGTTTGGAATTGCCTGCATCTGGCCCGCATGTTGAAGGACGCAGGAGAAATTCCAGCGTATGCGAATCAACCTGATGTCTGGGAAGCTGGTTGCCCGTCGGGATTCCATAGTCCGGAACATCAGCGCTAGGTGAGCCAACCCTGTTCCAAAGCCTAAACATGGTTTATCCTGCACCTCCTGTTAAAGAGGAGTAACGAAATGAGGTTGAAATTATGACTGCCGATTACAGTCGGCGGGTCCGTCGATATCATGCTTGTCTAAGGTCTGCCTTAGCTGCGCTACTACTAACAATATTTACCGGCTGTAGTGATACCACAGTCGATACCACAAACTCAGAACCACCTCCCCCTGCTCCACCTCCGGTATTAAATTTCACCGCCATCCCTGACCAAAACTCTACCGAGTTGACCGAAAAGTTTGCGTCTCTGGCTACCCACCTGAGTAATGCGCTGGGCATAACCTTCAACTACATCCCTGCGAGGGATTATCAGGCCTCGGTGGAAATGTTTAGGAATGGTGATGCACAGCTCGCCTGGTTTGGAGGACTGACGGGAGTGCAGGCACGAGAAGCGGTACCCGGTGCCCGTGCGATAGCGCAAGGAGACACAGACCCTGTTTACTTTTCCTATTTTATTGCCCACAAGAGTGCTGGCTTAACTCCGGGTGAAGATTTCCCCAAGGACATTTCCGCACTCCGATTTACGTTCGGGTCAGAGAGCTCCACTTCCGGGCGGCTAATGCCGGAGTTCTTTATCCGTGACGCAACAGGTAAAGGTCCGATGGACTTTTTCACACAACCAGTCGGCTTCTCAGGCAGCCACGATAAGACTGTCGAACTAGTCGAATCCGGGCAATACCAGCTTGGTGCCGTCAACTACAAAGTCTATGACCGACGGGTTAAAGAGGGATCAACCGACCCGGAAGCTGCAAAAGTAGTTTGGAAGACACCTCCCTACGCAGACTATAACTGGACCGCGCATCCGGACATAGAAATGCTCTTTGGTCAGGGTTTCACAGATAAACTGCAGTCTGCTCTGATAGCAATCGATGATGCTTCTCTTCTGTCCGCGCTGCCTCGAGATCGGCTGATCCCGGCGACTAACGAGGAGTTCGAAGGCATCCGCGCGGTCGCGAAGCAGCTTGAAATGATTCGGTGACTTCCCCCGGGGGTCACTTATCTATAGAAGATGTGTCGGTAGTTTTTGATACTGTCACCGCACTCGATCGTATCAGTCTTGACATTAAACCCGGCGAAGCTGTCGCACTCGTCGGGTTAAGCGGTGCCGGGAAGACTACGTTGCTCAACACCTGCAACGCAATGACCTGGCCTACTAGCGGCAGTGTTGCAATTGACGGGAAAGACCTTTCGTCAATGAATACCAACGAATTGAAAATGGCGCGCATGCGCATCGGTTTCATACACCAGCGGTTTAGTCTCGTGCCTAATCTGCGAGTGATTCAAAACGTGGTCATAGGGCGACTGGGAGCCCGATCACTGATTGGTGGCGCCAGGGATCTACTCTACCCTTCGCGAGAAGTGACCGAGCAGGTCTACGACATTCTGAAAAGCGTTGGTATTCCAGAAAAAATCTATGAACGAACGGATCGACTTTCAGGAGGCCAGCAACAACGAGTGGCGATTGCCCGCGCCCTGTTTCAGAATCCACACATCCTGCTAGCCGATGAGCCCATATCGAGCGTGGATCCCGCAAGGGCCGAGGCAACTATCGCGCTCATGAAAGACATCTGCGTATCAAGGGGGCTCACCTTATGCGTAAGCCTTCACAACCTGGCACTGGCAAAGGCATTCTTTCCTCGCATGGTCGCGCTTCGCAACGGGCGAGTAATCTTCGATCAACCGAGTGATACGTTGCAACCATCGGAAATCGAAGAGATTTTCAGTCTGGTGGACGAATCACCAACATCAATACCCCGCTCGCCCCAGGAAGATGGTCTTGGGGGTCGTTTTGGTTGAAGCCAGCAGCGGCCAGCGTCGCTGGGTTCTAGTCGCCTTGATTGGAGCGGGTATCTGGGCGGGGATTACGCTAAACCTGAATCCAACTCAGCTTATTCCCAGCAACGCTTCCATTGCAAAGGAATTCCTTGTCCACGCTTTTGCGCCCGCACTTAACTATGAATCAGAGGTTCCACCAGGGACCACGCCCCTGGTCATGAAAGCAATCCACGCAGCATGGCAAACCGTTTTATTCGCCGCTGCAACCATGGGAATTTCAATCATCGGTGGTGTGCTGCTGGGATTCCTCGCATCCAGTTCACTGATGATAGGTACACACCGGGGTATCGCCAGATCCGTCGGCATTGCCGTATACGGGACAACAAGGCTACTCATTACATTAATGCGCTCGGTTCACGAACTGTTGTGGGCTGTTCTGTTCCTTGCTGCGTTTGGCATCAGCCAGCTAAGCGCAGTCGTGGCATTAGCGCTGCCCTGCACCGGCATCCTGGCGAAGATTTTTTCGGAGTTAATTGATGAAACACCACGTGCAGCTTCTAACGCAATCCACGGCGCCGGTGCATCGCCGATACAGGTATATTTCTTCGTAATCGCTCCTCAGGCAATGCCGGATATTCTTGCTTATAGTTTCTACCGTTTTGAGTGCGCACTGCGGTCCTCCGCGGTACTTGGCTTTTTTGGCTACCCTACTCTCGGCTTCTACATTGCGGCTTCCTTCGAAAACCTCTACTTCGGTGAGGTGTGGACCTATCTCTATACGTTGTTTTTTCTGGTAGCCCTTGTCGATGTTTGGAGCGGAAAAATAAGAATGGGATTACAGCAGTAATGGAAGATCTGGACCGCCTATATCAGGAACGACCGAAAAATCGCCTTGTCAGACTTAGTCTTTTTGCGATGGCGGCGTTGATCGTTGGTACGTGGATATGGGGCGACTTTGTCGAGACTACAGGTTCGGACAGGCTGGCCAACGTAGAACGCTTCCTACACGAACTTCGACCCTATCCTTTACAGGACAGGAGCTTTGATGTAAGCGTTGCACTTACCTGGTCCGGTGAACTAATGGAGGAGAAGGGCTGGGAGGCCATGGGCACGACGCTGGCCATCTCCGTGGCTGCTATCGTGCTCGCAGGAATCTGGGGCACTATGCTTGCCCTGCCCGCGGCTCGAAATATCACGGCGGGATTCACCCATGATTCACCGAAGCTATGGTGGACATTGGTCGTCGGCGCGGCAAGACTCATCCTTATATTCCTACGAGCAATCCCGGAGTATGTGTGGGCGTTTCTGCTGCTGGCGCTGCTTGGTCCAACCGCCTGGCCTGCGGTGCTTGCTCTTGCGCTACATAACTCCGGCATCATCGGAAAACTATCGGCCGAGGCAATCGAAGACCTTTCAGGCGAGCAAATGAGTTCCCTCACCAGTATCGGAGCTTCAAGACTGCAGACCGTCCTGGCAGCAGTCGCTCCTGCGGCATTGCCCAGGCTGCTATTGTTTTTCTTCTATCGTTGGGAAACCTGTGTACGCGAGGCAACAGTCCTCGGTATGTTAGGGATCGTATCTCTGGGCTTCTGGATACAGGATGCAAGAGCTCGGAATTTCTATGATGAAATGTTCTTTCTTATTTTACTCGGCGCCTTCATCGTTATGATTGGTGATGTAGTTTCAACCCTTGTAAGAGCTTACGTCCGGCGTGCTTCCTAGGTAGAATAGGTGCTTCTTCGGTTGGCCGAATTATTAATGATTGTTAGAAGTATATATCGTTGCCTTTCAGTGTTTCTGCTGATTGCTATTACCGGATGTGGCGGTGGAGGTGGCGGTGGTGGTGACACTTCACCACCTCCCCCGGTTTCACGACTGCCCGATGCAAACTTCAATACCAGCCTGTCTTCTGGTGCAGCGCCACTGGAGATCGACTTTAGTGACACTTCTACTGGAAACGGCGCAACGATTTCCGAGTGGTCATGGGACTTTGGCGGCACGGGAACCAGCGAAGCTCAGAACCCAACCCATGTTTTCACTGAACCCGGCTCCTATACAGTAACACTCACTGTTACCACCGCTAACGGCAACGACAGCGTTGAACGGGAAATTACTGTAACTGAAAATATGCCCCCGGAAGTCGCTACCAGTGATGTATACCGTGCACATACCGGATTCGCTATCGCGCTACCCATCCAGGCCTCAGACCCGGAAGGGAAAGCGTTATCTTATTCCGCGTCAAACCTCCCCACGGATGCAACACTTGATCCAGACACTGGCGTCCTGAACTGGGTCCCCGCAGAAGAACAACTGGGACCCTACTCTCTCAATGTCACCGTAACGGACGCAGATGAGAAACAAACCGACACGACGATAGTACTTCAGATTGTTCCTCTAACTGACTGCGATGTCGCCGCATGTGATGCGGCAACAGGCTGCGAGTTCACCACCAAATCGATAGATCAGTCTTGCTGCACCGGAGAGTTGCCGCCAAGAATCGCCGAACCGGACGGACCCTTCGAAGTGCTGCACGTCGGACAGAACACCCGTGGATTTGGTCGGCTACAACACTGCGACAGTCTTCAGGTTGCCACCTTCGCTCAGGGTGGAGCAAACATCTCGCTACACTTTGAAGCAAGAGCCATCGAAAACAGTTCGCCTGTGACGATTGCCGCGAACCTTGAGACCAGCGAGGATGTCGTTTTCGATGGGTCTCAGGATACTGACCTTCAACCGCGACCCGATGGGTTCGCGCACGCACTTGGTCTGACTTTTCAACTAGGTTCTTTTAGTAATGTATTCAACCTCGAAGGTGAGGAAGCAAACCTGACCGCGACGTTAACTGATGCCGAGGGTGTTACCCTGGAACGCCAGCTTCGTCTAAAAATCACATTCGAAGAGACACCTGACCTAAAAAACCCGGATCAAAGTGTCGCCCCGGCAAATGATGTTGGTTGCGTTGGTTGCCATCGACCGGTTGATCCAGAGACGGGAGAACGTCACGGCATAGAAGACGCGCATCCCGGTTTCCCACTAGAGTGTACAGATTGTCATGGGGGCAATAACAACGTTGCAACCTTCGAAGAAGCGCACGTGTTTCCACCTGAAGGGGAAGAGAGCTACATCCGCAACCTGCCCTATGACAAGTTGAACGAAGTCGCCCCAGAATATGTTCGTTTTGTGAACCCCGGTGATCTACGCGTTGCCGAACAGAGTTGCGGCTCCGGGTCTCCAGCGGGCGAAGGTACCGGTTGCCACCAGTCGATTGTCGACAGCGTACCATTCTCCGTCATGTCCACTTACGCCGGACATTACAAACTACCGCGCTTCATGGCAGGTGGACAAGGCAGGGACCCAACCCTTGCGGCGGTCGATGTCGTTAACGAAGCCTTCGACCCGGATACTGCACCGGAAGGCACTGTGGGCGCGCTGCATGCACTGCGAGAACCTGAAGAAGGGGTAGAACGGTCGTCCATCATTGGTGCAACAGACATCTATCTTGCTAAGTCATGCCCGACCTGCCACTTGAACGACTTTGGTCCGAACGACGGTGCGGGCAAATATCGATCGTCAGGATGCACTTCCTGTCACATGGTATATGACGACGATGGCCTGTCGCAGTCGCCTGACCCTGCCATTGTCGGTTATTTTCCGCCCCATCCGATTCGCCACGAGATCACCAGCGATATTCCAACCGAGCAGTGTTCTCACTGTCACTTCCAGGGTGGTCGCATAGGTTTGGCTTATCGTGGCATACGTGAAGGCGGGTTTTCGTCCGCAAAGACACCTCCTAACGCAGAGCCCTGGGGTCAATCAATCTATGGTCACTCTCCCGGGTTCTACTTTACCGACGAGGATTCCACTAATTCTATCGACGAGACTCCACCTGACCTGCATGCTACTGCAGGTATGGTGTGCGCAGATTGTCACGTCGGTAGTGATGTTCACGGCGACAACCATCTTTATGCCTCGGAGCTCGATCAGGTAGGCGTTCGGTGCGAGGATTGTCACGGCACCGTACGCGAAGCCATTGTTGAAGATCCAGCCGACGGCAACTTTAAGAACGCCAAAGGACACGCGCTTAAAGCCCTGACTCGTGTCGATGATCAAATCATCCTCGACCTGAGGATGCAGGACTACGATCTAGAGGTACCGCAGATCGCCAATATTCTGGAGGCGGGAATCAATCCCCGTATGACAGAGGCCATGGGGGTTGATGAAGATGGTTTTTCCCACACGGATACCATGGAGTGCTATACCTGCCACAACACATGGCGACTGACCTGTTTTGGCTGCCACATCAACGTTAACGACGATGTTGCACAGCTCAACTTCACCACAGGAGAAATCTCACAGGGTGGCATCAGCGTATCGCGTGACGACTATTCAACCGACTTCCTGGCTCTGGGGATGAACACGAGAGGAAAGATTACGCCGCTATGCAGTTCAATGAGCATTTTTATGTCTTATCGAGTCGATCGACGTTTCCAGTATCGCGATCGAGTGCGTCAGACCGACGAAGGAACCGTAGGCTTTGGTTGGAATCCGTTTCACCATCACACGACCCAGCGCACGCCTATACACTGTGACACTTGTCACTCCGTAGGTTCTGCCGAGGAACCGCTGAACGAGTCGCAACTAAACGAAACCTACGGATTCGGGACTGGAGAATTTATCGAGGAGGACGGCGATGGTAACGAGTACGATCTTTCCAGATTCCTTGATGACGAAGGCAACCTGACCAGTACATTTCCACATCCGAGAACCGGGCCAGTACCAGCCGAGATACGCGAACGAGCGAAGTCCGTGATCGTCGAACCCGCGCCAGAGTAACACCATGTGGCAAATGACACTCAAGCAACGACGTCGCCATGGTCAGCTGATGAAGGAGCTCGATACCTTAAAGCGTGACCCCTACCTTATGGTCCCTGACGACTACGCGCTTGATGAAAACCCCGAAGAAGATAAGAAGTACTACCAGGCAATGGAGTCCTTCAAATCCCTGGTGGAAGAAATTCACGCACTGGAAGTGGCCGCCAGCGAACGCGTTTAACGTCCCTTAAAGCTTGGCTGCCGCTTCTCCATAAAGGCCGTAACCCCTTCGTGATGATCTTCCGTCGCGCCACATAACGTATGCGTCACCGATTCCTTGTCAAGCATGGTTTCAAAATCCACCATAGATGACTGGTTAATATTCTCTTTCATCCATCGGTAGCTAACCAGAGGCCCATTAGCGATCCTCTCTGCCACTTCCTGTATATCATCCATGAAGTTCTCAGCAGACATGACACGATTCGCAAGCCCAATTCGGAGCGCCTCCTGGGCATCAATAACATCCGGCAGGAAGAAAAGCTCCTTGGCCTTTGCCTCACCCAACAAACGAGTAAGTTGCCAGGTAGTACCAAAGTCACCACCAAATCCGACATTGGCATAGGCGGTGCCAAACTTAGCACTCGCGGATGCAAGACGAAGATCGCAGGATGTGGCAATGCCAAGGCCTGCACCCATGGCGAAACCATTCACCGCAGCGATAGTCACTTTGGGAATGCTATGCAGCAGGCGTGGTAATTCCTGATCATCCCGCAGCTTCTGGACGCTTTGATCAAAACTTCGAGATTCATACTGATCTGACATCCCGGAAACGTCACCCCCGGCGCAGAAAGCCCTGCCTGCTCCTGTAACGACAATGGCACCCACTTCAGGGTCGGTCACAGCTTCCTGTAAACGCTCGACCACAAACGGTGTAACCGAATCGCCAATAGGATTCAGCTTATCCGGTCGGTTAAGCGTGATGTTCAGGACTTTATTTTTTACTTCAAATAAAACATCGCTCATATCAGTACCCTCATTCAGCAAGGCCAGGAGGATAAAGCGTCAGCGCTGAAAATGCACGGTAAGGCAACAGCGCCTAAGCAAGTGTTCGCTTGTAGGTTTCCTGAATGATCAGTGCATCAAAACTTGCTCGATGCCGTTTAAGCTCCATGTCTTCTATCACCTGATCCTTGGTCTCGTGCCAGACGGCCATCTGGTCGGGAGAGAGTATCATCTCAAGAGAACTTACCTCGAAATCCATCTGCACGCCGGCCGCATGATACAGCGTTGTTATCCAGGGCTTATCAACAACCCATCCATCGGTGTACACCGTCTTACCAGCAAGAATCTCATTCAGGAACTGTGCGACATCCTTCATTGGTCTGCCATAGGTTTCTAAAATGTCCCTGGAAACCCTATGAACTTTTTCCGAGTCATCATCCTAATGAGTCCAGTCTGGGGCTGGCGTTATCAACGTACAGAACTTGCTGCCACCTTCCAGCGCAAGACCAATTTCTATCGGATAGCTATCACCAACAAAACCCGATGCTTCGACATCAACGATGAGGGGTTCATTAACCTGGGGCATACCACAGTTCCTTGCCTTTTACGTTACGTTACGCTACCGCTAACCACGCGGGATCGCAACGGCACGCTGGCAAAGAAAGGATATTGTCTATAGTCTCGCTGTTGATATGACCTTAAGGAAGTACCGTTGTCCCTGGTAAAAGCGCTCTCCAGACGTGAAGTCATCACCCTGTCATTCGGCGCAATGATCGGCTGGAGCTGGGTTTTACTAACAGGCGATTGGTTGGTACGTGCAGGCTCCATCGGCGCAACCATTGCTTTTGTTGTCGGCGGCCTTGCCGTTCTATTGATTTCTCTTACCTATGCAGAACTGGCAGCAGCGATGCCTAAAGCGGGTGGCGAACACGTATACACATTTCGTGCTCTCGGGTTCACACCTTCTTTTATATGTAGCTGGGCGATCGTCATGGCCTATGTGACGGTTTGCGTGTTCGAGTCGGCCGCGCTACCCACAGCCCTGGAGTATCTCTTCCCTAATCTGCGCGCTGGTTATCTTTGGTCAGTTCAGGACTCGGACGTTTATATCAGCATGGTAGCCATTGGCATCGGTGGCGCCGTGGTAATGACCTACATAAACTACATTGGTATTCGTTTCGCAGCCATCGTCCAAACCATCGTAACCGCCCTGTTTTTTCTGGTCGGTATCAGCCTCTTTACGGGTGCTTTCACCTTCGAACTCATCGGCGAACCAATACCGCTCTTCTCAAAAGGTGTAGCAGGCATACTAGGCGTACTGGTGATGGTGCCGGCAGTCATGGTTGGCTTCGATGTAATTCCACAATCCGCAGAAGAAATAGATCTTGAGCCAAGGCTAATTGGTAAGTTACTCGTTATATCAGTAGGACTGGCCGTAATCTGGTACATCCTGATCACCCTTTGCGTTTCCTTTGCACTTAATGTCGATCAACTGAATGAGTCCTCGATGGCGACCGCTGACGCGAACCGCGCAGTATGGCAAAGTCAGCTCGCCGGCAATCTGATGATTCTCGCAGGTGTTGGCGGCATTTTGACCAGCTGGAACGCGTTCATCATTGGCGGCAGTCGCGTGATCTACGCCCTTGCTCAATCCGGCATGCTGCCAGCCGTATTCGCTAAACTGCACCCACGTTATAACACGCCCTATGTGAGCATTTTGGTGATCGGGTTGCTCAGTTGTGTATCACCATTTTTCGGCAGAACGATACTGGTCTGGTTGGTCGATGCGGGGAGCTTTGCGGTGGTCATTGCCTACGGCATGGTGGCCCTCGCGTTCCTTGCGCTACGTCGCCAGGAACCAGACATGGTACGACCATTCAAGGTTCGATTGGGAAAATTGGTAGGCTATAGTGCGCTGGTCATGTCCATTTGCCTGGGTAGCCTTTATCTGCCCTGGAGTCCTTCAGCGCTCATCTGGCCTTACGAGTGGATTATGGTGCTTGGCGGGGCGTTCGTGGGCCTTGTGTTTTACATCATTGCCAAGCGAGAGCAGAACGGAGTGTCCCCGTGACCTCCAATAATCGATTGAATGGTAGCAAATCATGGACGTAAATGGACATTGCGAGGAACGTTTCGCAGCTGTGCGAGATGAGTTCGAGCGAAACTTTGCCGAACGAGGCGATGTCGGCCCGAGCTTTGCTGCAAGTGTCGATGGTGAAATGGTCATCGATATCTGGGGTGGCCATCGCGACGGTGTGTGCGACGTCAGCCACCATGGTACCAAATGACCTGATTCACTAAGAGACACATC
>CAJWQG010000022.1 GCA_913045175.1 uncultured Gammaproteobacteria bacterium | reverse complement strand
GTCTGCGTTTCCTTAGAGACCAGATCAATTCTCAAAGTGCGCTGCCGCTAAACCCGCCAGGTAGCGTTTGTGCAGAGTTGGTCGATAACCTGGGATTCAAATTAACCGGCTCGCAACAACGTGTTTTGCTGAAAATCAGTGCGGACCTTGCTAGAAATAGTCCGATGTTGCGTTTATTACAGGGAGATGTGGGATCCGGTAAAACTGTCGTCGCAGCGGTCGCAGCAACCCATGCCTTCGAGAACAACCTGCAAACCGCTATCATGGCTCCTACAGAAGTCCTCGCCGAGCAACATTTCGCAAACTTCGATCAATGGCTTACTCCCCTTGGTATTCAAACCGCCTGGCTATCGGGAAAGGTCAAAGGAAAAGCGCGTAGCGAAGAACTGGGGATGATTGCTAGTGGAAATGCACGAGTGATAATAGGCACACATGCCCTGTTTCAAAAAGATGTTCAATTCAAAGATCTGGGTCTGATTATCATCGATGAACAACACCGTTTCGGTGTGCATCAACGACTCGCGCTGCGACAGAAAGGTACCGCCACCATCCCCCATCAGCTCGTTATGACCGCAACTCCAATCCCCCGCACATTAACCATGAGTATGTACGCTGATATGGATGCATCAACAATCGACGAGCTGCCACCCGGTCGAATGCCAATCACCACCAGCGTATTACCAGAGAATCGCAGACAAGAAGTGGTAGAGCGCATACGTGCACTATGCGCAAAGGGCGCACAGGCCTACTGGGTGTGTACGTTAATCGAAGAATCCGAGGTTCTGGAAAGCCAGGCGGCTGAGGCGGCTGCAAAAGAACTCACCGCCGCGCTACCGGAACTTACCGTCGGCCTCATTCACGGTCGCATGAACCACGGAGAAAAAACCAGTGTGATGGATGGGTTTAAGCAAGGATCCATTGATCTACTTGTCGCCACAACAGTGATTGAGGTCGGGGTCGATGTACCCAATGCAACACTAATGATCATCGAAAACTCTGAAAGGTTAGGGCTAGCGCAACTTCACCAGCTGCGAGGCAGAGTAGGCCGCGGCGTTGCCGAGAGTCATTGCCTGCTGTTGTACCATCCTCCTCTTGGAGAACTCAGCAAACAGCGGCTCTCGGTCATGCGACACAGCAGCGATGGGTTCTTCATCGCTGAAGAGGATCTAAAAATACGCGGACCTGGAGAACTTCTTGGAAGCAAACAATCTGGCAGCCTTCAATTTAAGATAGCGGATCTCATACGCGACAGTCATTTACTAGGTGCAGTTAAGACGTCGTCCGATGAACTATTCGAAAAAGACCCAGCAACAATAGACCTGCTGATTCATCGCTGGACCTCAATACCTGATCAGCTAAGCCAAGTTTGAGTCAGGCGTTTCTGCCTTCAAATATATTTTCGTCAAATTTATTCTCGGAACGCCCGACAATTGTCGAGACCGTAGCATCACCAGTGACGTTAACTGCCGTGCGCATCATATCCAACAATCGATCGACGCCAATGATCAGTGCAATTCCCTCTACCGGTAGACCAACTTGTTGCAGCACAAGCGCTAGCGTAATTAGCCCCACACCTGGCACACCAGCAGTCCCAATCGACGCCAAGGTCGCTGTCAAAATAACCATCAAGTAGCCAGTTAACGATATATCGATGTTGTAAGCCTGGGCTATAAACACCGTCGCCACACCCTGCATGATCGCTGTGCCATCCATATTAATGGTTGCCCCTAAGGGTACAGTGAAGGATGCAATCTCATTTTTAACCCCAAGACGGTGTTCCACAGTCTCAAGGGTAATCGGCAACGTTGCGTTGCTTGAAGATGTGCTAAATGCGTACGCCATTACCGGAGCGAATCTTTTGTAGAAAGTCACCGGGTTAAGTCCGGCCAATGAGCGAAGGAGAATACTGTAGGTAAGGCTAAAGTGAACCAGCAGCACCAGGACAACGGTCATGAAGTATTTGATCAGGTCAGCAATGGCGCCAAGACCCATATTGGCAAACAACGTGACCATAAGACAGAACACCCCAGCGGGAGCGACAGCCATCAACATTAGAATCAGTCGCATCACGACTTCGTTCCAGTCGTTCAACGACACTCTAATTCTCTCCCCCGGTTCGCCGCAACGACTAATAGCGATACCGATGAGGATCGCGAATACAATAACCTGCAACATATTCCCTTCAGCCATCGCTCTGAGCGGATTAGTAGGAAAGATGTCAATAATTACCTGCGTCAATGACGGTGGTTGCTTCGCGACATACTCCGCTGTAGTAACAAGATCGATACCAAGGCCAGGGTTAATATTCGTTGCAATGGTAAGCGCCAGCGTGATGGCTATTGCAGTGGTTAACAGATAGAGGCCTAGAGTCTTGAAACCAATTCGACCCATGCTTGAACCATCAGAAAGATTACTTGCGCCACAAACAAGTGAGAAAAATACAAGGGGTACCACTAACAGCTTCAAGCTGGCAATAAATATTTTCCCGCCAACATCAAAAACTCCGTTGACCAGATAGGTTGCAATAAAACCTTCTTCGGATCCTATCCAATGGAGGATCGAGCCGACAAGCAACCCGGCAACCATCCCTATGATGATATTGCGGGTAAGTCGTGACCTATCCATAGGTTACGCCACTTCTACCATGTCGAAATCCTCTTTTGCTACACCACATTCAGGGCAACACCAGTCATCAGGAATATCTTCCCACTTTGTGCCCGGTGCAATACCCTCTGACTCAAGTCCTTCAGTCTCGTCATAGGTAAAACCGCAGACGATGCATTGCCACTTCTTCATTCACAACCTCTATCTAAATTCTCGCCAAACTTCTAATTGAAGGCGCACAGGAGCGACGTATACTAACGTATTTGCTACTCACGCGACACAATGAAGCAACTCGAACGGATGCTCATGGCGATTCAGTCACAATTCCCTCGCAGCGCACACTTTATTCGTCTTGCCAGGCTTGATAAGCCGATAGGAATCTATCTGTTGTTGTGGCCAACCTTGGGCGCGTTGTGGATCGCCGCCGGAGGATGGCCAGGCTGGCATTTGTTACTGGTGTTCATCCTCGGGACCGTGCTCACACGTTCTGCCGGCTGCGTCATGAACGATATCGCAGATCGTAATTTCGACGGTCGTGTCAGACGGACCATGGATAGACCCATCGCCCATGGTGACATCGATGTGTCCGAAGCCGTCATTTTTATGGGAGTACTTTGCTTCCTTGCGCTACTCCTCGTGCTCAGCACTAATCTCGTCACCCTACTGCTAGCTGCCGCCGGGGCATTAGTCGCTGCAATCTATCCCTACATGAAGAGATATACCTATATGCCACAGGCTATCCTGGGAATCGCTTTTTCATTTGGGATCCCAATGGCATTCACTGCTGTCAGTAACGAAGTGACTAAGGTGACAGGCTTGCTGTTCATCGCAAACATGATATGGGCCGTTGCCTACGACAGTGAGTACGCGATGGTAGACAGGGATGACGATGTAAAACTGGGTCTCAAGTCTTCCGCTATTCTTTTTGGTGACATGGACCGATTGATTATCGGAGCGCTGCAACTTTGTTTTCTGTTCGCACAATACCTGATATGGAAGATCGCCGAGCTACATTGGCCTTTTCTGGTCGGGATACTTCTTGCTGGCGGACTTTTTGGCTTTCAGCAGTTCCTCATCCGGAAACGTGAGCGGGAAGGTTGTTTTTCAGCTTTTCTAAATAATCACTGGCTTGGTCTCGTGATTTTCGTCAGTATCACCGTCGATCTATTTCTTTACCCCTAAGAAAACTAATGCAAACGATCATTGATACGCTCGACAACTTGTCCGAATGGTTGGGAATAACAATCGCCTGGCTTACCCTGGCGATGGCGCTGGTGACCTGCTGTATCGTCGTCGCAAGATACGCACTAAACCTCGGGTCGATTGCCATGCAAGAATCAGTTCTTTACATGCATGGCATCGTCTTCATGCTGGGTATCGCCTACACCCTAAAACATCGCGCTCACGTACGCGTCGACATCGTATATCAACGACTCTCAGTTCGAACGCAGAGCATGATTGATATCTTTGGAACCCTCATCTTCCTGCTTCCGGTATCTGTATTTCTATTTTTTGGCAGCCTGGACTATGTGGCGTTTTCCTGGTCAGTCCAAGAGACCTCCGCCATGCCTGGCGGCTTGCCGGGTGTGTATCTCGTAAAGACACTGATACCGATAATGGCGGCCCTGTTGTTCTTCCAGGGAATTGCAGAATTGCTTCGGAACCTATCCGTGTTACTTGATAAGAAGGTTGAATCAAGCACGTGATCGAGTATATCCCACTGCTTATGGTTGGAGTCGCATTTCTGCTCCTTCTACTGGGCTATCCGGTTGCCTTAACACTCGCTGGCACAGCCCTCATTGCAGCATTACTCGGTATCGCCGGAGGCACGTTCGACTCTGCTTTCCTTACTGCAGCACCGAATCGATTGTTTGGGATCATTTCCAATCAAACACTAATCGCCGTTCCGCTATTCGTCCTTATGGGCGTCATTCTTGAAAAATCAAAGATCGCGGAACGCCTTCTATCATCAATGAGCAATCTGTTTGGTCCATTGCCTGGCGGTCTTGGGCTCGCTGTCACCGTGGTAGGTATGTTAATGGCAGCAAGCACAGGAATCGTTGGCGCGACCGTGGTAACGATGGGGCTCATGTCGTTGCCGTCTATGCTCAAAGCTAAATACGATCCAGCGCTCGCTACCGGGGCCATCTGTGCTACCGGAACACTCGGACAAATTATTCCTCCTTCAATCGCGCTGGTTCTTCTTGGAGACGTATTATCCAACGCATATCAGCAGGCCCAACTTTCGCAGGGAATTTTCAATCCAAAAACTGTGTCAGTTGGTGACCTGTTCGCTGGCGCAATCATTCCCGGACTTCTCCTCGTAGTGCTTTATGCGACCTACCTTATGGTCACCGCACTGGTTAAACCTAATAGAGCGCCCGCGGTAGAAACCACAGAAGTTGACGTTACCCAATTACTCTTAAGCATTTTCCCGCCACTAATTCTAATCCTCGCCGTGCTTGGGTCTATCCTATTGGGAGTTGCAACACCAACCGAAGCCGCTGGTGTTGGGGCATTGGGCTCCCTTCTTCTCGCAGCGCGGTCCCTTGGACTGACTGAACTCAAACAGATCACCCAGTCAGCCACGAGAACCACCTCCATGGTGTTCTTCATCTTGATCGGAGCATCGCTGTTTTCTCTGGTGTTCAGGGGCTACGGTGGAGACGAACTCGTACAGCGCATCTTCGACGACATGCCAGGTGGACGTATCGGCGCGATGATCGTCGTCATGCTGGTTATTTTTCTTCTCGGATTTATCCTGGATTTTATAGAGATAACTTTTGTGGTCGTGCCGATCGTTGGTCCTGTGCTGATGGCAATGGGTTTTGACCCTATCTGGCTGGGTATCATGATTGCAGTTAATCTCCAAACTTCATTTCTGACCCCACCTTTCGGGTTCGCGCTCTTTTATTTGCGTGGAGTAGCGCCCAAGTCAATCCCTACTGTTCAAATCTACCGTGGGGTTATTCCCTTTATAATCATCCAGCTCGCGATGCTGTGTGTTCTGGCCTGGCAACCCAACCTTGCCACCTGGTTGCCGTCGTTACTGTATTCCTAATTTCCGCGAGTATTTATGTAAGCCTTTTCAGATATCTCGTGGAAATCCACGACCCCTTCATAGTAGGCCTTATAGGATTTATAGATACGCTGAGATAAGGGATCATCATCGATAATCTCCTCGGTTACTTCCAGTGATAGCCGCTTAAACTCTTCTATAACGTCATCTGGTAACCGCCTGACCTCAACACCATGTTGTTCTACTAGCTCCACCAGCGCCGCATTATTACGGGCCGTATACTCCGCAAGCATGTCCAGATTGGATGCGAGTGATGCCACAGTTAGTATCTCCTGCAAATCTTCTGGCAATGAATCGTATGCCTCTTTGTTGACAATCACCTCGAGGGTCGGGCCCGGCTCCTGCCAACCTGGGTAGTAGTAGTACTTCGCCACCTGGTGCAGCCCGAACGCCAGGTCGTTATATGGACCTACCCATTCCGCGGCATCGATCACTCCTGTTTGCAGGCTTGTGAATATTTCTCCCCCAGGGGTTTGTATCGGTTCACCGCCGGCTCGATCGAACACTTCTCCGCCAAGTCCTGGAATTCGCATTTTCATGCCCTGGATGTCTTCAAGAGAATTGATCTCTTTATTGAACCAGCCTGCCATCTGAACACCCGTATTGCCCCCCGGAATGGGAACCAGGTTGAAGCGTGCATACAATTCACGCCATAGATCCAGTCCGCCGCCGTACAACAGCCAGCCGTTCATCTCCTGAGCAGTTAAACCAAACGGTATCGCAGTAAAAAACTGTGCTATCGGGACCTTTCCCTTCCAATAATACGCAGCACCATGCCCCATCTGGGCGCTACCCTGGGATACCGCTTCGAAGACCTCCATAGCAGGTACCACTTCTCCAGCACCGTAGACCTTAATGTTAAGGCGACCTTTGCTCATTTTAGCGACCCTGGTAGCAAGGGTTTCTGGTGCGACTCCCAGACCCGGAAAATTCTTTGGCCAGGTAGTTACCATTCGCCAGTTGTAAACCGTCTGCGTCTTATCCACCTGGTCTGTATTCTTTGCCGCCTCCTCTGCACAACCAGCGATCAACACCGACAACACTGACAAACAAAAAAATCGATACAACATTAGATAACTCCTCATGCGATGGTCTCAAGGTTTGCAAACGACACCATCAGCCATTTACTACCCTCGGAAAAATTTACGTGCACACGCGCCTGATTACCCTGCCCCTCATAGTTGAGCACCACACCTTCGCCAAACTTCGCATGGACCACACGTTGGCCAAGTCTAAAATCTGTATCCGTTTCGTTAGTGCGTGCCGTAGATCGTCGAAATGCACCAGCGCTTGCCGGTCGAACCACCGCACTTTTAACCCGCACTTCCTGAACCAGTTCTTCCGGGATTTCATTAACAAAACGCGATGGACGGTTGTAGCTATCGGTCCCGTTGAGTCGTCTTGATTCAGCATACGTCAGATACAGCTGACGCATCGCTCTGGTGACACCAACATAACAAAGGCGACGCTCTTCTTCCAAGCGACCTGGTTCCTCAAGCGACATCATATGTGGAAACAGACCCTCCTCCATTCCCGCCAGGAACACTAATGGAAACTCCAGCCCCTTGGCACTGTGCATGGTCATGAGCTGTACACAGTCTTCGTTTGGGTCCCCCTGGCCTTCTCCCGCCTCCAAAGACGCATGGGTCAGAAACTCATATAAAAGTGATAGCTGTTCCGTCTGTTCCTCTACGGGATCAAACGTCAGGTCCGCCGGGTCAAAGGTACGGGCCGCTGAAACAAGTTCAGCAAGATTTTCCAGCCTTGCCTGTCCTCGTTCCCCTCGTTCCTTTTCGTAATAGGGGCGTAAGCCCGATTTATCGATAACGGTTTCCATTAACGTTTCAAGATCAGTCTCGGACGTTGCGTCATCCATTTCCTCGATCAGGGATTGAAACCCAACAATGGCATTTCTAGTTCTGGCAGTAGTTCCACCCCCTTCCACCAATCGTTTCGACGCTTGCCACAATGAAATCTGTTCTGATCTTGCAACCTTTCGGATCTCATCCAGAGTTCGATCGCCCATACCACGAGGTGGCGTATTAACCACGCGCTCAAAAGATGCGTCAGCGTCACGCTGATTCACCAGCCGAACATATCCAAGCGCGTTACGTATCTCAGCCCTTTCAAAGAATCGCTGGCCACCATAGATCCGATAGGGTAGCTGGGCTCTAAGCATCGCTTCTTCCAGTACCCTAGATTGTGCATTCGAGCGATAAAGAATGGCGGCTTCATCATGTCTGTTTCCTTCCGTACTCCATTTTTTTATGCACTCCGCAATGTATCGCGCCTCATCAATTTCGTTGTACCCTGAGTACAGATTAATGAGTTCGCCATCTCCACCGTCAGTCCAAAGCTCCTTACCTAATCGACCCGCATTATTATCTATCAGATGATTCGCCGCTTTCAGAATGCTCCCCGTTGACCGATAGTTCTGCTCCAGTCTGATCGTGGTGCTGTCCTTAAAATCCTCGGAGAAGCGCTGAATATTCTCAATACGTGCACCGCGCCATCCGTAGATAGACTGATCATCATCACCGACCACCATCAGGTTATCCTGCTCTCCGGCCAGAATCCTAAGCCATGCATACTGAATCGTATTGGTATCCTGGAACTCATCCACCAGCAATGACGCGAATCTCTCTTGGTAGTGTCTTAGCAGCGAGGCGTTGGAAAGCCACAGCTCATGTCCTCGCAGCAGTAGCTCCGCAAAGTCCACCATGCCTCCGCTGTCGCAAGCCTCTTCGTAAGCGCGATAGATGGAAATATGAGTTTGAAAGTAAAGATCACCGTAGTCCTCAATGTTATGCGGACGAAGACCTTCATCTTTTTGTGAATTGATAAACCATACTGCCTGCCTGGCCGGCCACTTCTTCTCATCCAGCCCCAGACCTGAAATAACACGTTTTACCAAACGCAGCTGATCGTCTGCATCCATGATCTGAAAGTTCTGTGGTAGCTTCGCTTCCTGGTAGTGCATGCGCAACAAGCGATGTGCAATGCCGTGGAATGTCCCAACCCACATCCCGCGAACTGGCATCTCCAGCAAGGCCTCAATTCGTCCGCGCATCTCTGCGGCAGCCTTGTTAGTGAAAGTCACGGCCAGCACACTAAAGGGTGAGATCCCCTCGGTTTGAATCAGCCAGGCAATTCGATGGGTAAGCACGCGAGTCTTACCACTACCTGCGCCCGCCAATACCAGTGAACTACCTCTGGGCAGTGTGACAGCTTGTCGCTGCGCATCATTAAGCGGATCAAGAATATGGCTTACGTCCAAGCGCCTATTCCACAGTTACAGATTTAGCCAGATTCCTGGGCTGGTCTACATCAGTCCCTTTAAACACGGCGACATGATACGCAAGCAACTGCATCGGCATGGTGTAAACAATCGGTGAAATGACATTGTGGCAGGCTGGCATTCGTACCACATGAGCATCGTCCTCCCCTGCAAACTGGTCGTCACCAACGATAAATAGTTCCCCACCCCGTGCTTTTACTTCCTGAAGGTTGGACTTCACCTTCTCCAGTAATTCATCTCCAGGGGCGACAGCTACCACCGGCATGTCATCATCTACTAACGCAAGCGGGCCATGTTTTAGTTCACCAGCAGGATAACCCTCTGCATGTATATAAGAGATTTCCTTCAGTTTCAGCGCTCCCTCAAGCGCAATCGGATAGTGAATCCCCCGGCCCAGAAATAAAGCATGATGTTTCTCAACAAACTTTTCCGCCATACGTTGAATCTGCGTATCAAGTTCAAGCACTTCAGTTAACAGTCGGGGTACTTCATGTAACGCGCCGACAATTTCCACTTCTGTCGCTTCATTTATATCATGGTAACGTCCAAGCGCCACGACTAACATTAGCAAGTCAGCGAGCTGGTTGGTGAACGCCTTGGTAGAAGCGACACACACTTCCAGTCCAGCGTTGATCATCAGCGTTAAATCCGACTCACGGACCATGGTGCTGTTGGGGACGTTACAAAGACACAAACTGGCCAGGTAGTTCTCATGGGTAGCTGCTCTAAGCGCAGCAAGCGTATCTGCTGTCTCACCGGATTGAGATATAGTGACGAGCAGGGTATCCGGTAGTACCGCGATTTTTCGATAACGCAACTCACTGGCAATTTCCACACTACAAGGTATACCCGCAAGCTGCTCAAACCAGTATTTGGCCACCAACCCTGTATAGAAACTACTGCCACAGGCAACTATCTGCACCGCTTTAACCTTGGAAAACACCGCTTCAGCGCGATTGCCGAATGCAGGCACCAGCACATGATCTCTCGTTAAACGACCTTCCAGCGTTTGCCTTATCGCGTCAGGCTGATCATAGATTTCTTTCAGCATATAATGACGAAAGTTCCCCTTGCTCGCCGTATCCTGTCTCTCGTCTAGCTTTATGCTACGTCGTTCAATGACTTCACGATTGATGCCAAATATAGAAACTTCGCTCGAGGTAAGTTCTACAACCTCACCCTCATCAAGATATATAAACCGATCGGTTACAGGCCGCAGAGCCTGAGGGTCCGATGCGACAAAGTTTTCACCGATTCCAAGGCCAATGACCAATGGACTCCCGACCCTCGCGGCAAAAAGTGTATCTGGATAACCAGCATGCATTACCGCTATCGCATAGGCGCCCTCTAAATGACTCAACGCCCTGAAGACGCCCTCTCGAAAATCCGCAGCCGCACTTATTTCTCGATTAAGTAAATGCGCAAGAACTTCAGTGTCCGTATCGGATTCAAAGGTGTATTCAGCTTCTAACTCCTCTCTTAGGCTCTCGTGATTCTCGATGATGCCGTTGTGGACAACGCCCACCACATCATCTGACAGGTGAGGATGTGCGTTTGCCTCAGTTGGTTTGCCATGCGTTGCCCATCTCGTATGCGCGATTCCAATGACACCCTCATGACCTGTCGCGCAGGCCTTAAACAACTCGTCAACATCACCCAGGCGTCGGGTCTGATTCAGACTGCCGTCCTCTAGGTCAATGACGCAAAGGCCCGCAGAGTCATAGCCACGGTATTTCAGCCGCTGCAGACCCTCGAGCAATATCCCGGATACATTTCTCTGAGTTACAGCACCGACGATGCCACACATTAGTTCTTAACCTCTGGAGGTTTCCAATTTACCACGCTTTTCTGTTTTCCCCGTGATAACGCAAGAACGCCCTCTTCAACATCTTTTGTAATGGTAGACCCCGCTCCAATGGTCGAGCCAGCACCAATCACGATAGGCGCAACAAACGCTGTATTCGAGCCTACAAAAACATGGTCGTCGATCTGCGTTCGATGCTTATCAATACCATCGTAATTGCAGGTTATCGTTCCCGCACCGATATTAACCGAGTCGCCTATACTGGCATCACCCAGGTAGGTCAGATGGCTGGCTTTGGTCCCTTTACCAATCTCTGAGTTCTTAACTTCCACAAAGTTTCCGATAGCGACAGACTCTTTTAATACAGTGCCAGGTCGAAGCCTTGCAAAAGGACCAACCTGGCTTTGCGCTCCCACGCGACATCCTTCAAGATGAGAGTGATCTTTGATAACGCAACCTGGCTCTATTACCGTATCAATGAGGTGACAGTTGGCACCAATACGAACGCCATCACCCAAGGTGACGTCGCCTTCAAAAACATTATTTACATCAATAAAAACGTCCTTCCCACAAGTCAGATCGCCGCGAACGTCGAAGCGTTCAGGATCAACAATATGTACGCCTTCGCTTAAAAAATGCTGGGCATACCGTCGCTGAAGCGCCCGTTCAAGCGCGGTAAGCTGACCAAAACTATTGACGCCGGTCACCTCAACCTCATCATCTGTCACCACAGGTCTAACGTTAAGAGAAGCGCGATTGGCAACCGACACAATGTCTGTGAGCAGCAGTTCATTCTGCGCATTATCAGACTTAAGCTGCGGTAACCATTCCTGCAACCCACTGACTTCCGCCAACATCACACCGGTGTTGATTTCGTCGATTTCCTCTTGTCCTCTCGTGATGTCGCGTTCTTCGACAATCTCCAAAATATGATCTGGACCGCCTCTTACTATTCGCCCATATCCCGTCGGATCATCTACATGGACGGTAAGTACACTCAGGGGCGAATCCCCCTCTACGAGAGACATCATGGACTGAATGGAAACCAATGGTGCATCACCAAGCAGAATTAGCGCCCTGGAATTATCCGACATATCTGGCAGTGCCTGCATTAACGCGTGACCAGTACCCCGCCTTTCGACCTGGGTAACCCAGTTTATGTCGTCATCGGGAAACGCGGTTTTCACGGCATCACCCTCCGGACCAACCACGACATGTATCCTGGTGGGTGATAGCGCTTGTACACTTGCAAGTAGATGACTTAACAGGGGTTTTCCAGCAAGAAGCTGCAGTGCTTTGGGAATCGTCGACTTCATCCGCGTTCCCATACCTGCTGCTAGAATGCAGACTTCGAGATTTTGCTCGCTCATATCGTACACAACACTGGTGTTCAGCGCAGTTTACTCCGAACGACTAGCCGGTGGCAGGGTTTATCTCTTTCTTTCCCTGAACTTACGGACGGTTCTAAGCATGGCCACCTGCTCCTGAAGGTCTGCCGATACCCTGGCAAAATCAAGATCCGAATGCTGATCGCCCAACTCCTGCTCTGCTTTTTGCTGTGCTGCCGTGGCAGCAGCTTCATCAACATCATCGGCACGCAATGCTGTGTCCGCAAGAATCGTTATTGCAGCTGGCTGAACCTCAAGGTAACCACCAGAGGCAAAGAATATTTCTTCCTCTCCGCCTTCTAATATCAGCCGAACAGGACCGGGTCTGACACCTGTCAAAAGAGGGGTGTGCCCGGGCATGACACCCAGTTCACCGATAGTACCCGTCGCAATAACCATCTCCACCTGGCCAGAGTAGATTTCCTCTTCTGCGTTGACGATGGTGCAAAGTACTGTAGGAGCCATGATTTAATCTCTAAAGGGTCTTCGCTTTTTCAATTGCCTGCTCGACGCTACCTACCATGCTGAACGCACCTTCAGGTAAGTCATCGTATTCACCGTCCAGAATTCCCTTGAAGCTTCTGATGGTCTCAGACAGAGGAACATAGACACCGGGCTGACCAGTGAATACTTCAGCAACGTGCATTGGCTGGGAAAAGAACTGGGAGATTTTACGTGCACGATATACCGTGAGCTTGTCTTCTTCCGTCAGTTCGTCCATGCCGAGAATTGCGATGATGTCACGCAGTTCCTTATATTTCTGCAATACACCCTGCACGCCCTGAGCAACCTCATAATGCTCCTCTCCAACAACAAGCGGATCCAGCTGTCGTGAAGTTGAATCGAGAGGGTCTACAGCAGGATAAATACCAAGTGCCGCAATATCCCGTGAGAGTGTCACCGTAGAATCCAGGTGAGCAAACGTGGTCGCTGGCGACGGGTCGGTCAGGTCATCTGCAGGAACATAAACTGCCTGAATCGACGTAATCGATCCCGATTTAGTCGTCGTAATTCTCTCCTGAAGTACGCCCATTTCTTCAGCCAGCGTCGGCTGATAACCAACTGCTGATGGCATACGTCCAAGTAATGCAGATACTTCGGTGCCCGCTAGCGTGTAGCGGTAAATATTATCTACAAAGAGCAAAACGTCCTTGCCATCGTCTCGGAATTTCTCTGCCATGGTCAGACCAGAAAGCGCTACCCGCAAGCGGTTCCCAGGGGGTTCATTCATCTGGCCGAATACCATCGCAATCTTGTCGAGAACTCCCGCTTCCGCCATTTCATGGTAAAAATCGTTTCCTTCCCGCGTTCGCTCACCTACACCCGCAAACACGGACAAGCCACTATGTTCTTTCGCAATGTTGTTAATCAGCTCCAACATAGTAACCGTCTTGCCCACACCGGCCCCACCAAAGAGCCCGACCTTACCGCCCTTAGCAAAGGGACAGATCAAATCGATTACTTTGACACCGGTTTCGAGTAGATCCCGACCGCCAGCCTGCTCTTCAAACGCGGGTGGTTTACGGTGAATCGGCATACGTTCCTGCTCACCAATCGGGCCCTTTTCATCAATAGGCGTACCGAGCACATCCATAATGCGGCCCAGGGTTTCTTCACCGACAGGTACAGAAATCGGCGCGTCGGTGTTGCTTACCGGCAACCCGCGTGCGATACCCTCGGAACTACCCATCGCGATGGTGCGTACTACTCCATCACCGAGCTGCTGCTGGACTTCCAACGTGAGATCAACCTCGTCTACTTTCAATGCATCGTAAACCTGAGGTACTTCGTCACGTGGAAACTCAACGTCAATGACCGCACCAATCACCGATACGATTCGTCCGCTACTCATTTGCTATTCCTCTTATCCTGACGTTTCAGGCAAGTGCCCACCTAAACGGCGGCCGCTCCACCAATTATTTCTGACAGTTCCTGCGTAATGGCTGACTGTCTTTCGTTATTCATGATCAGCTGGAGCTCATCAATCATCTCTCCAGCATTATCAGACGCACTTTTCATGGCGATCATTTTTGCAGCCTGCTCGCAGGCCCCATTTTCGACTACCGCCTGATAAACCTGCGCTTCAATAAATCTTTTGACCAAACCTTCGACCAACTGGCGCGCTTCTGGTTCATAGATGTAATCCCAGCGATGCTTGAGTTCGGTATCTTCATCGGGATCCAACGGCACTAGCTGTCTAATAGTTGGAACCTGCGTCATCGTATTTATAAACACGTTATTCGCAAGATATATCTTGTCAACCTGACCTTCTTCGAAGGCATCAAGCATCACTTTAATACTACCAATCAAATCAGATATCGCCGGCGTTTCACTTACGTGATTAGACGCAGCAACAACGTTACCCCCGTAACTTCTGAAAAACTGGGCGCCCTTATTACCGATCAGGCAAAGGTCTACCTCAATATCCTTATCGACAAAGGTTTTAACGTCATTGACCACCGCTTTCAGTAGGTTGATGTTAAGACCACCACACAAACCTTTATCAGTCGTTACGATAATGTATCCCAGGCGTTTTACTTCACGCTCGATCATCAGGGAATGTTTGAACTCTGGTGAAGCATTGGCGACATGCCCAATTACAGATCTAATATGATCAGAATACGGACGTCCACGCGCCATACGTTCCTGAGCTTTACGCATCTTACTGGCTGCAACCATTTCCATCGCACTCGTGATCTTTTGAGTGTTCTGGATACTCGCAATCTGTTTGCGAAGTTCTTTTGTACCTGCCATTACCGGGTTACCAGGTTTGAGTTGACTTAAACGTATCCAGGGCTTTGGTCATTGCTTCCACGACCTCATCGCTATATTCACCCTTTTCATTTACCTCAGCCATGAAATCAGCATGTTCCGAATTCATGTACGACAAAAGCGCCGCCTCAAAATCCAGAACTTTCTCAGTCTCTACGTCTTCGAGATAGCCTTCATTGGCTGCAAACAACACCACACCCATATCAGCGACGCTCATCGGTGCGTACTGCTTCTGCTTCATTAACTCGGAGATGCGCTCACCATGCTCAAGCTGTCTACGGGTCGCTTCATCAAGATCAGACGCAAACTGAGAAAATGCGGCCAGTTCCCTGAACTGCGCTAATGCAAGCTTGATACCACCACTGATCTTAGACATGAACTTAACCTGGGCATCTCCTCCTACTCTCGATACCGAGATACCCGGATTCATCGCCGGGCGATTACCCGAATTGAACATGTCCGTTTCCAAAAATATCTGACCATCAGTAATGGAGATAACATTCGTTGGTACGAAAGCCGACACATCACCCGCTTGGGTTTCGATAATCGGCAAGGCTGTTAGCGAACCGGTCTTACCTTTCACTTCTCCACCAGTTTGCTGCTCTACGTAATCAGCATTAACCCTGGCAGCACGCTCCAATAAACGCGAGTGCAAGTAAAAAACATCACCAGGATACGCTTCACGTCCAGGAGGACGACGGAGCAACAAAGAAATCTGACGGTAAGCCCAGGCCTGTTTGGTGAGATCATCATAAATAATCAGCGCATCCTCGCCTCGATCACGGAAGTACTCTCCCATGGAGCAGCCAGAGTATGCCGCTAGATATTGCATAGGTGCTGGATCAGACGCACCTGCAGCTACTACGATCGTGTTCTCCATCGCCCCGTATTCTTCAAGTGTTCTGACCACGTTCGCAATAGACGAGAACTTCTGACCGATGGCGACGTACACACACTTAATGCCGGAAGCCTGCTGATTGATAATCGTATCAATCGCAATGGCTGTTTTTCCGGTCTGACGGTCTCCAATAATGAGCTCCCGCTGACCCCGGCCAACTGGAATCATCGAGTCAATACATTTGAGTCCGGTCTGTACCGGCTGATCAACGTGCTGCCTGGCGATAACACCAGGGGCTACCTTCTCGACAGGTGAAGACGAAGTCGCATTGATGGGGCCCTTGCCATCGATCGGATTACCCAACGCATCGACCACGCGGCCCAACAACTCAGGTCCGGTAGGTACCTCGAGAATTCTGCCGGTACACTTTGCGGTTTGCCCTTCTCGAAGTGACTTATAGTCACCCAGAACCACCGCACCGACCGAGTCACGCTCCAGGTTCAATGCAAAGCCGAAGAGGTTATTCGGGAATTCAATCATTTCGCCGTTTTGAACGTCGGCGAGTCCGTGGATTCTCACAATACCATCCGACACACTGACGATTGTTCCCTCGTTGCGTGCCTCTGAAGATACATCGAGATTCGCAATTCGTTGCTTGATAATCTCGCTGATCTCGGAAGGATTCAGTTGTTGCATGTCCCGTTCCTTTATATGTAATTAATTCTTAATCTGCCTACTGTAGTGCTTGTGACAGTTTTCTCAGTTTTCCTCTGATGGATCCATCAATGACCGTGTCTTCCGCCTTGATGACAACACCACCAACAAGTGACGCGTCGACCGCCGTTGTCAAATTAACATCTCGTTGTAACTTAGTTTTCAGCGCCGCGGACAATTTGTCTGCCTCTTCGTCAGAGACTTCATATGCACTGGTAACTTCGACGTTTATGGTTCTTTCGTGATCTGCTTTTAAAAGCTCGTATTGGTCCGCAATGTGGGGTAGCAATTCGATTCGACCATACTCGGCTAATACATTGATGAAGTTGCGCGCTTCATCATCAATGTCTACTTCCAACAGCAACCCGAGGAAAGCAGCGACGTCTTCCGTGGTTAGCTTTGGATCATCGAGTCTTTCAGCCACAACGCCTTCACTTACCGCAGACGCTAATAATCCAAGCATGCTTGACCAGCGCCCTAGACCAACTTTCTGCTCTACAGCATGCGCGAACGCTGCTCGGGCGTATGGTCTTGCGATTGTTGCGAGTTCTGCTTCGGCCATTTCTACAACTGTGCCGACAGATTCTTGAGCATATCCTGATGAGTGCTCTTGTCGACGCTGCTTTCGAGAATCTTCTCGGCACCCTCTATCGCCAATTCACCAACTCGTTCACGAAGCTCTTCTCGAGCTCGATTTATTTCCTGATCAATATCGCCCTGTGCCCCCTGAATGATCCGCTGGGCCTCTTCTGAGGCTTGACCTTTAGCTTCTTCGACAATCTGATTGGCTCGGCTTTGGGCCTGACCAATCAACTCCGCCGCCTGCTTCTTGGCGTCCTCTAACTCAAGATCTGCTGCCTCATTGGCTTGCTCAAGTTGTTTTTCCGCAGCCGATGCTCTTTCTAAGCCATCTAGAATAATTTTTTGGCGTTGGCGCATTGCCTGAGAAAGATATGGCCACACAAACTTCATGCAGAACCAAACGAAAATCACGAAGGAAATCATCTGGCCAAACATTGTTAGATTAATATTCACGTTCGTTCTACCCCATCAATTAATCATTGCAACAGCAGCATCTTATAGCTAGGTGCCAATGCTACAATGCAAAAATCAAATAAAGTGAAATACCAACCGCAATAATAGGAACGGCATCTACCAGCGCTAATGAGATAAATAACTGAGTCATTAACATTGGTTGTAACTCCGGTTGGCGAGCAACACCTTCAAGATATTTGCCCGCTAGGATGCCAATACCGACTCCACTTCCGATAGCGCCAAGTCCCATTAAAAGACCACCGGCAATAAAAATAAGCGATTGTTCCATTACTTGCTCCTACTTTAATCGTCTTAGAATTAAACTCTAGTGTTCGTCCGTTTCATGCGCCTGAGTCAGGTACACGATTGTAAGGATCATAAACACAAAAGCCTGTAAACAGATGATAAGAATGTGAAATACAGCCCATGCCCATTGCAAAAGGCCACCAAATAAACCAAGAATCAAACCGCTGCTATATAACAGCGCTATCAGGATAAATATCATCTCTCCAGCATAAAGGTTACCGAAAAGTCTTAAGCCATGGGACAACGGTTTTGCAATCATGTCCACAATCTCAAGAATGAAATTGAACCAGTACATGCTCCAGTGAGGAATAGGGTGGGTAATAAGCCCTGCACCAAATTTTATCGGGCCTTTAATCTTCAAGTTGTAATAAAGCACCAGGAAAAATACTCCGACCGACATTCCCAGGGTGGCATTGGGGTCCGTTGTAGACACTATTTTAAAGTAAGGAACACCTGCAAGCTGCGCCGCATGTGGGATCAGGTCCACCGGAACTAAATCCATGAGATTCATCAGAAACACCCAGATCAATATAGTAAGCGACAATGGACCAATAATTGGATTGGGTCGAGTACCGAAAACCTGGGTAATGTTATCCTCGACAAACTCTATGGCCATTTCACAGACATTTTGTAGTGTCCCTGGTACACCTATGGTTGCTCGCTTGGCTGCGGTCATAAACATTGCTAGAAAAATAATTCCCAGCCCAATTGACCAGAACATCGTATCTACATGTATCGCCCAAAATCCCATATCAGCGATTTCCTCAGGGCTGCCCGCGAACCCCCAATTACCATCCGGATGCTTGCCGTAAGCAAGGTTGGTTAGGTGATGTTGAATATATTCCTGCGATGTCGGTGCGTCACCAGCCATAAACTATTCGTAATCCTTTCTTGTCTCTTATTTTTCTTTGCTTTTCTTCAGCCTTGCCGACTTCTTAACCGGTTTACCCCAAGTACCGGGACAGCGATATAAGTCAGCTGCAACCCAATAAAGGTACCGAAAAAACTCAAAACATTCAGAGGCTTTATTAACACAAAAACCGCCACAAATAATGCTATGCAAAACGCTAACTTTCCTAACTCACCTAACAATATAGGTGTTAATCCAGTGCCCTCTTTCAAGGTCTTGCCGTGAAAACGTGCCGCCGCATATACAACTGGTACTACACAGACCAAACCACCCAGCAGTGCTGAGTAAGCCGCCACTATGTCTATTAATAGACACCCGGCCGCGGCTAATACCATTACAATAAACTGAACAATTACTATCCGGCCGACACTTCCGTTTAGAGCTTCCTTCAAAACAAATGCCGTACATACAAAAGGGCCATGTATAGCCCCCATTTATAGGGGGTCAGAGTATAGAGACTATGCGTTAGTTGGGCAACAGTTAAGCGTTACTCAGGGTCCCCAAAATGCGAAAGAATACCCTCCAGCTCGTCGAGGTTGGTATAGCTGATTACCACCTTGCCTTTTCCCTTGGCTGTGTGCTGTATCGCAACGGGCTGGCCAATACGAGCCCCGAGTTTTTCTTCCAGGTGGCGTGTGTCTGCCGACTTTTTACCTTTTGACTTTGCACCCGGCCGCGAAAGCCTACGCACAGCGGCTTCTGTCTCTCGAACACTAAGCTGCCTACGCCGCACATCCCTTGCTATTTTCTCCTGATCCGCATTAGACAGTGACAAAAGTGCCCTGGCATGGCCCATTTCGACGGTCCCTTCGGCTAACATCTCCTTCACGATAGGGGACAAACCATTGAGCCTGAGATAATTGGTGACCGAAACACGACTCTTACCTACCGCTTTAGCAAGTTCCTGGTGCGTAAACTCAAATTCCTCAACCAGTCTTTGAAGCGCCTGTGCTTCTTCTATCGGATTAAGATCCTCGCGCTGAATATTCTCGATCAGCGACATGGCGATCGCCGATTCATCATCTACCTGTCTAATGATTGCCGGTATCTTCACCAGATCCGCTCGCTGGGCAGCCCGCCAACGACGCTCTCCGGCTATGATTTCGTATTGGGTATCAGCTAGTTCCCGCACTACAATCGGCTGAACAACCCCCTGGCCTCTAATAGATTCCGCGAGTTCATCCAACGCTTCCTCCGCGAATGTTTTCCTGGGCTGAAAACGCCCAGGCTTGATTCGCTCAATAGGGATCTCATCGAGAAGGGCGCCTGGCTTAACCTCGCTGCCAAGTAGTGCTTCTAGTCCTCTCCCGAGACCTTTCTTTTTAGTTACCATCCATTAATCCTTTTGTTCCAGACGTTTTGCCAATTCGCCTGCAAGCGCCAGATAACCACGGGCTCCCCGTGACTGTTTATCATAATACATGATAGGAACACCGTAACTTGGTGCCTCTGCCAACCTTACATTGCGGGGTATCACGGAATGGAATACGGTGTCACCGAAGTGATCTATCAGATCGTTTGATACTTCTTTAGCTAATCGATTACGCGGGTCAAACATCGTGCGCACAATGCCTTTGATTTCCAAATCAGGGTTCAGCTTGCCAGTAATTCGCGAAATCGTTCCAATGAGCGCGGTCAGACCCTCCAGCGCGTAGTATTCACACTGCATCGGAATAATCACTCCATCGGAAGCGACAAGACCCGTCAGCGTCAGAAGGCTAAGTGAAGGCGGGCAGTCTATTATAATGTAGTCATATTGTTCGTTTACGGGAGCCAGGGCCCTACGCAATCGATACTCCCACTCTGGAACATCTAGTAACTCCACGTCAGCGCCACTCAGGTCCGCATTCGCTGGAAGCAAATGATAGCCGGCCGATTCAACGTTGATCTTGGCCTCATCTACGGATAGTCCTTCAATCAATACATCATAGGTCGAATAGGGAGAATCGCCTTTCTCAATGCCGCTACCAGTAGTGGCATTGCCCTGGGGATCAAGGTCTACCAGCAATACTTCGCGCCGCATGGCTGCAAGGGACGCTGCCAGATTAATACTGGTCGTCGTCTTTCCGACGCCACCCTTCTGATTGGCGATCGCCAATATCACTGACATATTTCCTTAATCACAATGAATGTCTTTATTGATAATTCACGATGATGTTTTGTGAGCGAGTGTGACAACCACTCGGTCCTCTTTTAGCATGGGTACATGAAGCGGCGTCTGGCATTTAACTTGTAACGGCGCAGCCGCTGATAACGGTTCATGATCGCCGCTCTTCATAGCGAGCAGGGTACCATTTGAGGCCATCAAGTGTGCACATGATTTTGCCAGTTCATCAAGCGGCGCCAGAGCCCTACATACAACCTGATCAAATTGATCACGCACCAGCTCCATTCGTTCCTGGACAATGGTGACATTGTTTAATCCCAGCGCTATTTTTGCTTGTGTCAGGAAGCGTATTTTCTTGCCGTTACTGTCAATTAAAGTGAAGTGCTTTTCTGGAAAATGGAGTGCCAACGGGATGCCTGGCAATCCTGCACCGGTACCAACATCAGCAATGTGTGCTCCGTCAATCAATGGCACTATAGACAGTGAATCCATCAGGTGATGCGTCACCATCCGTTCCACACTAAGGATACCAGTCAGGTTATAGGTTTTGTTCCAGCGCTCAAGGAGTCTTAGATAATCTTCTAAAGCTTCAGAAAGATCCGATGAAACAGGAAAGGGAAACTCACCTAATCCTTGCTGAATTTGACCAAGCGTCATCAAGCAGACTTCAGTGCCGCCGACGCTTTATGCTTCTTTAGGTAGATTAGCAAAAGAGATACAGCTGCTGGCGTTACCCCGGAAATTCTCGCTGCCTGACCAATGGTTTCGGGCCTGACTTCGTGTAGCTTCTGGCTTACCTCATTGGACAGACCCGCAACACCAGAATAATCGATATCTTTTGGTATCCCGAGACCATGCTGGGATCTGACCCGATCAATCTCCTGCTGCTGGCGACTGATATAACCGGCATATTTGCAATCAATTTCCACCTGTTCGGATACCCCGGCATTATTATCAGGCAGGCCCGCCAGGCTTAATAATGACTCTACTTCGACTTCCGGTCTTTTGAGTAGATCGAGCAAGTTGTATTCCCTGGACAGCGGTTTACCCAGATGATTTTCAAACTTTGCATCACCAGGCTGAACCCACCTGCTGGCCATCTCCTTTGACAGGGCGCCAATACCAGCCTCTTTTTCGCTAAACATGCGCCACCGATCATTGTCTATGAGGCCGAGCTTTCGGCCAATAGCAGTTAATCTGCGATCTGCATTGTCCTGGCGCAGAACCAAACGGTACTCCGCTCGACTGGTAAACATTCTGTATGGTTCTTTGGTACCAAGGGTAATCAGATCGTCAATTAATACGCCGATATACGCCTGACTTCTATCGGGACACCAGAGGCCTTCCTCTTTTACACTCAGAGCCGCATTAATTCCTGCAACCAGCCCCTGCGCCGCCGCTTCTTCATACCCAGTCGTACCATTGATCTGTCCGGCAAAGTACAAACCTGCCAGGTACCTGGTCTCCAGCGACGTCCGCAGGTCACGCGGCTCGAAATAGTCATACTCGATCGCATATCCCGGGCGCGTAATGTGTGCTTGTTCAAAGCCCTTGATGCTCTGTACCAGGTCCAGCTGCACATCATAGGGCAGACTGGTGGATATGCCATTAGGATAAACCTCTCGGGTATTGAGTCCCTCGGGTTCGATGAAAATCTGATGCGATGATCGATCAGTGAATCTCACTACCTTATCTTCAATAGAAGGACAATAACGTGGCCCTACACCATCGATTTCCCCTGTAAAAAGTGGGGACCGGTCCAGCCCCGCCCGGATCGCGTCATGCGTCTTCTCGTTCGTATGTGTGATATGGCAAGCTACCTGACGCGGGTGCTCCTCTCCCGTTGACAAATAGGACATAGCAGGGCGTGGTTCATCCCCTGGTTGTGACTCTAACTCACTGTAATCTATGGTTTTTCCATCTATTCTGGGTGGTGTCCCCGTTTTCAACCTACCCACCTGAAAGGGTAGCTCGCGCAACCGAGCAGCTAGTCGATTGGACGGCGCATCCCCCGCACGCCCGCCTTCCCTTTTTTCCATCCCCACATGGATAACTCCCCCAAGGAAAGTTCCGACGGTCAATACGACAGTAGGTGCGTAGAATGACAAACCCATCTGAGTAGTAACGCCTTCGATACGATCGCCTGCTACCAACAGGTCATCCACTGACTGCTGAAATATAAGCAGATTGGGCTGTTCTTCCAGTGCGTTCCGAATCGCTGTTTTGTAAAGCGCTCGATCCGCCTGTGCTCTTGTGGCCCTAACCGCTGGTCCTTTCCGGGCATTCAAGGTACGAAAATGGATTCCAGCCTCGTCAGCAGCCCGAGCCATGATGCCACCCAATGCATCGATTTCTTTAACCAGGTGACTTTTGCCAATTCCACCGATAGCTGGATTACATGACATCTGACCCAGCGTTTCGATGTTTTGTGTGAGCAAAAGTGTACGACACCCCATTCGCGACGACGCGAGTGCAGCTTCAGTCCCGGCGTGCCCACCACCGACGACAATGACCTCGAAGTGTTTTTCAGTCATGGAATATGATCGATTTCAATCGGATCGCAAGTATACGCATGGGTTAATCAATGTCCATTTACCGCCCAAGTACTTATTTTCCTATGCAGAAGCTGGAAAATATTCTTCCCAGTAGATCATCACTCGTAAACTCTCCAGTTATCTCTCCTAAGGCCAACTGGCAACGGCGCAGCTCTTCCGCGAGCAATTCCCCAGCCCTGCTATCAGCAAACGCTGTTTTCCCCTTTGAGAGTGCTTCTAGTCCCCGCTGCAGGGCATCCAAGTGACGGGAGCGCGCTATAAATGTCCCTTCACCTCCAACAGTGTAGCCGATTCCTTCTTTCAATCGACCTTTTAACACATCAATGCCTACACCAGTTACCGCCGAAGTGAGTACATACTCGCATGACAGGTCCACCGTCGTTGGCTGCCAGATATCCGATTTATTCAGCACGACCAAATATGGGGCGTTGTTTGGTATTTCATACATTAGCTGCTCAACATGACTATTGAGGTCTTCCCTGTGTGCACCAAGATCAACCACAATCAGCACAAAATCTGCCTGATCTATTTCCTTGACCGCTCGTCGAACACCCTCTATTTCGATTGGATCACCGCCTTCACGTAATCCGGCAGTATCTATCAACCTAATTGGTACGCCATCCAGATGAACATGCTCGTCTATCACGTCGCGAGTTGTACCCGCTATTTCTGTCACTATAGAGGTATCCGTTCCTGTAAAACGGTTCATCAAACTGGATTTTCCCGCGTTGGGTCGACCTGCCAATACAATGCTTACCCCTTCCCGTAGCAGCGCCCCCTGGGTAGCCTCGTTCTTCAAATCGGAAATTTTTTCAATCAAGGCATCGAGTCCGGAATTGACTCGAGGGTCCTCCAGAAAATCGATTTCTTCCTCTGGGAAGTCGATCGCCGCCTCAACATATGTCCTAAGTTGTACCAGGGATTCTGTTATGTGATATACCTTCCTGGAGAATTCTCCGCGGAGAGATCGCATTGCGCTCATTGCAGCTTGATTGCTTGCGCTATCAATCAGATCCGCGATCGCTTCTGCCTGTGACAGATCGATTTTATCGTTGAGAAATGCTCGCTCTGAAAACTCTCCTGGTCTGGCCAACCGGGCCCCGAGTTCAACGACCCTTTCTACGATCAAGTTCATAACGACAGGTCCGCCATGACCCTGAATTTCCAGGACATCTTCTCCGGTGAAGGAGCGAGGTGATTTAAATAACAAGGCGAGACCTTGGTCTACCGGGGAACCACCGGCATCAAGAAAGCTCGTAAAGGTGGCTATACGTTCTTCAGGAATCCCCCCAATCATACCGTTAGCAATATCAGTAACTAACGGCCCTGATACGCGTACCACACCAATACCACCCTTACCTAACGGAGTAGCTAAGGCGACTATCGTATCCTTCTCATACATGCCGGCGCCCGATTCATTTTCCCGCGTTAATCTGTCTTGTCACATACCACTGTTGCAAGATAGACAATACGTTATTAACCAACCAGTAAAGCACCAAGCCCGCAGGAAACCACAGGAAGAAAAACGTAAACATGATGGGCATCATTTTGAATATTTTCGCCTGCATTGGATCCGGTGGTTCAGGTTGCAACATCGTCACAAAATACATTGAAACACCCATGAGAATAGGCAAGACAAAGTAGGGATCCATCACTGACAAGTCATCGATCCACAATACAAAGGGGGCCTGACGCAACTCGACGCTTTCCAAAAGAACCCAATAAAGTGCAAGAAAAACAGGCATTTGCAACAACAATGGAAAACAGCCGCTTAGTGGATTAGTACCTTCTTTTTTGTAGAGTTCCATCATCCCCTGCGAAAGCTTCTGACGATCATCGCCATATTGCTCTCTTAGCCTTAGCATCTCTGGTTGCAACTTTCGCAGCTTGGCATTCGACCGGTAGCTGGCGGCAGACAACGGATACATTATCGCTTTAACACAAAGCGTTAACAGCATAATGGCTAAACCCCAGTTACTGGCAACATACTGTTGTATATTCGTTAGCAGATAAAACAGTGGCTGCGCCATCCACCATAAGAACCCATAGTCAATCGTCAGATCCAGTCCGGTTGCAATATCCCTCAGTCGATACTGATCTTTTGGACCTACGTAGTACTGAATCAATTGTCGATCTTGAGCACCACTGGTAACCGTCCACAAGGGTGACGTGAGACCAAAAATATATACGTCCTGCCCGGGCAACTTTCTCGCCTCGTAACTATGCTCAGCTTCTCTGTTAGGCACGAAAGCAGAAACAAAATAGTGTTGCACAAGCGCTATATAACCACCGGTCTGCTTGTCACTAAAGGTCAACTCTTCTATGTCGTCAAACTCTAACTTGTGATATGAAGCCTCTTCTGTACGTGTTGCTCCACCCACAAAGGGACGCATTCCCATTGCATTCGTATCGACGTTATGGGGATCCTGTGAATCTCTTTTTATCTGTGCAAAGACAGCTCCAGACCAATCGTCTTCGCTCCCATTTTCAACCAAATAGTTGATATCAATAAGATAGCTGGATCTGGTAAAAACGTATTCCTTTACAATTTTCACACCACCGTCCTGCACAAAACTCAGTTCTACACTGAGTTGCTCTTCTTCCCCCAGGTTGTATTCATTGGAATAACTAGAAAAAGTAGGTCTGCCAGCTGGCGTATCCGTACCATTTGGTCCAATCAACCCACTCTGAGCGCTATAGGCGTTACGTGGGTCAACCAACACAAAAGATTCTTCGGGCGTCTCTATGTTGGTTGGGAAGTTTCTAAGCGATACAGATGTTATATCTCCACCAAGTTTGTCCAGGGTCAAAGACAACACGTCCGTAGTCACCAGGATAAAACGATCCGAAGTGCCTGGATCAGGTTTCTGCACCTGACGGTAATCTGAAGGTTCAATTGTGGGTATCAAATCTTCGTGGTCGGCAACTTGCGGAATTGCCTGAGGTATCGATTGGGGTAATATTTCAACATTCTGTGATGAGCTATATGTCGTGTCAGATAGCACTTCCTGAGAAACATCAGGAGACCTGCCCTGCCCATAATCATCATTCCACGCCAATATAAGAAAATATGAGGTTACGGCGAGACCAAGCAATATGATAATTCGCTGGTAATCCATCAATTTTGCCCTCCCAGCAGTTCGTCTTCTGGCCGGTTTGGCACCATATCAACGCCCCCGGGATGTAACGGGTGGCATTTGCAGATCCTCTTAACCGCCAGGAAACTACCGCGTGTCACCCCATGCTTCTCAATCGCTTGTATAGCATAATTAGAGCAGGACGGATAAAACCTGCACCGCGGGCCAAATAAACCACTGATCGTAGCCTGATAAATCCAGATCACCGACATTGCCAGTTTCTTCACTGATACCCCACTTTTGTCTCAAGTTCCGCGAAAAGCAGAGACAGGTTTTTCCGAAGCTGTGTTTTTGTTTCCCTATTTACGGGTGGACGCGCCAGAACTACGGTATCAAAGGCCCCAAGTTGCGTCTGGCGAAACGTTTCCCTTATCAACCGTTTAACCAGGTTACGTCTTACTGAGGTGGGGGCTGTTTTTTTGCTAATGATCATACCCAGTCTGTTATAGGTAAAATCGTTCTTTTTTGCCAGGATTAGGAACCCTGGCGTTGAAACCCGAAACGTGTTCTGTTCAAAAACCGCATTAAATTCTCTGCTGTGCTGCAATCGGGCTCTTTTGGGTAAGCCCATAGGAGCTGCATTTATCAAGCAGACAGTTCTTTGCGACCTTTGGAACGTCGTCTTTTTAATACCTGACGGCCAGCCTTGGTGGCCATTCTGGCCCTGAAACCATGGGTTCTCTTCCGTTTTATCACGCTTGGTTGAAATGTTCTTTTCATCATAGAGACCCAATTGAGAGAGCGGCGGATTCTAATGAAGAACCTAATGTCAGTCAATGAGGACCTCATAACTCACTATTCGTGGAATACGTAATTATTAAATAATATATATATATAAAATTTATTATTGTTTTTATTAGATAATCTTAATCTGTGGATTACGGTAGTTAATTTAATAATTTCAATTGGTTGCACGATTAATATCTCGTGTATGGAGATACCTCGAAGATGTTATTTATCTGTGTATAACAGTTGGATGAATAGCGATGTTATGCACTCCAAAAAATATTCATGCGGTTTGTTAAATTATATCCACAACTTACCCACAGGATGATCACTGCTTACTGATGTTCTTATTGTATAACTTATTGATAAATAAACAGATTTTTTATCAACTTTTTGCCTATTGAGCTTTGCATTGTCAATGCCTTTGGCGTTACTATTTGCGTCTTACATATGACATTGTCATGTGTACTAGAAACAGCTTTTTAAACACGTAGTGCGTGACTAGCTAACGAGCTTCCTGCCGCAAAAAGCTATAATAAACGAAATAATCACGGGGGTTCTGTGGGGATCAGTATTTGGCAAAAATGTTTACAGAGTCTTGAAGATGAACTCTCTACGCAACAATTTAACACCTGTATAAAACCCCTCCAGGTAGTAACCGGCAACACAGAAGTCAAGCTACTGGCACCGAATAAATATATCCGGGATCAGATTAATGATCAGTTCTTGCAACGGATTATTGAGTTGGTTCGCACAGGCGGAAATCAGGAAGTCCGGCTCGAAATTGGCAGCACTCAGAAAGTAAAGCGCAAGGGAGAAAACGCATTTGCCGAGAGTGAGTCTTTTTATCCTTTACTTGATTTAAACAAAGATTTCACTTTTGACACCTTCGTAGAAGGGCGTTCGAATCAGATCGCGAGAGCTGCTGCACTGCAGGTGACAGAGAATATTGGTGGCGCATCCTATAATCCACTGCTGCTATACGGTGGTGTGGGGTTAGGCAAGACGCATCTCATGCATGCGGTGGGTAATTCAATTCTAGAGCGTAATCCGCATCTGAATGTTGCTTACATGTATTCGCAGCGATTCATGGAGGACATGGTAAGGGCTATTGAGCATGGCACTATGGCTGACTTTACACAGTACTATCGATCAGTGGACGTGCTGTTAATGGATGATATTCAGTTTCTCGCCAAGGGCATGAAGACTCAGGAGGAATTTTTCCATGTTTTTAATAGGTTACAGGAGGGGGGACGGCAAGTCATTTTAACCTGTGACCGCTATCCCAAAGAGATTGAAGGCCTTGAGGAGAGGCTAGAAAGTAGGTTTGTTTGGGGAATGACAGCAACGCTAGAGCCGCCGGATCTTGAAACTCGTGTCGCTATTTTAATGAAAAAGGCGGATCTGGAGCAGGCCGACCTGCCTCATGAAGCTGCATTTTTTATCGGCGAACGAATCCGCGCGAATGTGAGGGAATTGGAAGGCGCTCTAAAAAGAGTAATAGCCAACGCCAAGTTCACTGGAAGAAGTATTACTGTCGACCAGGTGCGAGAATCATTACGTGACCTGATAGCAATTCAGGATCGGCAGGTAGGTATTGAGAATATTCAGAAGACCGTTGCTGACTACTATAAGATTCGTATCAGTGACCTCCATTCAAAGAAGCGATCGGTTTCAATCGCTCGGCCGCGACAGATCGCTATGGCCTTGGCCAAGGAATTGACGAACCATAGCTTGCCCGAGATAGGAGATTCTTTTGGCGGCAAGGATCATACAACCGTGCTTCATGCGGTTCGCAGAATAGAAGAATTAAGAGAGAGTAAACGCGATATCGACGAAGACTATAATAATCTGCTGCGAATGCTGACGTCCTGAAGGAACCAATAGATTGTGAAACTTAGCATCAGCCGGGAAGCGCTGCTTGATCCATTGCAACTGGTCGCTGGTGTCGTTGAACGACGCCAAACTTTGCCAATTCTTTCGAATCTATTGCTTGTAGCAGAAGAGGGTGTGCTGACGATAACTGGTACAGACCAGGAAGTAGAGCTATCAGCCACCGTGACGGATGTAGAAATTGATGAGTCGGGCGAACTGACAGTGCCGGCGAGAAAGTTGATGGATATCTGCAAAAGCCTTGCTGGCGGTGCTACCTTAAAGCTCACTCAAGAATCCTCTCGATTGTCAGTCGTAAGTGGAGAATTCAGGTCCCATCTCGCAACGTTACCGACAATAGACTTTCCTAATGTAGAGCCCGAAACAGGTGCTGTTGCGTTAGAGGTTCCGGCAGCAATACTCGGTTCATTGCTCGACAAGACCAGCTTCGCGATGGCGCAACAGGATGTCAGATTGTTTTTTAATGGAGTGTTGGTTGAGCTGGAGCAAGGCGTGATCCGGCTGGTTGCCACCAACGGCCAAAGACTGGCAACAAGCTTCGTCGAACATGAAGTGCGTGGGGACAATCAGCGGTTTATTGTGCCACGCAAGGGTGTCCACGAGCTTATGAGGTTGCTCAATGAGGACAGCGAAGGAGACGCGAAGCTCCAGTTTTCGAGTAATCATTTGCGGGCCGAGGCAGCGAACGCGGTACTGGTTACCAAGCTGATTGATGGATCTTATCCGGACTACACCAGGGCGATCCCCTCAGGTGGAGACAAGATCATGGTAGGTAATCGATCTGATATTAGAGAAGCTCTAAATCGCACCTCGATACTGTCCAACGAAATGTATCGGAATGTGCGTTTACAGATGGATGCTGGAAAGCTGGATATTCACGCTAACAATCCACTTCAGGAAGAGGCTGACGAAACGGTATCGGTAGAGTATGACGGAGGTGCGCTGGAAATTGGCTTTAATGTGGGCTATCTCCTTGATGTGTTGTCTACCATGCGGGGTGACAAACTTAAAATCGAATTTATCGACGATAGCAGTGCGTGCCTATTGACCGATCCTGATGACCGCAATACATCCTATGTCGTTAGCCCAATGATGGTTTAGTAAAAACTATAAGGCATTGATTTAAAATATATAAATTGATTGTTGTAGGTGAGCGAGTGCTTACTAACAAATAAGGGTAATGTATGAAATTCTCTATTAACAGAGAGTCCTTATTAAGACCGTTACAGCAGGTGGCTGGTGTTGTGGAAAGACGCCAAACCCTCCCCATCCTGTCGAATGTGTTGATAAAGGTAGAAACAGACCAGCTGTCACTTACTGGTACAGATCTGGAAGTCGAGCTGATTGGCAAAGTAGAGATTGCCAATGCGGAGGTCGGTGAGGTTACTGTCCCAGCAAGGAAATTAATGGACATATGTCGCCAATTGCCTGAGAAGGCTGATATTGATATTGAGTTGCAAGATCAGCGCCTGGTGGTGAAATCTGGTCGATTCAAATCCACGTTGTCTACCCTTGCTGCCCAGGATTTTCCGACGGTAGAGACTTCTGTTGATGAGCTTTCCATTGAGGTGAACAGTAAGGCGTTCAAAAACCTATTGGATAAAACAGGTTTCGCGATGGCGCAACAGGATGTGCGTTTTTTCCTCAACGGTATGTTACTGGAAATTGGTCAGGGAATGGTTCAGGCCGTAGCGACTGACGGACATAGATTGGCATTGAATAGCCTTGGTGTACCTGAAGCGAACGCAGACAAACAGGTTATCCTACCGCGTAAAGGTGTGCTTGAACTGCAGCGCTTGCTCCAGGAAGTAGACGGTGATGTTGTGGTAACCATTAGTAGCAACCATCTTCGGGTGGCGACTAACGAGTTTGCCCTGACGACTAAATTACTTGATGGTAAGTTTCCGGACTATGAGCGCGTAATTCCAAGGGACGGAAATCGTGTAATTCATGCAGATAGGGAGGAACTCCGTCAGGCCCTGAGTCGTACGGCGATCCTCTCTAATGAGAAATTTCGAGCGATTCGAGTGTCTTTTACTAGCGGAACAATTCAGCTTTCTGCTAACAATCCAGAACAGGAAGAGGCGGAAGAAACCGTATCTGTGGATTATCAGGGCGATGCCGTGGAGATTGGATTTAATGTGAGCTATCTCCAGGATGTATTGGGTGTATTAGACAGCGATAAGGTTCGTATCACCGTGCTCGACGCAAACAGCAGTGCGCTGCTTGAAGAACCCGATAATGACGATGCAATCTATGTGGTCATGCCGATGAAGTTATGAGCCTGAAACGGCTTGATGTCACCAATATCCGCAATATTGAAAAAGCTTCGCTAAACCTGGCGCCGACGATTAATGTCATCGTTGGTGAAAACGGTAGTGGAAAAACAAGTTTGCTGGAAAGTGCATATTTTCTAGGGAGCGCTAGAACGTTTCGCAGTACGAATGCTGATCCGTTGATTCGTAGAGGTGCTGACGTATGTCGGGTGAGTGGGGTGTGCGAAGGGGCCCGTGAAATAGCGGTATCCAGAGATAGGTCGGGAACCAAAAAACTTTCTTTATCTGGCAACACCATTCAACGAACCAGCGAGCTAGCGGCTACCTTGCCGATATTGGTGCTCGAGCCGCAAACGGTAAATCTATTAATAGGTGGTCCTGAGTACCGTCGACGCTTTTTGAATTGGGGTGTGTTTCACGTGGAACCTTCCTTCCGTTCTATATGGGAGGACGCTACGCGTTGTCTACAGCAGCGAAATCAGCTGCTGAAGCACTCACATGCAGGTGATGCAGAGTTGGAAGTGTGGAGTAAAGAGCTGGCTCGGCTTAGTGAACTGATTCACCAGTTCCGAACCCGGTACATGAAAGAGTATTGTGGGAGGTTCGCTAGGAATTCCGAGTTGACGGGTATATCAGAAGTTACGCTGCGATATGAGCCGGGCTGGAATACGGAATCTGCCCTGGAAGAGGTGCTACGCAACGAACTACAAAATGATTTAAAAAGAGGCTTTACTAATAAGGGTTTTCACCGTGCGGATGTTAAAATACTGGTGGCTGGCGATGATGCCGCGAAAACCTGCTCAAGAGGCGAATTGAAAATGCTCTCGTGGATGCTGGTTATCACGCAAGGCGAAGACCTGGATGATAATCTGGTCTATTTGCTGGATGATTTGTTTTCAGAGCTAGATTCAGGCCATCGGGCAAGGATATGCGAATATTTCGCTGATCGCGAAAAACAAGTGCTGACGACTGGTATTGATAGCAGGGCATTGCTGGAATGCTGGGGAGATAGATGTAAAGCGATGTTTCACGTGAAACATGGGGTTGTAACAGGAGAGATTTGATGAGCGATGACGATAGTACCTACGACTCGAGCAGTATAAAGGTGTTAAAAGGCCTTGATGCGGTTAGGAAACGGCCCGGGATGTACATTGGTGACACTGATGATGGCACCGGCTTGCATCACATGGTTCAGGAACTGGTGGATAACGCGATAGACGAGGCTCTTGAAGGATACTGCAATGTCATCAAGGTGACTGTGCACCTTGATGAATCGGTGTCTGTATCTGATGATGGTCGCGGTATTCCGACAGATCTCCATGAGGAAGGGCAGTCTGCTGCGGAAGTTATTATGACGGTGTTGCACGCCGGCGGTAAGTTTGACGACAGTAACTATAAAGTGTCCGGCGGACTACATGGTGTTGGCGTTTCCGTGGTGAATGCGCTATCTGAAGAGCTAAATCTAACTATTTGGAAAGATGGCCAGGTTTGGGAACAGAGCTATAGCAATGGTGTGCCGCGCGCGCCATTGGCAGTAGTCGGTGAGACGACCAAGAGTGGTACCCAGATTCACTTTAAGCCCTCCGCTGAGACTTTCAGTAATATTGAATTTCACTATGATTTACTTGCGAAACGTTTGCGGGAACTGTCTTTTCTTAACTCTGGCGTTTCTATCCACCTGACGGACGAGAGGTCCGGTAAGTCAGAGGTTTTCAAGTACGAGGGTGGTTTGAAGACCTTTGTAGAGTTCCTGAATCATAGTAAGACGCCGTTGAACACCATTTTTCACTTTAAAGAAGAACGAGAAGATGGCATTACGGTGGAAGTAGCCATGCAATGGAACGACTCCTACCAGGAAAATGTTTCCGCCTATACCAATAACATTCCACAGAGTGATGGTGGTACTCATCTTCAGGGGTTTAGGGCGGCGCTCACCCGAACACTGAATAATTACATCGAAAACGAAGGGATTGGTAAAAAAGATCAGGTTTCAACCACGGGAGATGATGCTCGAGAGGGCCTGACGGCGATTATTTCTGCCAAAGTGCCCGACCCCAAGTTTTCTTCCCAGACTAAAGACAAATTAGTCTCGTCGGAAGTAAAGGGCGCGGTAGAGCAGGAGATGGGTAGTGCGCTGTCTTCGTATTTGCTGGAAAACCCCCAAGAAGCAAAGGCGATTGTCCAGAAAATGATTGATGCGGCTCGTGCACGTGAGGCAGCAAGAAAAGCCAGAGAAATGACGCGCCGAAAGGGAGTCCTGGATATCGCAGGACTTCCGGGCAAGCTCGCCGATTGCCAGGAACGGGATCCTTCGCTATCTGAGATATACCTTGTGGAGGGTGATTCTGCAGGTGGGTCGGCGAAACAGGGCCGAGATAGAAAGTATCAGGCGATTCTCCCGCTAAAGGGCAAGATCCTTAACGTTGAGAAGGCTAGATTTGACAAAATGCTGTCTTCCGCAGAGGTGGGCACCCTAATAACTGCACTTGGGTGTGGAATTGGTAGAGATGAATTTGACCCGGATAAGCTTCGGTATCATCGAATCATTATCATGACAGACGCTGATGTTGATGGTGCTCATATTCGAACATTGCTACTCACGTTCTTTTTCAGGCACATGCCAGAGCTCATTGAGCGTGGTCATGTATTGATAGCGCAACCACCACTCTATAAGGTCAAGCGTGGTAAGGAAGAACAGTACATCAAGAACGAAGATCATCTGATTCAGTATGTGCTTGGTGCTGCCTTGACGGATGCCAAGTTGTATTCCGCTGAGGGTGCTACACCTCTGCAGGACGAAGAGTTAGCAGGTCTTGCACAGACTTACTACCATGTTCAAGATCAGATAAAACGGCTGGAACGCATTTATCCTGTAGCGGTTCTCAATCAGTTACTCTACTTGCCATTGCTTGACGCCAGCGTGTTGAGTGATAGAGATTCTGTAGGTCAATGGGTAGCTTTGCTAGACGCGAAGATGGAGCGCCGGCAGACGTCTCAAACTCAGTATGAGCTCGATTTGGTTGAGGATCCAGAGCGTCATCTATTCTACCCACGAGCGACAGTAATCAATCATGGCCATCGTAAGGAGTACATTCTGGGGCGTGATTTCTTTATGTCGACTGACTATAAGAATATTGCACGGGTTGGTGAAGAGATTGGTAGTCTAGTGACCGAAGCGGGTCGCGTTGAAAGAGGCGAGAAATCGGAGTTGGTTACGAGCTTCGAGGCTGCACTCGAATGGTTGCAGCAGGAAGCACTTCGTGGACAGAGTCGTCAGCGATACAAGGGATTAGGTGAGATGAATCCGGATCAATTGTGGGAAACGACCATGGATCCTGAGGCCCGTAGCATGTTGAGAGTTACGATCGAAGATGCGATCGCCGCAGATCAGGTGTTTAGTACGTTGATGGGTGACCAGGTTGAGCCGCGCCGCGAGTTTATCGAAGAAAATGCGCTGGCAGTTGCTAATCTGGACGTGTAGTTATCGCTCGCGCAAAGGCATGTAGATCCTTATAGGCAAGTATATAGGAAGGAACCTGGTCTCTCGTTTGCTCACCGTTGCCCGTTAGTACAAGCACCGGTCTGCATCCTCCAGCCTGGGCCGCCTGAATATCACGAAGAGAATCACCAACAAATGGCTGCCCTTTAACAGACTGACCACATAGTGTCTCGACCTGATGCAGCAATCCCGGTTTAGGTTTCCTGCAGGCGCAATTCTCATTGGGATGATGGGGACAATAGACGATCCCCTCTATTTGGCCACCCGCGTCGACCACAAGTCGTTGCATCTTGTCGTGAATATCCGAGAGGGTTTCTTCGCTGTAGAGTCCGCGAGCCACACCAGATTGGTTAGTCGCTACAAAGACTCTATATTCATGTTGGTTTAATAGTGCGATGGCTTCCAGACTACCTAGAATAGGAGACCATTCGTCCGGGGACTTAATGTAGTCTACAGCATCATGATTAATAACGCCGTCACGATCCAGAATGACGATATTGTCGGTCACGGAGCCTGAAGTAACGAGAAGTCAGCGACTTCCAGGAATAGCTGCCTCATACGTGCGACGGTCGCCAGTCGATTGAGTTTTACGTCTTCATCTTTATCCATGACCAGAACGTCATCGAAATAACGGTCAATCTGATCCTGCTGATTTGCAAGGATCGATAATCTATCGTTGTAATCTGTTGTATCTGAGAGCGCCGCCTGCGCATCAGTCAGCGCCACGAAAAGGTCTTTTTCCGCGGCCTGTGAAAATAGACTGATATCGATCTCGGGCAGATCCATGTCTTCAGTATCTCTGAGAATATTGGCAACACGCTTGTTTGCAGCTATCAAGTTCTTTGCTTTGTCCCCGGCCTTGAACTCATGTAACGCTCGAATGCGATCATTGGCTTCAGCGAGATCGGAGATTCCGACTGCGCTGTTTCGCACCGCCTGGATCACGTCAAAATCGATGCCGGAATCCTGATACCAGTTACCCAGTCGATCCAATAGATAGCCATATATAGGTTCAATATCAAAATGATATTGTTTATCAGAGGAATTGCCAAGCTGTTCACGATACATATCGGAAGTTTTGGCAAGGCATTTCTTAAGGCCTAGAGAAAGACCGTTATCAATTATTATGCGAATGATGCCCAGGGTCTGACGTCGAAGTGCATATGGATCTTTTGATCCAGTGGGTGCTTGTCCTATGCCAAAGATTCCGACGAGGGTATCGAGCTTATCGGCGATCGCAACGCTACTGGGAACCTTACCTATAGGTAATTGGGCGCCAGAGGATGTTGGGAAATAGTGTGTGCGGATACCTTCACAAACTTCAGTATGTTCATTGTCCTTCGCTGCATAGTGTCCACCCATGGTCCCCTGCAAGTCGGGGAATTCCCCCACCATATCGGACACCAGATCGGCTTTGCACAAAAGTCCCGCGCGAGCAGCGTTTTGCGAATCGCCTCCTATCTGATCAGCGATAAAAGCTGATAGGACGCTAATTCGCTTCGCTTTGTCCAGATAGCTTCCCAGTTCAATCTGAAAAACGACTTTACTAAGGCGCGACAATTGTTCTTCGAGAGATGTTTTTGTGTCACTTGAAAAAAAGAACGCGGCATCTGCAAGGCGAGGCTTGATTACTCTTTCGTTGCCGGTGACAACTATAGAGGGATCTTTGCTTGCTATGTTTGCTACAGTAATGAAGCCAGGCTGTAGTTTTCCTCTCGCATTTCGCATATGGAAGTATCGTTGATGCTCTTTCATCGCAGAGATCAGCACTTCCTCCGGGATCTCGAGAAATGATTTGTCAAAAGACCCGCTTAAGATTACCGGCCACTCGACCAGAGCGGTAACTTCGTCAAGTAGATCCTGATCCCAATCGATGACACTCTCTTGAACGCTCGCTTCCTTGGCGATCGCATCTTCGATGACCTTTCGTCGCTCTTGAAAATCCACAATGACGTTTGCTTGTCTGCACTCATCAATATAGTCACTTGCACCGCTGATCTTGATCGCACCAGGGTGCATGAATCGGTGACCATAGCTCTCACCACCTGTCATGCATCCAAGCAAGCTAAAATTTAACTGTTCACTACCATAGAGTGCGACGGCCCAATGTACGGGACGGACGAATTCTGTACGATTACTGCCCCATCTCATGCGCCGATCAATGGGCAGGTCGCGAACACATTTGTCAACGATAGCTTCAATTTCGTCAGTGATGGATTTCCCTGGCCGGACTTCTCGAAAAACGACCCACTCACCCTTGTCAGTACTCAACGTGTCCAGGGACGCCGGATCCTCCACACCACAGGATCTTACAAAACCTAGGAGTGCTTTGGTGGGCTGTCCGTCAGCGTAGGCGGCTTTGATGGAAGGCCCGCGCTTTTCTATTTTTTGTTCCGGCTGTACCTCGTGGAGTCCGGTCACTATTACTGCCAGGCGCCTGGGCGTGCCATATGCGTCTACGTCGTCGTAGGAAAACTCGCGCTCTGTTAACTCATTCGCTAGATTGTCCGCCAAAGCGGTCATTAATGACTTAAGTGATTTGGGTGGCAGTTCTTCGGTACCAATCTCTATAAGCAGATCATCACTTCGCATCTGCCAGCTCCTTTAGGACATATTGCCGCGCGTCGTCCTCAGCTAAAGGGAACCCTAATGCGCGCCTTGATTCGAAGTAGGCGGTGGCTACTGCTCTCGAGAGAGTTCGAACTCTTAAGATAAAGCGTTGTCTTTCTGTGACAGAAATTGCGTGACGAGAATCCAGCAAATTAAATGCGTGAGACGCCTTGAGAACATACTCATAGGCGGGAAGTGATAATCCCGCTTTAAGCAGTCGTTCGATTTCGCCTTCGAAAAAATCGAACTGGTGCAGGAGTCCATCGACATCGGCTTCATCGAAATTAAAAGCCGACATTTCTACTTCGTATTGATGAAAAACGTCAGCGTAGGTTACTGTCTGATTATCGGTTTTTGTCCAGATAAGGTCCTGAAAGTCTTCTACCCCCTGTAAATATAGGGCGAGGCGTTCCAGACCATAGGTGATCTCCCCCATAACCGGATAGCACTCCAGGCCACCCACCTGTTGAAAGTAGGTGAACTGAGTGATCTCCATTCCGTCCATCCAGACTTCCCAGCCTAAACCCCATGCACCTAACGTTGGTGATTCCCAATTATCTTCTACAAACCGTATATCGTGTGTCATTGGATCTATACCCAGCGCCCTAAGGGAATCGAGATAAAGATCCTGAAAATTTTCAGGAGATGGCTTCATGACCACCTGAAACTGATAATAGTACTGGTAACGGTTGGGGTTCTCGCCATACCGGCCGTCGGTAGGTCGGCGACAAGGTTGGACGTAGGCTGCCTTCCAGTCTTCCGGACCAATTGCTCGTAAGAAGGTTGCGGGATGAAAGGTTCCTGCACCCATCTCTAGGTCATAGGGCTGCATAAGGACACAGCCCTGCTCAGACCAATATTTCTGTAGTGCGAGGATCAGATTTTGAAACGTGTCTGACATCGAGGGTTTACGCAGGCCCAAAAAGTGCGTAAGTATACCCGACGGTGTGGTTTTCACACATGCTTGGGTGTTAGAACTATGAGCAAACAACGATGTGGGTGGTGTTTAGGCGATCCGCTGTATGAACGTTACCACGATGAAGAGTGGGGTGTACCACTGTACGATGATGCGGCGTTGTTAGAATTTCTCATACTGGAAGGCGCGCAGGGAGGTCTCTCCTGGATCACAATTCTCAAAAAAAGAGAAAACTATCGAAACGCGTTTGATAATTTTGATGCACAGATAATCGCTCAATATGATGAGTCTCGCGTTGAGAATCTGATGAAGAATCCGGGGATCGTGAGGAATCGTTTAAAAATCCTGAGTACTGTCAACAATGCCCAGCGTTATCTTGAGCTGATGGACTCGGAAATCGGATTTTCTGAATACCTTTGGTCCTTTGTCGATGGACATCCAAAGGAGAATCACTGGCGGCGCCTATCTGACCTTCCAGCTCAAACGACTGAGTCTGAGGCAATGAGTAAAGATCTTAAGGCCAAAGGGTTCAAATTTGTTGGACCGACGATTTGCTATGCGTTTATGCAAGCGACTGGCATGGTCAACGATCATGAAGTTTCGTGTTTTCGACATGCAGATTGTCAGTCTCTTGCCACATGATGACCAGGCTGGCTTCATGTTTGCTTTGGGTATTGGCCGTGTTTCCACGAAAATTGTCACAGACCCTCGGCAAGTTCATTGGGTGGCTAAACTATCGAATTGGCACCCGGGTAGCGAAGATTTCTCAAGAGAACATATTACTTTGCTGCCCTGAATTATCGCCTGTGGAACAGAAACAACTTGTTTTGCGGAGTTTGCAGCATACTGCACAGACTATGCTAGAGACGCCAGCTGTATGGCTAGGGTCTCGCGCACGTCTTGAGTCCTGGTTTGAATCCGTTGCTAACGAAAAAGCGTTGACTGATGCTATTGGGACCAAGAAGGGTGTCATTGTGCTGTTGCCACATCTCGGCAATTGGGAGCTGTTTAACGTATATTTCGCGCGTCATGGGTCCATGACCGCGCTGTACCATCCGCCTCGTCAGGCCTATCTACAACCCATCATGCGCGGTATCAGGGAACGCTTTGGAAATGAGCTCGTAGCAACGAATAAGAAGGGTCTTGCTCGTTTATTTCGCTGCCTTGAAGCGGGTGGCGTGGTTACGATATTGCCTGATCAGGTTCCCAGTAGTGGCATATTCAGTAGCTTCTTCGGTATGCAAGCACTTACTGACGTGCTGATTCCGAGACTGATAAAAAGAACCGGGGCGAGGGTGGTTGCCATCACGGTTGAGCGAGGATCGGATGGCCGATTTGTTGTTCACTGCCGGGAGCCAGAGCCGGAGATATTTGATGATGACGAGGAAGTTGCTGTGAGGGGAATGAACAAGACCATCGAGGTGTGCGTACGCCAGTCATTGGCACAATATCAATGGGAATATAAGCGATTTCGTGAACGTCCGGCGGGTGAGAAAAAGATCTACCGTTTCAACAAGCCTGAAGAGTATCACCCACCTCACTAAATTTTTTTTGTGCAATCAGGTATGACTCTCCGCGCAACCCTGCAGAGCAATCTCTCGCCTGCCCTTCATCTTTGAAGGAAAGGACACGAAGGGTCGCGAATATCGATAGTAATTCATTGGGCTGTAGCAGAAATTTGGGATTGCCGGGACCCATAGCTTTGGTCTTTTCTACCGTAAACGTCTGGTAACAAAGCAACCCCCCAGGGCGAAGGGATTCGACAATTGCGTCTGCCAAGTTTCGATTCAGATAGTGAATGACTATGATCAGGTCATAGGCTTCGCATTCCAAACTGGCAGCCGAAATATCAACCTGCTTTGTGTGTATTGATAGATCCTGTGTTCCAGCGCGCTTCAAATTATCTAGCGCGACTTGCGAAATGTCCCAGCTATCAACAACGAAGCCTCTTTGAGCAAGCCATAGTGAGTTTTGTCCAAGGACACAAGCAAGGTCGAGCGCGCGACCCGTTTCACCAATGAGATGAGTATTGTGGACAAGTACTTCAGCTGGATTGCTGAGGGGTTTGGTTTTTTCAGAGTAAATGCGATCCCACTTTGTGCGATCGTTCATCTATTTGCGCCAGAACATAAACGTAAACAACACCAGCAGAGTAAATATTTCCAGACGGCCTAATATCATTGCGAAGGTCAACACTATCTTCGCGGAATCGCTGATGTCGCCATAATGTTGTGCCACGTCTCCCAATCCTGGACCAAGATTATTGATACAAGCACCGACTGCGGAGAATGCAGTCAAAAAATCCATTCCAGAAGCGACCATGGTCAGGGTTAGCGTTAGAACCAGGATGACGTAGATAGAAAAGAATCCCCAGATTGCTTCAATTACGCTGCTGGACACTGGTCTGTGATTCAACTTGATCGGAAATAGTGCGTTGGGATGAATTAACCGGTAAATCTCGCGGATGCCCTGTTTCCAGATTAACAGCACGCGTACGACCTTCATGCCACCGCCAGTTGAACCTGCACAAGCCCCCGTAAATGCCCCAAAGAAAACCAGATAGGGCAACATGCTGGGCCAGGTACTAAAGTTGGCGGTGGTAAAGCCGGTGGTGGTAAAAATGGAAACGACCGTGAATAAGCCTGCCCTGACAGCCTGCCAGCTGTCGTAAGTACTGTGAAGCAATAACACGGAGGTGGTGATTATCGCGGCGACGACCAGAATCGTGAAGTAAAATCTAGTTTCCTCATCCGCCAGATAGTGATGTGCGTTTCCCTTAAATGCATAGAAATGAAGACTAAAGTTAATGCCACAGATCACCATGAAGACGATTGCGACAGCTTCGATAGCCGGTGAGTTGAAGTAACCTATGCTTAAATCGTGGGTGGAAAACCCGCCGATAGCGACAGTTGAGAAGCTGTGACAGATTGCATCAAAGAAATTCATACCTGCAACCCAGTACGCGAGAGCACAGGTAGTGGTAAGTCCTAGATAGATTGACCACAATGCCAGGGCGGTTTGATGGATTCGTGGTGTAAGTTTGCTGTCTTTCATCGGACCGGGTGTTTCTGCACGATAGAGCTGCATACCACCGACACCCAGCATTGGCAGAATAGCGACAGCTAGTACGATGATACCCATTCCACCTAACCACTGGAGTTGCTGCCTGTAGAAAAGGATTGATTGCGGTATCTCGTCTAAACCTGTGATTACCGTTGCACCAGTGGTAGTTAAACCTGAAAAAGATTCAAAGAGTGCATCGGCGGTCGATAGCCCGATACCATCTGTATTGGCGAATGGTATAGAACCAAATGAACCCAGTGCCAGATAAAACATAACGGTGACAAGAAAACCGTCTTTAATGCGCATTTCGGCCTGATAGCGTCGAAAGACCAGCCACAACAAAAATCCCACCACGAAGGTATAGGCAAAGGCGTTGACGAAAACGATTGCTACCCCGTCGCTGAAGTAGAATGACCAGAGAAGCGGTAACAACATCGTCAGGCTGAACATCATCAGCAGACTACCTACGATTCGAAGCGCGATCTGTAGATGCATGGCCGAAGGCTCTCTAGATAAAGCTTAAGGGTGCTTGGAACAAACGTTCCACGTCTTTGACTTTAGATTTATCCACGAGGAACAAAATCAGATGGTCTTGTGGTTTCACTACGATATCGTCATGGGCGATAACAACGTCTTCTCCTCGCACCAATGCACCGATGGAGGCGCCGGTTGGCAGGTTGATCTCTCCTAAAGAGCGACCAATAACTTTTGAGGTGGACTCGTCACCATGTGCAATCGCCTCGATTGCCTCTGCTGCGCCTTTACGCAGGGAATGCACTTTAACGACGTCACCGCGTCTTATGTGGGTCAGGATCGTGCCGAGAGTAGATTGTTGTGGAGAGATGGCAATATCTATTTCACTACCGATCAGATCCACGTACGCAGGATTGTTAATCAACGTAATGACCTTCTTGGCACCAAGACTCTTTGCCAGCAAAGATGACATAATGTTTGCTTCATCGTCGTTGGTTACTGCGCAGAACACATCAGTCTCTGCAATGTTCTCATCGACCAGAAGGTCCTTATCTGATGCGTCGCCCACCAGGACGATAGCACGATCGAGTTTCTCTGATAGCTCGTAACCGCGTTGCCTGCTCTGTTCAATGATACGAACGCCATAACGATCCTCTACCGATTCAGCGAGACCCTGGCCAATGTGTCCACCGCCGGCTATGACGATGCGTTTATTGGGTGGTTCAGTTCGACGTAGTTCGCTCATGACCGAGTGGATATCACGAGTAGCAGCAATGAAGAACACTTCGTCATCAGCTTCTATAACTGTGTCGCCCTGAGGCATGATCGCTCTGTTGTCTCTAAAAATAGCAGCGACCCGAGTGTCCACCATAGGCATATGCTTGCGGATGTTTCGTAATTCCTGATCTACCAGTGGACCACCGTAGTATGCCTTGATGCCCACCATCTGAACCTGACCGTCGGCAAAATCCATGACCTGAAGTGCCCCCGGATTTTCGATCAGGCGGCGTATATCATCTTTTATGATGGCCTCAGGGTTAACCGTGACGTCGACAGGCATCGCGTCATCTCTGAATATACTGCCCCCGGATATGTAGGCGCTTGATCTCACTCTGGCAATTTTGGTGGGTGTGTGAAAAACCGTATAGGCGACCTGGCAGGCAACCATATTAACTTCGTCACTATTAGTTACTGCGATCAACATGTCGGCGTCCTCTGCACCAGCCGACCGAAGAACGTCTGGGTGAGAAGCCATTCCTCGTACAGTACGAATATCGTAACGGTCTTGAAGGTCTCGGAGGCGGTCGCCATCGATATCCACGACGGTGATATCACTCGCTTCCTTGGTTAGGTTGTGCGCGAGGCTTCCTCCAACCTCACCGCCACCGAGAATGATGATTTTCATAGCTAGCCAACCTTCTTAAGTCGCGCGATGTAGAAACCGTCATGGCCATTTGATTGGGGGAAAAGTTGGCGACCGTATTCAAGTTTGTTGCCCTGATTTACATCGATAGGGAGCACGGCTATGTCATCCCGACCGTTTGCAAAATTGGAGACAATACGTTCATTTTCTGCCAGAAGGACTGAACAGGTCGAATAGACGAGTTCGCCATTCGCTTCCAAAAGGGCCCACGCGGCACTGAGTAGTTTGGATTGTGTAGCAGTGAGGTTTTCAATATCGTCTCCATCTCTCAGTAATTTAATGTCTGGATGACGCCGGATAATTCCAGTCGCAGAACAGGGCACATCCAGTAGTATTCTATCGAATTTGTCTCCTGAATACTGGAAGAAGTCCGAGGTGATCAGCGTGCAATCGAACCCCAGTCTGTCCAGATTCTCCTTAATCTGTACGACTCTCCTTGGGTCTTTGTCGATGGCTGTCAGTTCGATTTCTCGTTGCAATTCCAACAGGTGACACGCTTTGCCTCCCGGTGCAGCGCATGCGTCTAGCACTCGGTGTCCGGGTTCAGTATTAAGCAATGGTGCAACAAGCTGTGACGCCTCATCCTGCACACTCACCAGTCCCTCAGTAAATCCCGGTAGCGATTCTACCGGCGCAGGTTTGGAGAGTTGAAGGGCAAAAGGGACTCCGGAAATGGGTTGTCCACCATATCCATGTTCCTCCAGTAACGATTGATATTCTGAAACAGATGTCTTTGCTTGATTTACTCGTAACGTCATTGGCGCAGGTTCGTTGTTCGCCAACATAATCATATTGGCGAGATCAGGCCAGGAATCCCGTAGCTGATCGATCAACCAGGTAGGGTGGTTCAACTGAGCCTCTGGTTCGTTTTCAGACTCGCCTTGAAGCGTCTTCTGCTGACGTTGGAAATTGCGCATCACGGCGTTGACGAGTCCCTTTGCCCATGGCTTCTTGAGCATTACAGTAACTTCAACTACAGCGTTAACACTTGCGTGCGCGGGACGATTCAAATGACATATGCTATAGATGCCACATAACAGTAGAAGGTTTAGATCCAGATGTTTTGCTGGGAGCTTTTTCTTTAGCAGGCTATCGCGAAAATAGACGAGTCGATAATAGTCGCGCAGTACCCCAAAACAGATCTGTTTACAGATGGGTGAAGCCCCCTTGGCGAACTCCAAAGGGTTTCCTTTAGCGACTGCTTCGAGGTAATGGATGGCATCTTTATATTCTTGCATTAATTAATAAAACTTTAGGCATGAGCCTCAAATTTGAGTCCTGGAGCGAGTAGTTCCTGGCGCGAGTTTAGGATGTCTCTGGCTGACAAAACTGCGCCTTTTCCTATAGGAAGCTGAACACGAGTTAATATGACGCAACCGTCCTGGGTTGCGACGTGTATGCCTTTCTCATCAACTTTAGTGATTGTCCCAGGCGATTCATGATGATTGGCTTGTGATGGCAGCGAACCCCAGATTTTGATTCTAAGGTCGCCAAGAAAGCTGTAGGCAATGGGGTCCGGATTCAGGGCCCTGACCTGTCTGTCGATCTTATGCGAGTCAGCGTTCCAGCTTATTTGGGCTTCCTGCTTGGTGATCTTCTTTGCGTAGGTTGCTCCTTCGGTTGTCTGTGGGGTAGCAGAGACAGTGTTTTGCTCGAATTGTGTCAGGATACCGAGTAATTGCTCGGTACCGGCCTCAGCTAACCGCGTGGTTAAGGACCCAGCTGTGTCGGTGTCATTAATGTTTATTTGTTTACGTGAAAGGACATCTCCGGTATCGAGCCCCTCATCCATTTGCATAACGCAGACCCCGGTCTCACGGTCACCAGCCCAGAGCGCCCGCTGGATAGGTGCGGCACCACGCCATCGGGGCAATAATGAAGCGTGAACGTTAATACAACCATGGGACGGCAATTCCAATACATCTTTATCGAGGATCTGGCCGAAAGCGACCACGATGAGGAGCTCCGGATGAAAATCGGCGAGATCGGAAGAGGTTAACCGTGTTGGCTGTAAAACGGGTAGACCTGAGTCAACGGCCAGGCGCTTTACGTCACTTGGCACGAGACGCCTTCCTCGTTTACCGGGTTTATCCGGTTGTGTGACTACCGCCAGGACCTGATGCGGGCTCTGGATCAACCCGTTGAGATGGGCGGCAGCGAAATCCGGCGTGCCGGCAAAAACGATGTTCATTAAGCGCGCAGTTTTTGTTGTTTCAGCAGCTTTTTGCGGATCAGTTGACGTTTGGTGCTGGAAATATAGTCTACAAACAACTTGCCATCGAGATGATCCATTTCGTGTTGGATGCAAACGGCTAGCAAACCTGACGCATCTTTTTGGAAAACTTCACCATCCAGTCCAACCGCTTCATAAGTAATATTTTCAGGTCTGGTGACGGGTTCATAGAAGCCGGGTACTGACAGACAGCCCTCTGAGGTTTCAAGCGCCCCCTCGGCGTTGATAATCCGGGGATTGAACAGGATATTGGGGTCATCCTTGTCTTCGGAAACGTCGACAACCAGCAACTGCAGGTGGACATTGACCTGGGTGGAAGCAAGTCCAATTCCAGGCGCCTGATACATCGTATCCAACATTTGTTCGGCAAGGCTGGCGATTTTGCCGTCTACGTTTGTTATGGGCTTCGCTGTCGTGCGCAATCGGGCGTCCGGGAATTCTAAAATATCTAATAAAGCCATGTGGTTTAGCAATATACCTCTAGTAATAATGCAACTTGTGCTGCTAAGATTATGATCATCATGGAAATTCAGTCGTACTAAGTACGTGATATTGTACGCTTTTTAATGCTGAGATTCGCCCTATGAAGAAAACTCTTCTGTCCCTGATACTTATCTTGGTTGGTGGCTATCGCCGCATGTATTCTCGGAAGATGAGCTACTAAAGGATGACCATCCGGACCGATATATGGTCCAGGACGGAGACACTCTGTGGGACATTGCCAGGATGTTCCTGACGGATGCCTGGATGTGGCCAGAAATCTGGCATGTGAATCCTGGTATTCAGAATCCGCACCTGATCTACCCGGGTGATGAAATTGTGTTGAGTTATGTCGATGGTCAGCCTCAGTTGTCGTTACAAAGGGGAGATGCATCGAGAACTGACCGTCTATCTCCTGCGAAAACGGTCGGGCAGGGTGACCGGTACCATAAAGTAGAGCCCAGAATAAGAAGGTTCCATGTTGACGAGCGCGATCCCTGCCATACCGTTGGATGCTATCGCAAATCTTCTAACAACGTGAAGTATCGTCGGGCAGTATCGTCTGCCCAATGCGTCCTATATTCTTTCGGGGACAGCCGACCGATTGATATTTGGTCCGGGGGATGAGCTCTATGCGCGAGGTGACTGGGATGACAACACTACGGTTTACGGTATTTTCCGCGAAGGAAACGTATACGTTGACCCTGAAACTGATGAAGTTCTCGGCTTTGAAGCGACACAGGTTGGTGCCGCTCAGATAACTTCTCGCACTGGCCATATCGTCACGTTGAAACTTACACAGGTAAATACTGATGTACGTATCGGTAATCGATTAATGCCCACAGAAGAGCGGCGTGTAGAGTCCATGTTTTATCCTAAATCCCCTGGCGAACAGGTGGATGGCGTCATCATGACTGTATTGGGTGGCGTGACTCAGGTTGGCCGAAGTTCTGTAGTAGTCGTCAATCGTGGTGAAGAGAACGGCCTTACTGTTGGTGATGTCCTGGCAATCTACAAGCGCGGTAATGTCGCCCGGGATCGGGTGTTGCGCGAAAGGGTTCGGTTACCCACAGAACGGGCAGGATTGTTAATGATATTTCGCAGTTTTGACAAAATGGCCTATGTATTGGTGTTGCAGACCGAAGATCCGCTCCGCGTGGGTGATGTCGTAAGAAACCCCTAGCGCTTTCCCCAAACTTTTCCAGTGATCGCCGCTGTCCAGCGGCGTGGAACGACAGGTAGGTTTTCGTCATGAGGAAACTACAATGCCTGATATAGACCTTCTTTATCTTTTTCGGTTAATGGCCAATCGGCCAAAAAAGCTGAGATTGCTTTTACAGCAATACGGTGACGCTGCTGAGGTCTGGGAGCGTGCTTGCGATTAAGCGCTCAAGCCCTTTGATCTCGGTCGGTTTTGGACCGCGCTCGTCGTGACCTGAGGTCAGAGGTCGATGCAGATGTGAAATGGCTTCGGCAGAACGATCACCACTTGCTCACCCTGGAGGGATCTGGTTATCCATTGCCGCTGCAGTAAATCTATGATCCACCGGTGGTGTTGTTTGCCATAGGTAATACAGAGGTTCTTTCGCTTCCTTGTGTTGCAATGGTTGGTAGTAGAAATCCGACGCGAAGTGGATTGAAAAATGCGCGGAGAATAGCGGCAGAGCTCACAGCGAGTGGTATGGTCGTGGTGAGTGGTATGGCCCTTGGCATAGACGCGGCGAGCCATCAGGGTGCGCTAGAAGAAAACGGATATACCTTAGCAGTCCTGGGAACAGGATGTGACCAGGTGTATCCAGCGAGGCACTACAAGCTTGCTAAAAATATTGCAGATCAGGGTATCTTGATTAGCGAGTTCCCGTTACGCATGCCTGCAATGCCTGGGAATTTTCCGCGAAGAAATCGAGTGGTGACTGGTTTATCGCTGGGTACCGTTTTAGTTGAAGCGACACCACGGAGTGGGTCTTTGATTTCGGCCAGATTCTGTATGGAACAGGGCCGAGAGGTTTTTGCGGTACCCGGGAATATTAATAGTAAGCAGAGTCAGGGTTGCCATCAGCTTATTGGCGACGGTGCAACGCTGGTTGAGAGTGTTGATGACATCTCGTCTCAACTGTCTTTCATGGCAAGTCGTGCGCCGGTAACTAAAACAGGACCCAAACTGACAGCAATTCAACTTGAAATATATGACGCGTTGGATACCGAACCCCAGCGCGTCGATCAGATCGAAGTTGTGCTAGGGCTTACAGTTGGCCAGGTAATGTCCACCCTGGTGGAACTGGAGATAGTCGGTCTGGTGGCTCAGGACAAAGGTGGATACGTAAGATCTTGAAACTGAATCATGTCTGGGTTACTTTGCCTTCCTTTTTCAACCGGTGGGTATGCTATGACATTCGTTGCGATTTTAATGGGCTCAGATTCTGATTTACCAGTAATGGAGTCTGCTATAGCAGTACTCAAGGATCTGGATATTGAGTGTGAAGTACGAGTTACATCCGCGCACAGGACTCCTGAAGATACCAGGGACTATGTACACCATGCCGAGGAAAGAGGCTGTGCTGTTTTCATTGCCGCTGCTGGAATGGCGGCACACCTTGCTGGCGCGGTTGCCGCGCAGACATTGAAACCCGTGATCGGTGTACCGATCGACGCCTCTCTTAACGGATTGGATGCGTTGCTATCAACAGTGCAAATGCCTGGAGGAATTCCTGTGGCCTGTGTGGCGATTGGCAAGGCTGGTGCTAAGAATGCCGCATATCTTGCGGCACAGATGCTGGGTATAGAGAATCCCGACATAGCAGCTAGACTGATAAAGGACAGGGAAGATAACGCTGAGGCAGTGCGTCAGAAGAACGCTAAATTGAATGCCTAATGAACTCCCACGATGGCGGACCGATCGAATAGTCAATGGGCTGACAAACGGCGCCGTTATAGCATATCCGACCGAGGGTGTGTGGGGTCTTGGTTGTCTTCCTGATCTTGATGTTTCGGTTGGACATATGCTCAACCTGAAACGGAGGGATTGGCGTGAAGGCCTGATTCTCATTGCGTCTGATATATCTCATGTAAATCAGTATCTGGAAGGGATATCTCCGGAAGCGCGTGAGCAACTCAAACAAGTTTGGCCATCGGCAGTGACATTTCTTGTCCCTGATAACGGTAGCGTTCCAACCTGGATAAAGGGAGCTCATAGCCGTATAGCGCTACGTGTTTCTACCCACCCTACCGTTCGATCTATTTGTGACGCGCTTGGCGGTGCGATCGTTTCAACCTCTGCGAACCCAACCGGTCGCCCACCCGCCCTGGATGCACTAAGGGTGCGGCAATATTTTGGCTCGGAAGTGGATTTTATTGTTCCAGGTCAGCTAGGAGACCAGGATGGGCCCAGTGAAATACGAGATCTGGAGAGTGGTGCAGTGATTCGACCGGGTAAATCAGGCTAATGCACCAGCTTGCCGTTTTTGGAAATCCGATTGCACATAGCAAGTCTCCACAGATTCATCAGCTCTTTGCTGCGCAACACGGATTGGATATTAGCTGCGAACGCATTCTTGTACCGGCCAACGATTTCGAACAGTGTGCAAACAGGTTTCTCGATTCAGGGGGCGTGGGATTTAATATTACTGCGCCTTGTAAACAGGATGCGTTTGATTTCTCAGAACAACATTCAAAAGCAGCGAAGCTGGCTCGAGCGGTCAATACGGTCAGTGTTCGTGATGGCGTGATTCATGGTGATAACACCGATGGCGCAGGTTTGATAAACGACATTCAAAACAACCTGGGATGGTCGATCAAAGACAAGAGTATTCTTATCCTCGGCGCTGGCGGTGCTGTCAGTGGTGTCGTGGGAGATGTTTTATTAAGTGGCCCGAGAATGCTTCACATATTGAATCGTACCCTTAGCAAAGCTCAGGAAATTGAACGGGTTCATGGGGACACCCGGTTGTGCGCCGTCGCCACGCTCGAGCATGCGTACGACGTTATTATCAACGCGACTTCGGCGGGACTAAAAGGTGAACCACTGGCGCTTCCCACTTCGATTGTTTCCGAGGCATCACGTTGTTATGACATGACTTACGGGATTTCCAAAGGCAAGGCGACTACCCCTTTTTTGTCCTGGAGTGAGGAACAGGGTGCGGACGATCTTGCTGATGGGTTAGGAATGCTTGTAGAGCAAGCGGCCCAGGGCTTTAAGATCTGGTTTGATGTGGATGTCGAGACAGCAAGTGTAATTGAGGCGCTGCGCGTAGAGAGATGAACAACCCGCTGCTCGAGAACCATGATCTACCTCCTTTTGACCAGATTTCACCTGAACACGTCGTTCCGGCAATAGAGGCACTGCTAGGAGAATGCCGCGAGACTGTTGAGTTTCTTGTAAGCAGCGGCGCTTCCACATGGGATACCCTGGTCACCCCGTTGGAGAGGGCTCACGATCGTTTGAATCAGGCCTGGTCTCCGGTGTCACATCTGAACGCCGTGACCAACTCAGATGCGCTGCGCGAGGCGTATAACAATTGTGTACCGATCATCAGTGCATATCACACGGAACTTGCGCAGAACGCTTCTCTATTTAGCGCCTTTGAGCTTCTTCAAGAAAGTGAAGGGTATGCTCAACTATCCATGGCGCAAAAAAAGATTATCCAAAACGAGCTACGGGGTTTCAGACTATCCGGTGTTGATTTATCAGAGAAGTCGCGACGACGTTTTGCAGAAATTGAACAGCGCCTTTCAGTTTTATCCAGCAAGTTTAGTGAGAATGTGCTTGATGCCACGCAAGACTGGTCGTTGCTGGTTGATAAAGACCTGCTTAAGGGTCTTCCAGATTCCCTTCTCGCCATGTTGCAGCAGGCGGCAGAAATCAGGGGAGAGACGGGTTACCTGTTAACGCTGGAATTTCCCAGCTACAACGCGGTCATGACCTATTGTGATGATAGTGCGTTGCGCGAGAAAGTTTACCGCGCATACGCAACCAGGGCTTCTGAGCTTGGTCCCGAACAATGGGACAACTCCGAAGTTATTGAAGAGATCTTGTCGCTGAAAAGGGAGATGGCGCAAATACTTGGATATGCAAGCTATGCCGACGTATCGCTACAAACCAAAATGGCGAAGACGACAGGAGAGGTGTTGTCTTTCCTGAACGATCTTGCAGGACGGTCCAGACCGGCCGCTCAGGAAGAGTTTGCCAAACTCAGCGAATTTGCACTGAAAGAGGGCGTTGAAGACATACGATCCTGGGACCTCGCCTATTACTCTGAAAAATTGAAGAAGCAGATGTTCGACATCTCAGATGAGGACATCCGTGTTTACTTCCCTGCGCACAAGGTTATTGAGGGTCTGCTCGAGATAGTACGACGCCTTTATGACATTGAGATCGAACAGACTCACAACGTAACAACCTGGCATAACGATGTTACGACATACAACCTTTATCGCGGCGGTTCATTGATCGCGCGTTGCTATATGGATCTATATGCGCGCAGCAACAAGCGAGGTGGTGCGTGGATGGACGAGTGTCGCGTCAGGCGAGTTGACAATGGACATATACAGCTGCCGGTAGCCTATCTCACCTGTAACTTCAGTGCACCGGTAGGCGATTCGCCATCCCTGTTAACACATCGCGAAGTAGTCACGTTGTTCCACGAATTTGGACATGGCCTGCACCATATGTTGACTCAAGTTGATTACGCTGGCGCATCTGGCATTAACGGTGTTGCGTGGGATGCCGTGGAACTGCCCAGCCAGTTTTTGGAGAACTGGTGCTGGCAGGAGGAAGCGCTGGAGATCATGTCCAGTCACTTTGAAACTGGCGCCCCACTACCTGGGGAGCTACTAAAGAAACTGCTCAGTGCGCGCAATTTCCAGTCTGCGATGATGATGGTGCGTCAGCTGGAATTTGCTCTGTTCGACTTCAGATTGCATGTTGAGTTTGATACGGATGAACAAAACCAGGTGCAGCGGATTCTCGATGAGGTTAGGAAAGAAGTGTCAGTGGTTCCCTTTCCATCGTTCCATCGTTTTCAGCATGGTTTCTCGCACATTTTTTCTGGAGGTTATGCTGCTGGTTATTACAGTTATAAGTGGGCCGAGGTACTGGCAGCTGATGCCTTCTCCAAATTTGCGGAGGATGGCGTGTTCAACCGACAAACCGCAGAGAAGTTTCTTTCGACTGTTCTTGAACAAGGTGGATCCAAAGATGCGATGGAATTGTTTGTCGCTTTTCGTGGACGTGAGCCGGATGTACGAGCTCTTTTGAATCAGGATGGCATTAGAAACGTTTAAAAATATGGTGTCTCGAACATTTTGTTTGTCGATATACTATACGCACCTATCGGGCGCTGATAAAATTAAAAACTAAAGTGGGTCGGCAGCTTGCTGGCTTCGTTCACAGAACAGCTTCCAGTATGGGCATATGGTTCGACTGAATAAGCCGAAGCATCGCGTACTCATCGAAGTCCTTAGAGATATCATCCTAACCGAGCCGCATGCAGTATAAAACAGGAATTAATCCGAAGTTGTAGCGGTCACGTATAAGCGTGCATATAGCACCTTATAGAAATTTAATTGGGCTAGCCCAGCCTGGCATCCCGGAGATTTTTTTTTGATGCGCAAAGCAATGTTGTACCGATCTGCATGTGGCATGTTATTGCTATCTTGCAGTTCGATGATTTCTGCTGACTGGACGGTGAACATGACGAAAGGTGTTACCGAGATTTCTCGTCAGGTATACGACCTGCACATGATCTTTTTTATCGTGTGCGTGATTATTGGGGTCTTGGTGTTTGGCACGATGATTCTGTCCATGCTGATACATCGAAAATCCCTGGGTGTGAAGCCAGCGACCTTCCATGAGAACACAACCCTCGAGTATCTATGGACGATCGTTCCTATCATTATATTGATAGCTATGGCCATTCCGGCTACCACAACCTTAAGGGATATGTATGACGCTGGAGATTCCGACGTAGATATTGAAGTAAGGGGTTTACAGTGGAAATGGCAGTACACCTATCTTAGCGATGACCCCGCCGATGAAGTTAAGTTTGTGAGCAATCTATCGACTCCAAGGGAAGAGATCGACAATCTGGCAGATAAGAATGAGTTTTATTTGTTAGAAGTGGATGAACCGCTGGTTATACCGATCAATAAAAGGGTTCGCTTTCTGATTACCTCCGAAGATGTGATCCACGCCTGGTGGGTGCCTGACTTCGCCGTTAAGAAGGATGCTGTTCCGGGCTTTGTCCATGAGGCGTGGACGGTCGTCGATGAACCGGGAATCTATAGGGGTCAGTGTGCGGAACTTTGCGGCAAAGACCACGGTTTTATGCCCATCGTTGTTCATGCGGTGACCGAAAGTGAATATGAGACCTGGCTGGCGGAAAAACAGGAAACGGCGCGTTTGGTTTATGAAACCATCGGCAAGGTCTGGACGAAAGCTGAGCTAATGGAAGAAGGCGAGTCGGTCTACAATCAGTTCTGCCTGGCATGCCATCAGAGTAATGGTCAGGGTGTCCCGCCAGTGTTCCCGTCGTTGGTCGGCCAGGGAATGTCTGTTGGTTCAATA
>CAJWQG010000021.1 GCA_913045175.1 uncultured Gammaproteobacteria bacterium | reverse complement strand
GTAATCATTGATCGTGCGGCCAAAGGTTGACCGTTCTTTGGCACGCGTCAGCATTAGTTCGATTAACATTTCGCAATTGCCCACTGCCCGCATGCAGTGGTGCACTCGCGCCGGCCCCAGGCGAACCTGACCGAAGACAAACCCATCGCCCTCCTCACCCAGTAAGTTTTCGGCGGGCACTCGCACGTTCTCCAATCGAATTTCTCCGATCGGCGCGGTGGTGTCTCGACTGCCAAGATAGCTAAGCTCACGACTTACCGTTACTCCTTCGGTAGCAGTAGGCACAATAATGGTGGAGTGCTGTCTGGCTCGCGACTCGTCAGGGTCGGTTTGCCCAACCACAATTAAAAAATCGCAGTCAGGATGGGCCGCCCCGGTAATAAACCATTTATGACCATTGATAACGTAGTCATCGCCCTCTCGAATAATACTGGTGCGGAAATTAGTCGCGTCGGATGAGGCCACCGAATATTCGGTCATTGCGAAGGCGGACCGCATATCGCCCTCCAATAAGGGCAATAACCATTGTTCTCTCTGGGCTTCATTAGCGTCGTGTTGCAAGGCAATCATGTTGGGCACATCGGGTGGTTGGCAATTAAACACGATGGCCGAACCATGATAGCGGCCCATTTATTCTGCCAGCGGCGCATATTCAAGATTACTTAAACGGGTACCTGGCTCATCGCTTTGCAGATCTGGCAAGGCAAGGTTCCACAACCCCTGTGCTTTTACCTTGGCTCTTAGTTCCGATACAAAGCCTGGTCGCGAGTTGTCTTCTCGCTTGATGGCCGTCTGCCACTCCGCCCAGCGGGGAATTATATTGGCTTCGTAAAAATCGATCAGCTGATGTTGTAGCAGCAGTGATTTGTCAGAGTAGCTGAAATCCATGAAGTCTCCGGTTTTTCATCGGGAAGCAGAGCAACGATAGACTAACATCGCACTTGCCAAGAGCCCGCAGGCTTAGCCCCTTGACGGAATAGCCTCCCCTGCGGGGTTTTCGACCATGAGCGGACTTCTAACGAAATCGTCAATGCCGCGTCGCATCATGACTTTTGGCAGAGGGAGCTTCCAACCAACCAAACTGGGCAACAGATTCATTGCCTTTCTGGTGTCGCTGCCTACATGTCCACGTGCAGGAGCCTGAGGAAGTCTTTCTTCTGTTCCTCGGTCATCCTCTCGAAATCGGGCACCAGCATTTCGGTAACAGGATAGTCCGCAAATTCTGGTGATGGCGCCTGCAACGTGGCCGCTATGTTGTGTAGCCCATTGCGTACCTCGTCCTCTTCGCCTGCCATCAGCGGACCGCCGATCTCCGGCGGCCAATAGACCTTGGGGCCGGGAGGCTCGCCATATGGGTTCGGCCGACCCACGTATTTCTCGATTGCCTCGCGCATTACCTTCGTGTCGGCCTGGCGTTGCTTTAGTCCCTCCTTGCCATACAGGGCGCCGGATTGATTACAGATGGCCGCCCATCGCGCGCGCCCGGGGCGGCAATCGACCCACGGTGGAGGAAAACCTGGCCCGTCTGGATGAACTGGGCGGGCCGCACTCGTACGGAATTTATCCTTTCGGCTGGGCTATGGCGGGTAACACCCCGTTCAAGCGGCACAAGGGACATACCTACGCCGGGGGCATTCGCGCACCCCTCATCATCCGTTGGCCAGAGGGCATCAAAGCCAAGGGAGAAACGCGACGACAGTTCTACCATGCGGTAGATGTGACGCCCACCTTACTCGATCCGGTGGGATTACCTCTACCAAGCCATATCAATGGTATTGAGCAAATTCCGTTACATGGCACATCAATGGCGCACACACTGAATGACGACGACGCAGACACTCACAAAAAGATCCAGCATTTTGAAACGACCGGACACCGGGCAATCTGGCAGGAAGGCTGGAAAGCGGTCACATTTCATACAAAGGGGGATGACTTTGAGACAGAAACCTGGGAACTCTATCACCTGGATGAGGACATGGCCGAGATCGACAACCTGGCCGAACAGTACCCAGAGAAACTCAAGGAAATAATCGACCTCTGGTGGCAGGAAGCGGAGCGATATGGCGTACTGCCGCTGGATGACGGGAGTAGTAAAAACGGCGTGGGCTGGTGGCCCGAACCCAAAAGCCGTTGGGTGCTGTATCAGGATGCTGTCTTGCCTCACCACTTCAAGGCCGGTCCCAGGTTACTCGGTGCATCTCATCGCATCACCGCGCACATCAAACGAGACTCTACTGAAGGTGGCATCATCGTATCTGACGGCGGAAGGTTCGGCGGATGGGGTTTTTTCATCCAGGACAATCGCCTGCACTATACGGTGAATAATTTCGGCGAACTTTGTCGCGTGACGTCATCCGAAACCATACCCACGGGCGAAGTAACTCTGCGCCTTGACGTCACCAGGACAGGTGAGGATGAGGGACAGGTTCGCTTCTTTATGGATGACAGGTCTGCGGGCGAAGGGCTGCTTGCACTCTTTCATCACTATAACTTCACCAACGAACCATTGGAGGTTGGGTAGGATAGTCAAACACCTGTAGACGAATCCTACGATTCACCCTTCTCTTTTGTCGGTCGAATCGACCGTGTCGTAATCGAGTCTGCCGGTGATGATGTGGTAGACTAGGACATTGTCTTTGACGAACTGATGGGCAGCCAGTAGATTTCCCTTCCTCAAATGTTACCAACCAAATACGAGTGCGCATGCGAACGCTACTGACTACCGCCTTGCTTTTCCTGACTACCACCAACGTGAGTGCAGACTACACTCTCGGTATCGATTCCCTCCCACAGGGAGGTGTCCCTCAAGGCACGATTGAAAAACGCATCTGGGAATCCAGCAGCATCTATCCCGGAACGACAACCGACTACTGGATTTACGTACCGGCGCAATACAATGAAGCCACCCCTGCCTGTGTCATGGTATTCTAGGATGGTCAGGCATACCTGAATAACAAAGGGCAGGTAAGAGCACCCACCGTTTTCGACAATCTGATTCGCCAGGGTGAAATACCGGTCACCATCGGGATATTTATTAGTCCCGGTCAAAAAGAACGTCCTTACGATCAACGTTCTGACTGGTACGTTCCAATCAACGACACCTATGCGCGTTTTCTGATCGAAGAAATCATTCCGGCAGTTAGCAGGGATTACAATATGGTCAACGACGCGTCGAGAAGAGCGATCGCTGGTATGAGTGATGGCGGCCTGGTCTCATTTACGGTGGGCTGGCACCGTCCTGATGCTTTCTCCAAGGTCATCAGTCATATCGGCAGCCACACCAGACTGAGGGGCGGATCAGAGTACCCGTATCTCATTCGTCAAACCCGCGGCGACCCCAAACGTATCCGCGTATTTCTCCAAGACGGTGAAAACGACATTAATCTCACCCAGGGAAACTGGACGCTTGCCAATCTCAACATGGAACCTGCGCTCATGTTTGCTCGCTATGACTATCGCTTCGAGATGGGCTCGGGTGGGCACGATCTACAACATGGTGGCGCAATTTTTCCCGACACTTTGCGCTGGATCTGGCGAGACTATACCGGATCCATAATCGATTCAAAGCTTTCAATGGCTCAAAATTTTACGCACTTCGCAGATTCACGACATGAGTTTAATCTCAAAATTGACAACATGGTTAACATCGAGTTTGAACTCTACCCCGGTGTTTGGCGCCCAATTGAACAATTATCGGCTGGGCAAAAAGGTACCGCGATTCTCGCTTTAATAATATTCGTAGGCGATGGACCGATCATCCTTGATCAACCCGAGGATAATTTAGACAACAAGTACATTGGAACAACGGTGGTGCCGATGATTCTTCAAGAAAAGATGCAACGGCAGTTTATTGTGACTAGTCACAATGCTTCTCTAGTCGTGATGTCCGACTCTAACTTTGTCGTTGAAATGGAGGACCTGAACGATAGCGGACAGGCAATTAATACGGGATTTCTTTGCGGATCCCATAGCGAATTTAAGAGTTCGATCCTTAACGTTCTGGATGGAGGAGAACTAGCCCTGAAGAAAAGATTTAGAAAGTACGGATTGAACTAAGGATTTCGTTGGGCCGTATGTGAAAGGGGTATTTTAGGGGGTATCTAGATAGATAATCGTTTGCCCTTAGAAAACAATAAGTTATACGTCTAGTTCTAAAGAGACTCTCGATAAGATCGATTCAATCCACTCTATTGCGCTCTCAACTTTCCCTTGTGTGGCCAGTGTGTGGTTATAACGTCCGGTAAGACAAAGTAAATCAATTGATTAGCTATAGACCTTTAAAATTGGAGCGGGCGACGAGGGTCGAACTCGCGACAACCAGCTTGGGAAGCTGGGACTCTACCAACTGAGCTACACCCGCTTTAGGACTATCCTGCCAAAAAACGAGTCTTAGTGCAGCTATATAGAAGTGATTTCTTTATGCTCCGAAGCAATCATATAATTCCTTCCTTTCATTCGAGGACTACTCCATGGCGAATTTCGGCGTTTCGATCTTTCCTACCGACAAGACAATTCAGCCCATCGAACTGGCGCTGGCCCTGGAAGAGCGTGGCTTTGACTACTTATTCGTCCCGGAACATACGCACATCCCTGTTTCCCGAAAGACACCTTTCCCGGGAGGCGGCGATCTGCCTGAACAATACTGGCGTTCCCATGATCCATTTGTTGCCCTGACTGCCGCAGCTTCAGTTACCAAGAATCTGAAGGTCGGTACGGGAATATGTCTGGTAATCGAACGCGACCCCATAACACTTGCCAAGGAATGTGCATCGCTCGACTACATCTCGAATGGCCGATTCATTCTCGGCATCGGCGCAGGATGGAATCAGGAAGAGATGGAGAATCACGGTGCGGACTACAAAAACCGTTGGAAGATCGTGCGGGAGAAGGTCCTTGCCATGAAGGAGATCTGGAATAACGATGAAGCGGAGTTCCACGGCGACTTTGTCGACTTTGATCCCATATGGTCATGGCCGAAACCAAAGCAAGCAGGTGGCCCACCAATCTGGATGGGTGCTAATTCCAAGTGGGTGTTTGATCGCGTTGCTGAATACTGTGACGGCTGGATGCCCATCGGTGGAACAGGAAGTGGCGGGATCGCTAACTTCAAGGCAGCTTGTGAAAATGCAGGTAGAAATCCTGACGACCTGACGCTTGCGCTATTCGGTGCACCCAACGATGAGGATCAGTTAAAAGGTCGCATGGAACAGGGTTTCTCCGAGTTTATGCTTGGTTTGCCCCAAGCTGGAGCCGATCGAGTTTTACCTGTCCTGGATCAATACGCAGACTTGATAGAGAAAGTAAGATAGCTGCCGTTAATCTGCAGTAAGGTCCCTCTATGAGAATCCATGAAGATGCACTAAACCACGTAAAAGCAAATGCTCCAGCCGGTGATGTATCAGCCATGCTGGCCGCACTAGACGACTATGGGATCAATCACGAATTTCTCATGAACGTTGGACCAGAAAAAGGCCCGCTACTTCAAGAAAAAATTCGCAACCTGCCCACCGGTGCTTCGGTGTTGGAATGCGGTTGTTTTTGCGGCTACTCCAGCATTTTGATCGGCAGCGTACCACCAGATGGTGGCAAGCTAATTGGCATAGAGGTAAATAGCGACAGCGTCGATGTTGCGCGGCAGATGGTTGAGTACGCAAACCTAAGCGATCGCGTAGAAATCATTCTAGGTTCATCGGCAGATGTTATCCCAATCCTCGAAGGGCCCTTCGATCTCATTTTTCTGGATCACTGGAAAGATCTCTACAAGCCCGATCTATTATCGCTCGAAGCTAATAATCTACTCAAACCCGGCAGTATTGTGTTCGCTGATAAAGTGGGGCCTCACTTTAATCCTGAAGAGTATCTGGATTATGTGCAGACCTGTGGCCACTACGACACTGAGTACATTGAATCGCATATCGAATATCGAGATGATGAATACGGCGTCGAAATCTCTGTCTTCACTGGATAACGAGCCGCTAAGAAGCCAGCAGCAATAACAGTGCGCCCACCACCAGTATTGTCATACCGGCGAATTCCTTTCTGTTCGGTAATTCCTTAAAAAACAATATGGAAATAAGTACCGTAATCAGCAGTTCTATCTGCCCCAGGGTTTTTACGTAGGCCGCGCGTTCCAAGGTAAACGCAGTGAACCACGCGGCGGAACCCACAATACTGGTTACGCCAACGAAAAGACTAAGGCGCCATCTACGCAGGATAGTCACAAACTCACCCGCATCACGCAGCCAAACCCGCCCCACGCAAATAACAGTCTGCAATCCAACCATGGAGACGAGCGTAGTCGCAGCTGCAAGCATGGGCTCGACACCGAGAGAAAGACTCGCCGAGCGTATCAATAGAGAGGTTAAGGAAAACGCAAGACCCGCACCAAGCCCCAAGGCCGCCGCGTTATTCCACAGATTCCCGGGTGTTCCGGTTTTCGCGATGCTTACGATCACGAGGCCACAGGCACTCATGACAATCGCCAAACAGCCAAGTGGCGGCACTGGGTCGGCGAAAAAGATCGCACCGATGACGGCTGTCATCAATATCTCGCAGCGGATAAAGACACTGCCTACCGCAAAGTTTCTCGTCATGAACAGACGAGTCATCAGAATGGTGGCAACGATCTGAAGTATGCCGGCAACCAGTATCTTCAGAGCAAACGTCGCATCCGGGGCAGGTGCGACTGCATCATTTAGCGACCAAAGGATCGCAAGGTAGACCAATGCAAAGGGTAAACCGAAAAGGTAACGGACTAATGTCGCCGCAAGCGGCGACATGTCGTTAGCGAGATGTTTCTGACCCGCTGTTCGCACCGATTGTACCGATGCAGCCAGCAGGGTCTATATAACCCAGGGTTCGAACACCTAGGGAATCAGATCAGTGGGTTATAGCGCTTCCAGAATGGCTTCCGCAGAGCTCACTTCGAATGCGCCGCCATTTTCCAGATTTAGCGCGGTGATCTTGCCGTCCTCTGCTACCAGAGAATACCGCGTTGAACGCGTACCAAGACCAGCGCCACCAAGGTCCAGCGTAGCGCCCAGGGCGGCCGCCAGGTCACCATTGGCATCGCCAACCATCATGATCTCTTCCGCGTTGCCAGCCTTACCCCAGGCATCCATCACAAACGGATCGTTTACAGAAGTACAAACAATCGCGTCGACGCCCTTTTCCTTGATCTTGTCTGCATTAGCGACAAAACCGGGCAAGTGAGCCTGGCTACAAGTGGGTGTAAAAGCACCCGGCACGGCAAACATAACCACTTTTTTGCCCGAGAAAATATCCGACGTGGATATGTCCTCTGGGCCTTTTTCTCCCATAATTTTCAGGGTTACATCTGGGATACTATCTCCTACTTGAACGGCCATCTTTTAGCGCTCCTGTTATTTTTAATACGTAATTTTAAATTCGTAACTCAGGGTTACAGGGAGCGAAAGTCTCTCGTGAAGTGCCTGGGGTTGCAAGCAAAATCACCCTATTCCGGGTAGAATATGACCCTACAGGAAAGAACCCTATGAAGGTTTACGGCGTAGTCGAAGCCAAGACCAGGGAGGCTATCGAAAGGTGTGATTTCGACAATCTACCCAACAAAGGCAAGCCCCTCGACCTATCAGACTGGTTGAAAACACCAGAGCATCTCCGTATGTCTCACAGTATCCTCAAGAATGCCGGATACAGCCCGAGCGAGGTGAATGCCAAGAAGGAAATGGCCGGTTTACGGGCGATGATCGAGCAGGAATCAGATCAGGGAAGAAAGCAGCGACTGTTGAAACAACTCGATGCACTTGAAGTCACCAACGCCATCCGCATGGAAAAACTCCGGAAATAGCGCGAAACGCGACGTTTGCAGTGCCGTCCCGGCACACGTATATTCTGACTCCCATATTCTCTCAAAATACACCAAGGATCCCTCATGGAATTTAACCGAGTTCACCATACAGTTGTGCGCGTAAAAGACTTCGACGCTGGCATTGAGACATGGCGCGACAAACTAGGTTTAGAACTTGACCGAACCACCGAATCTGAAGCCCTTGGCATAAAACAGGCTTTCTTCAATCTGGGTGATGGCAGTTTTATAGAAGTCGTCGCACCTACCAATGATGATTCTGCGGTGGGCAAAGCGCTTGCTCGGGGCGAAGGAATACACACTATCGCCATGGAAGTAGAGGATCTGGACGCAACCGTCGCGGAACTCGAAGCCAACGGCGTGCAGCTGATTGGCGTCGGCGGCCCCCAGGTGTTTGTTCACCCCAAGGCTGCAAACGGAATTCTGCTGCAGCTAACACCTAAGGCATAACCAGATGGATCTTTCTTTCGGGCAAGAGTACGAGGAATTCAGGGCCGAGGTCCGCCAATTTGTCGAAGATAATAGGGACAAGCAACCCAAAGCTCGCGACTATCGCAGCGAAGATGCAGTAGCCTGGCAGAAAAAGTTGATCGAGAACGGCTACACCTTGCGTACGATCCCGAAAGAATACGGTGGTCTGGGTGCTGAGCCCGATATCATCAAGTCTCGCATCATCGCGGAAGAGTTTGGCCGCGCGCAGATGCATACCGGGCTCGCCGGTCAGGGCATTAGCATGCTGACGCCGATCCTGCTGGAAATGGGAACAGAAGAGCAAAGGCAGGAATTCATCAGGCCTACTATTGTTGGCGAAATGGACTGGTGTCAGGGTTACTCTGAACCCGGTTCAGGCAGCGACCTTGCAAGCCTTTCAACCCGGGCGGAACTGGACGGTGACGAGTGGGTCATCAACGGACAGAAGATCTGGACCAGTGGTGCTCACAGAGCAGACTGGATTTTTTGCCTGGTAAGAACAGAGCCAGAAGCACGAAAACACCACGGCATTTCGTTCCTGCTATTTAAGATGGATACACCTGGCATTGAGGTAAGACCTCTGGTCGATATGACCATGACCCCTAACTTTAATGAGGTGTTCTTCACTGACGTTCGGGTGCCAAAGCATCAGATCGTCGGTAAGCGCGGCGAGGGTTGGCAGGTCGCAAATGCCCTGCTCGGTTTTGAACGCGGTTCGCTTGCGCCACCGGATGCAGCACAGTCACGATTAAATGCGCTTATCAAGATCATGCATCAGGAAACCATCAACGGCGAACGTCTGATCGACAATCCACTGTTCCGCGAACGACTCATGAAGATCCAGGGTCGTGTCATGGCGATGAGCTACAACGATATGCGTCTATTGTCAGCCCGCATCAATAAGAACCAGGACACCAAGCTCGCAGCAATGGTGGTAAAACTGCAGGGAACTGAATTGCGCCATGAACTGGAAGGTCTCGCGATCGACGTCATGGGCGAAATCGGCCTCTCGTTCGGCGACAACCCTTATGTTCGCGATGCAGGCACCTGGCAATTCCAGTATATGTATTACCTCGGTTTGATCATCGGTGGCGGCACCAATCAAATCCAGCGCAACATTATCAGCGAACGGGGTCTCGGCATGCCGAGAGAACCCAGAGCTAAAGTGAAGTAGGAGGCATCATGGAATTCGGATTATCAGAAGAACAAACCCTGCTTCAGGACAGTATCAATCGTTACCTTTCCGAAGAGTTGCCGCTGGATCAGGTAAGGAAAATCGCCACTGGCGATGTTCCCGACTCAAGCGTCTGGCAAGGCCTGACGGAACTGGGCATCCCGGGTTTGCTTATACCGGAAGCCCAGGGTGGCGTTGGACTTGGATATCTTGACGCAGCGATCGTCTCGGAAAGCCTTGGTTACCACGTAACTCCGGGACCTTTTTTGGCATCGGCAATAATTGCACCTGTTGCACTTAATCTTGCTGGCGGCCAGGAGGCCTTACTCTCCAGTATCGCAGACGGCAGCCGTCGAGTTGGTATTGCCTTTGGCGAGGCAGTCGGTGCCCGCGCCGACGCAGGCTTCACAGTGGCAGATGGCAAAATCAGCGGCAAGTCACTTTTCGCTCTGGACAGCAACGCCGATGACTATCTGGTAGCTGATGCAGATTGCAATCTCTATCTCGTCAGTGCAGCGGACGTAAAACGAACCAATTTATCGACAGTTGATATGACAAGATCCACCTGCGAGCTGGTTTACGACAATGCGGAAGCAACACTGGTTTCCAGAGATGTGAATGTGTTCATCGAAGCGCTGGATGCAGGTCGCACCATGCAAGCAGCCGATACATTGGGCGCCGCACAGTCGATGCTGGATCAGGCAGTCGCCTACTCCATGCAGCGCGAACAATTTGACCGCCTCATCGCTTCATTCCAGGCAGTCAAACACATGTGTGCAGACATGGTCGCGAACCTTGAACCCTGCCGCGCTATGGTGTGGTACGCAGGACACGCATTAGATGAACTGCCGGATGAAAAAAGGCTGATGGCATGTCATACCAAGGCACACCTGCAGGAAGTGGGTCAGCAGGTAGCTAAGACATCGACCGAGGTTCATGGAGGAATGGGATTCACTGACCTTGTCGGTCTACACTATTGGTTCAAGAGGATTGGCGCCAATCGGCAGTTGCTGGGATCGCCTGAAATGTTGCGTGAAGAAGCTGCCAGGATTCAGGGGTTTGCCGCGTAATCTCTGGTTGCCGGCGCTGTTGGCCGCACTGCTCACGGGATGTGAGTTCGGTGTCGACCAAAGCGTCCTGATAAAATCCAACTATCATCTTCTTGGCGATTGTGAACGTCCAGAGCTTCCCCAGATAACCTCTATTGTTGCAGATGCCCTGTGCGGGTCTATCAGCGTTTTTGAAGATCGCGAAGCCAAAGATGGTCGCAAGATCGACCTCAATGTAATGCTCCTCCCTGCGACAACATCCGTTGTAAAACCAGATCCCATCTTCTTTCTAGCTGGCGGGCCTGGTCAATCGGCGGTGGATTCAGGGCCGTATCTCTTTGCGGTACTGAGCAGGTTACGACGTGAACGTGATGTCGTGCTGCTCGACCAGAGAGGAACCGGCAAATCCAATTCACTTTCCTGCGCCGAAGACTCGCTCTTCCTCGAAGATTTCGATCTCACCATGGAAGAAGCCATGGCAAAACAGATCGATGAGTTACGTAACTGCCTTGAAGATATCGATGCCAACCCTGCGCTCTACACAACCCCGATCGCGATGGACGACTTAAATGAAGTGAGGGAAGTGCTGGGCTACCGCGAAATCAATCTATTGGGGGGCTCCTACGGAACGCGAGCAGCCCTCGTCTATATGCGACGCCACGAGGAAACTGTGCGCAGCGCTGTCCTTGATGGCGTTGTGCCACTGACCATGGCAGTACCCGCTAACATTGCGGTTGATGCACAGTCCTCTTTTGAGCTGTTGCTCGCCGATTGCCAGGCACAACCGGCCTGTGCCCGAGCGTTTCCTGATCTGGCGTCACACTTCCGTGAGCTGGTACAAAGGTACAGCGACGAGATCGTGGAAATAGAAGTCACTCATCCAAGAACCGGTGCGCGGGCAACGGGGAAAATCGACCCATTGATGTTCAACCGCCTGGTTCGCGCCATCATGTATGAGCGCACCATGTCCTCCCTGCTGCCCCTGGCGATAGAAGAAGCCTACAACGGGAATTTTGAGCCCCTCGGCACCCTGGGTTACTCGTTTGGTGGCGAAGAACCGCTTATCAGCCTCGGAATGATGTCATCGGTGCTCTGCGCCGAAGATATGACTGTTGTACACGAACCTCAGCACAGCCAGGATTTCGACAATCAGATCTACAGTCTGCTTGAACCAATCTGTGAATTCTGGCCTCGCGGTACTGTCCCGAGTAATTATTTCGAACCGGTATCCTCCGACAAACCAACACTGCTTTTGTCTGGCAAGCTCGATCCTGTTACACCGCCAAAATATGCCTGGGAGGCCTCCGCAACCCTTTCCAATTTTGAGCACATTGTGGTCGCCGGCGTTGGGCACGGCGTGATGACCCAGGGCTGCGTACCCGGTATTCTCGCGGACTTTTTCGATAACCCGGACCCAAAACAGGTAAAAGCCGCCTGCACCGCCAGTCTGGTTCGACCTGACTTTTTCACCAGTCTGGCCGGCCCCACACAGGGGAACAAAGAATGATATCTGCCAAGGGTCTGGCCAAATCATTTGGCGACGTCGATGCGGTGAAAGACGTTTCGTTTAACGCCAGCAATGGTCAGGTCACCGGTCTGCTGGGACCAAATGGGGCAGGTAAATCTACAACCCTGCGCATCATCTATGGATTGCTTCGACAGGATGCCGGGGTCGCCGCGGTTGACGGCGTCGATATCCTGAATGAAACCAGAAAAGCCCAGGGCCTGATGGGCGTACTGTCTGATACGCACGGCCTTTATATCCGCCTGACCGCGCGAGAACACATTCACTATTTTGGTCGCCTGCACGGTATCGATGAAAACACGCTGGAGAAAAGCACTGATGAACTTCTGCGTCTTCTCGACATGCAGTCCATTGCGGACAGGCGCGTGGAAGGATTCTCTCAGGGTGAGAAAACCAAAGTCTGTCTAGCCAGAGCCCTGATTCACGATCCACCTAACGTGCTTCTGGATGAACCTACCAACGGGCTCGATGTGATGACCACGAGATCCGTCAGGGATCTGATCGCAGAACTGAAGAATCGCGATATATGCGTCACCTTCTCCAGCCACATGATGCACGAGGTCTCTCGCCTCTGTGATCAGATCGTGATCATCTCGGAAGGAACCGTGGTCGCAAGCGGAACGACAGATGAGATCCGATCTGCCGCGCAGGAAGACAATCTGGAAGAAGCATTCGTCAAACTCGTTGAAACCGTGATCGACTAATGGGCATGCGTGCAATTGGTGTCGTATTTGGTAAGGAAGTCAAAGACGGACGACGAGACAAACGTGCGGTCATGTCTGCTTTCCTGTTCCCAGTACTGGCGCCCGTGCTGGTCTACGGCATGCTTAGTTTTATGATTTCCCTGAAAAGCGAAGCGGAACAAACCGTCGTCCCCGTCATGGGCATTGAGAACGCACCCGCGTTTATCCGTTGGCTGAAAGAACGTGACGTTAAGGTCGAGCCTTTTGAAGGAGACCCGAAAGAAGCAGTCAGAAACAAGTCCAAGGAATTGGTCGTAGTCATACCGGACAACTATGAAGAACGCTTCAGTGAAACCAAAACAGCCATCCTCGAAATCGTTAACGATGGTTCAAGAGCAGATGCTCAGGCAATTGTTGGTCGCTTCTCCAGCCTGGTCAGACAATACAACGGCGAGATAGCATCGCTAAGGCTTATCGTAAGAGGCGTCACGCCGGAAGTAATGCGCGCGGTCGTCGCAGAAGACATTGATGTTGCCAGCAAACAGCAACAGGCAGTCATGGCGCTCAACTTTATTCCGCTTTACATCATCCTCGCGGCCTTCGTCTCGGGTATGGGTATCTCCGTAGACAGCACTGCTGGTGAAAGGGAGCGCAAGACACTCGAACCGCTGCTCATCAACCCTGTTGAGCGCCATGATTTTGTTATCGGAAAATGGCTCGCCGCCAGCATATTCGCGGCACTTGGGATGATTATGACGCTCGTCCTTTGCATCGCGGCACTAACCCAGGTGGACCTTGACCAGGTGGGGCTGAACTTCCACATTACAACTCAGCAAATTCTGTTGATGATCATCGCGACCCTGCCTCTTGCCTTTCTGGCCACCAGCCTTGAAATGCTACTGGGGATTTTCGCCAAGTCATTCAAGGACGCGCAAAGCTACATCGGGCTGGTGACCATGCTGCCAATCATCCCCTCGTTCATGCTGATGTTTAATCCCGTTGCCATCCAGGACTGGATGTTCGCGGTCCCAATGTATGGGCATCACCTGCTGCTACTGGAGGTTCTCGGTGCCAAGGAAGTACCCAATATCGCCTATGTTTTCTCAACACTTTCAGGAATCATCATGGGCATGGCGATCGTACTGATCACCGCACGACTGTTTCAGAGAGAGACAATTATTTAAGAGTTGGAGGTACAACTTGAAGTACGGACTCTTTGGTATCAACAATGGCATCTGCGCAGACCCTGAGGTTATGCGAGCCGTCGCCACCGCCGCCGAAAACTGTGGTTTCGAATCACTCTGGACTGGCGAGCACGTGGTGCTACCCGATCCCCAGGAACCACCCTCACCGGCAGCACCACTATTTTCCATGGTGCATCCATCGACAGCGCTTTCATATATCGCCGGGTTCACCTCCAGGATCAAACTGGGTACCGGGGTTACCCTGCTTGCGCAAAGAAACGCCGTCGTTCTGGCAAAGGAAATGGGCAATCTGGACCATCTTTCGGCTGGGCGGTTGCTATTCGGTATTGGCGCTGGATACCTGAAAGCGGAGTTCGACGCACTGGGTGTTAATTTCGAGGAACGAGGTGCCAGTACATCGCAGCCATGCGCGAACTCTGGACTTCAGATGCACCTACATTTGATGGGCGGTTTTTTTCCTTCTCGGGCATCCAGGCGCGTCCGCAACCTGCTCAAGCAGGTGGTCCCACCATCATCGTCGGTGGCAATTCACCTGCCGCATTTCGCCGCGCAGTTACCAGCGCACAGGGTTGGTATGGGTTCGGCATGGATCAAGATGGCACCAGACAATGTCTTGAAGGCCTGACAGAGGCTGAAGCGAAATACGGTCGTCCCAAAGAACTTGGTATACTGGAAGTTAGTATTACACCCGGAGTAAGACCGTCTGACGAAGCATTTCAGGCCTTCGAAGACCTTGGTGTAGACCGATTGATACTACTTCAGGGCGGTAAGAACGAGGCCGATCTAGTGCAGTTCGTCGAAGATATTACAGAGAGGTATATCCAATGAGCGTTGTAGGACTAATTCACCCGGGCGCCATGGGCGCGTCCGTTGGCTCGGCTGCTACACATAACAAAAATCGGGTCCTCTGGGCATCTACCGGGCGCAGTGCAGAAAGCGTCGAGCGGGCCTCTCGCGGCAATCTGGAAGATTGCCGCACGGTTGCCAGTATGGTGGAACAAAGTGAGGTTATCCTCAGTGTTTGTCCTCCCCACGCGGCGGAAGACGTTGCAACCGAGGTGATGGAAAACGGATTCACCGGAATATACGTAGAAGGAAACGCCATTGCGCCAGGACGCACCCGGGGAATTGCCGAGCGAGTACAAAGTGGCGGTGCTAAGTTTGTCGACGGCGGAATTATTGGTGGCCCCGCCTGGGAGGCATCCGCTGGAACCAACTTTTATCTTTCGGGTACCGATGCACAGACGATCGCAGATATTTTTTCAGGATCTCCCCTACAAGCCCATGTGATATCAGATGAAATCGGCTCAGCTTCCGCACTTAAGATGGTTTTCGCCGCCTACACCAAGGGCACAACCGCGCTGTTAACAGCCATACTGGCGGTCGCTGAAACCGAGGGTGTCCGCGCTAACCTGGAAAACCGATGGGGCGAGGAGTTTACTAACCGAACCCATAACCAGGTCGCCCGCAATACTGCCAAAGCCTGGCGATTTGAAGGTGAGATGCGAGAGATTGCCGCTACCTTTGCCTCCGCTGGATTTTCAGGTGGCTTTCATGAAGCAGCCGCAGATACATTCTCGCGACTGGGTGGGTTCAAAGAAACCCCTGCAGAAACAATAGATGAGGTGCTGGCGTCGCTCGTCAAATAACCAGCGACACGATCTAGGATGACACGGATTTAAGCCGGCCCTTACCTTGCTTCGCCGATTTTGGTTTCTCATCGCCTTTCGATGCCAGCGTGGCCTTCAAGGCATCCATCAGATCGACGATCTTCTCTTCAGCGGGCGCAGTGGGCGCCTCGGTAATATCGTTTCCCTCGATCTTTTCCTGAATAAGCTCAAGCACCCTGGATTTCACCTCATCGGAGTATTTGGCCGGATCGTATTCATCGACAGAAACCTGTTCGATGATCTGCACGGCAAGATCAACCTCAGCATCCTGAACTTCCACGTCTTCCGGTAAATTGACCTCATCGAAGGAGCGAAGATCATCCGCATAGTGGAGCTGTTCCATCGCGAGCCCGTCTCCCATGGGCCGAATCATCACTAGATAGCCCTTGCCCCGCGCCGCATATCTTACAATACCTGCCATACCAGTCCCCTGCAGCGCAATCTAGAGTAGCTTATAGGGTCGATCGCCGCCCTTGCCGGGACTAAGAAAGTAAACCTTTTCAAGATTGATGCGATCGACTGAACTGAGCGGTACAAATTCAACGATATCGATTGTGTCGCTTTTAACCGCTCCCAGCGCCTTTATTTCTTCCTGCGTAAAAAGCACATATTGATCACGGGCAAATTCATAACCTTTAACCATGTCCTCTTTGGGAACGATATCTCCATCTTTGGCACAGATGTATTGCTGTTTCAGGCGAGAACCACAGTCTTTATGGATGCGGTTGAAACTTACCGAGCTGGAGGTGTCGGCGGAGGCGTACATCCTAACTGGAATTGAGACCATGCCGAACGAAATAGCAGAAGTAGAAATTGGTCGCATATCCTTGTCTCTGTCAGGGAAGAGGATTCAGATTACGTAGATTCGTTTGTGGACTCAAGCCGAATATCAACTCGTCTGTAAACCATCCATGGTGCGTCCTCCGGACCGGCCATCCATGGCCGGTCGTTCGGTAGGCTGCGTTATGCCACTGGCATAACGGTCCTACCTCACCCCCAGGTTTAACGCCCCAAAACAGCCAGCATGTCGCCCACATTGGTGAATTTTACCCTGGGCCTGTTCTCAGCTTCGCCCCGTCTTACTTCCGCGACATCGATTGTTTTCCAGTCCTCGTAGGTGATTACCTGCGGCTGTCTTTCCCTGACCAGCGCCTCGATGGCATCCTTACCAGTATCTTCGGGGCTCAGCAGCTTACCGGCCTCAAGATCCTCCACCATACACTGCACGGTTTCCTGGGCGCAGGTCTTATTAGTACCAATCACACCGGATGGGCCGCGCTTGATCCAGCCCGCCGTATAAAGACCGGTTACCGGTTCTCCGTCACTTGTCTGCACCCTGCCCTTGTCATTCTCAATGGTTCCCCAACTCTCGTGGAATGGCACACCAGGTAAAGAAACACCGCGATAGCCAACCGACCTGAATACCAGCCCTGCCGGCAACTCCTCGAAAACCTCAGTCGCACGGGGGCGCACTGAACCATCTTCTGACTTGTATGCCTCGTTCTTGACGATTTTCACCGCCACCACCGCGCCGCCTTCACCAATCAGCTCAACCGGAGACACCAGAAAACGAATGGTCAGCAGCTTTTTCTTGTCTGTTCTTTCTCTGGCGGCATAGTCGGTAATGTAGCCAATATTCTTATCGGCGTTCTTATCTGGATTGTTCTCCACGTATTCAAGGCTCACTGCATCAAGTGCAGCTTCGTCCGCTGGGATCGTGACATCCGAATCAATCAGCTCACCCATTTCCTTGATTTCAGGCGGTGTGAAAGCTGCCTGTGCAGGACCGCGCCGACCCAGCAGGTAAACATTCTTCACCTTGCTCTCTCGCAAGGCCTCAAGTGCATAGTCCGCTATATCGGTCTCTGCCAATTCTTCCGGCGTCTTCGACAGGATTCTAGCAACGTCCATTGCGACGTTACCCATTCCTACAATAGCGACACTCTCCTGACTAAGGTCAAACGCCAAGTTGGCAAAATCCGGATGCCCGTTGTACCAGGCAACAAACTCTGTAGCAGAATGACTACCCACCAGTTCTTCCCCCGGGATATCGAGGTTTCGATCCACTGGCGCACCCGTGGTAAAGATGACCTGATGATAGTATTTCTTCAGGTCCTCAAGCGTTATATGGCTACCGAACTCGACGTTACCGAAGAAACGAAAGTTGGCGTTGGCCGCACTCTTGTCGTAGGCACGCATCACCGACTTATCCTTCTGATGATCTGGCGCCACGCCAGCGCGAACAAGGCCAAACGGAGTGGGCAGCCGGTCGTACATATCCAGCTCTACCCTTAGCTCATTTTGCTTAAAAAAGTTGCTAACGGTGTAGAACCCAGCCGGGCCAGAACCAATGATTGCGACCCGTAGCGGATTGGATTCAGCTCCTACTTCAGCCATTAACACTTCCCCAAATCGAAAGCGTGCAGATTATCAGATTCTATCTCTAAAATGCAGAGATCAAAGATCGAACACCTCCCTCGAATATCGCATAATCGTCGACTTATCAGACTTGGGATTTATTTTTTGACTGATCTGGCAGTGACCGGGAACGTCACCCTGTCAAAAACCGAACAATGTCTGGCTCGCCTGGGTGTTCGCCCGGAAGAAAAGTCAGTTACAGCATTGCTATTCGGCAATATGTTTATGTCCGGAATCGCAATCGGGATGATTCGTGTATGCGCGCTGACTCTATTCCTGAAACATTACGGTTCCGAACAACTGGCACTTATCGCCATTCTACTGGCACTCATAGGTATGCCAGTCACGATCATAATCGACCGAGTGACTCACGCGCTTTCAATCAGAAGCTATCTTTTTACTATCCTCGGTACGATTACCGTTGGGTTGATCTTCTTTCGTTCACTACTCGGCATTACCGATAGCAATATCGTCATCTTTACACTGCCGCTTTTTTTCGAAGTGGTGTATATGCTGTTCAGTCTGCAATTCATTGCCCTACTCACACGCCTCCTGAATGTTAGGCAGACCAAGCGGTTATCAGGTATTACGCGCTCGGGAGAATTTCTCGCGGAAATGGTAGGCGGCATGCTGGTAGTCTTGTTGCTTAATCTTGTCAGCATTGAAGATCTGTTGCTGGTCGCTATTATCTCGACCGGTCTTGTGTTCGCTATCGTGCAGTTTACGGTAAGCCATTTCAGCACCAATCTCGTGGTACGTGGTGTTGATGAAAACGTTGAAAATGATACGAGACTATTCGGCATGTTGCGTCTCAACTACGTTAAGTTGATCGCGCTTTGCTATTCGGCATATATGTTCGCTTACTTTTTTCTCGACGTTGCATTCTACGGGTATGCGACCGAGCAGTTTCCGGATGAACACCAGCTTGCAGAATTTATCGCGCAGTTTTTTGCCATCTCAGGCTTGCTAACACTGTTCACCATGGTCTTCCTGTTTGCGCCAATCCTTCGTCGCTTCGGAATAATGTTTGGCATACTGACATTTCCCATTGTCGTTTTCGTCGGTTCATCTTCCGCGAGTGCGCTCGAGCTCTTCGGCGCAGGGACCACATTTGTATTCGCCATCATGGTCCTTACCAACGGCTTGCGCTTTGTGCTCCAGTCTGCAATCTGGAAGCCAACAGTAACAATACTTTTTCAAGTGTTACCGGATAGGCAACGCACCAAGGGAACCTCTCTGATCGAGGGTGTAGTCGACCCTCTTGCCGGCGGAATCGCTGGGGTCTGCCTATACGTACTCTCAGAAACACTCAATTGGGAACCCAAGTTCTTTCTTCTCGTTCTGAGCGTGCTCATGCTCTGCTGGATAGCTGTCTCTTTTGTGGTTCGAAAGCACTACCTGGCAAACCTGGTACTCAGTATTCAGAAACGCAAAGTTGGCGAACTCGCCATCTCAGATCTCGACAACGCCAGCCTCGACATCATTAAAGGAGGCATCGATAGCTCTTACCCTGCCGAGGTATTTTATTGCCTCAATCTGCTCGAAGAAATTGAACACCCGGAAATCACAGAGCTCATTAAACAGGTTCTTTCCAACAACAACCGTGAAGTCAAGTTAGACGTACTGCGCCGTATCGCAAGTATGGATATCAAACCACTCACTTCCATTGTACTCAAGCATATCGAATCGGAATCCGATTCGGGAGTACGTGGAGAAGCCCTGATTACCTACTCGAGCCTGAAGCCGGACGATGTTGTCGAGAAACTGGCCCCCTATCTCAATACATTCCACAAGGACCTAAAGCGCGGTGCATTGATAGGAATATTGAGCTATGAACCGACCAATGACATAGCCAATGACTTTCTACTCGGGGCAATACGCGGCAATTCATCGGAGCGAATTTTCGCTGCCGATGTGATTTCTGAAATAGGCGACCCACACTTTTCAGAGTTTCTGGTCGAACTATTTGCAGACCTGGACAATGAGGTACTGGAAAAAGCCATTTATGCGGCAGGGCGCTTGCGAGACCTACGTCTGCTCAACGAGCTGGCAGCCAAGCTATCGAACCCGGCACAGCAGGTCTTCGTTTGTAACGCACTGCGTCAGTACGGCGAGGCGGCTTTATATGAACTTGAAGCCGGACTTTCATCTCCAGAATCCGGTAGGGTCGCACAACTTCATATGATCGATATCATTCGCGAAATCGGTGGGACTGCCGGGATGGAAATCCTGCTACGCCACATCGATATCGAGCAGCCTGAATTACAACATCAGATCTACGTCGCACTGGCTACGTTGCGCTACCAGTCGGACCCGGATGACCAGTACATATTCGGCAATAAAATAGAGGAAGAAGTTCAAACCATCGCCTTCCTGCTTGCGGCAATGGAAGACCTCTACGAGAAGGGTGAATATAGAATGTTGCATGCGGCCCTTGGGAACGAGCTTGATATCCGCCGCGACAACATGCTGCTACTGATCTCATTCATTTTTCCATCGATTGTTATGCTCGATGCCCGCGCCAATATTGACTCCAAGGTCGCGGAGCTAAGAACATTTGCGCTAGAAGTGCTGGATAATCTGCTAACCGGCGATATCAAACAGATCGTACTGCCCGTATTGGATGATCTAACCGTAACGGAAAGACTCGAAACACTGTCCAACAAGTTCCCCCAGGAACATCTTGAACCCAAAGCGCGTTTCGACAACATCATGGAGACACACTTCGAAAACGCATTTTTCTGGACTAGAAGCTCCCTGATCTATCTAGTTGGTCAACTAACCGCAACGGAACACATCGATCACGTCAGACAATCACTTAACGACCCGGAGGCGATAAATCGAGAAACCAGTGCCTGGAGCCTTGTACAACTCGAACCAGCAGACCTGAGGCGCATTTTGGTAGCCCACTCGAGCGATGAAAATCCAGGCGTTAGGGCAGTTGTTCAGGGACTGCTGAGCGTACTACCGCCAACGGAGCCAGCCTAATATCGGGCTAGCGGTAACACGATAAGCTCGCCATAATACCCGGCAGTTGTTTTGTCATTAGGTCACTATGCTATTAACCATCGAAAAGGTTCTGATTCTAAAGTCAGTCAGCATCTTCTCATCGGTGCCCGAAGCCCAACTGGTCGATCTCGCAACGATTGTCGAATCCGTGGAATACGATGCCGGTGATGTCATCATGGAACAGGGAGACCTCGGAAATTCAATGTATATCGTTGCATATGGCAAGGTGCGAATTTTCGATGGAGAGCAAGAGCTCGGCGTTTTCGGCAACCGTGCAGTATTCGGAGAACTGGCAGCGCTAGACCCTGAACCAAGAGCCGCATCCGCCGAAGCCATTGAAGACTGCACATTGCTGTGTGTAGATGGCGAATCACTCTACGAGCTGATGTCAGGCAACAAAGAAGTGACTCGCGGCATCATCCATGTGTTGTGTGATTACGCACGAGAGAACCTTGCCCGAGCCGGGAAGTAATCAACTCGCTAATAGCGACGCCGAAACCTTCGCCCCCCGGCTTTTACATTGGTTCGATCAGTTCGGGCGTAAAGACCTCCCCTGGCAACATAACATCACACCCTACCGAGTCTGGGTATCGGAAATCATGCTGCAACAGACTCAAGTCAAGACCGTTATTCCCTACTTCGAGCGTTTCATCGAGAGATTTCCGACAGTCGCCGCACTTGCAGACGCTGATCAGGACAGTGTGCTGCATCAGTGGACAGGACTCGGCTACTACGCCAGGGGACGTAATCTACATAAGGCCGCACTACAAATTGTTGCAGACTATAACGGCGAGTTACCGCTAACCGTCGACGAACTCTGCGCACTGCCGGGCATCGGCCGATCCACTGCTGGCGCCATTGTTGCAATCTGTACCGATCAATTCGCGGTGATTCTGGATGGTAACGTCAAACGTGTATTAGCCAGATATCTAGCCATCGATGGCTGGCCGGGTCAGACCAAGGTCGCCAATGAACTATGGGAGAATGCGGAAGCCCTAACGCCACAACAACGTGTGGCACATTACACTCAGGCCATCATGGACTTTGGTGCGACTCTCTGCACCAGAACCAAGCCTGACTGCCCCAACTGCCCGTTTACTTCTGATTGCAAAGCTCATCTCGATAGCCGAATCGAATTCTATCCGGGTAAAAAGCCCACGAAATCTCTGCCTACCAAAACCACCTGCATGCTGGTTATCACCAACGACCACAGCGAAGTCATGCTCGAAAAACGTCCCCCTGCCGGACTGTGGGGAGGATTGTGGAGCTTTCCGGAAACAGATCTGGCAGGCGTAGACCGTTACCTCGCTGATTCCTTCGTAATATCACAGACAAAAGAGTCAATGGCGCCCTTCCGGCATACGTTCACGCATTTCCATTTGGAGATAACGCCCATCCACATTCATGCAGCAGCCAGGGATAGGGTCCATGAGTCAGACAATCTTCTCTGGTATTCCCTCACGCAACCACCCGCAATTGGCCTTACACGACCAGTGACTCGTATTATTGACTCGTTAGAAAAGACACACGTTTAGATTCGTAAAATCTTCACGTACAATTTCATCAGTTTCTCAATCGACGATGCGCTATGGCTGGAACCGTTTTTTGCACCCGACTAAAAAAGGATCTACCCGGTCTTGAAGTCCCACCTTTTCCCGGACCGCGAGGCCAGGAGATTTTTGAATCGGTCTCTGCCGAAGCATGGACTGCCTGGCAGGACCTGCAAACCATGCTGATTAATGAAAAGCATCTCAACTTGAGAGATAAAGAAGCACGCAAATTTCTCAATGAGGAACGAGACAAGTACCTTGCCGGCGAAGAGGTTGACCAGGCGGAAGGCTATATAGCGCCAGACCAGGAAACCTGACATGCGCATCAGCAGTGTACACTAACATTCTCATCGTTGATGCTGAACCCAGCATCATCGACAACCTTGTATATGCCCTGAATCAGTAAGGCATGACATCCATGAAGCTCATACTCTGGCGAGGAAGGTCTTCGTCTTCTGTCGGAAAATCAGTTTCATCTGATCATCCTTGATATAGGACTAACGGACGCCGGCGGCATTGAAGTGTGCAAAAGCATTCGTGCCAACACGGACATCCCGATTTTTTTACCGCAAGGTCGGACGAAATTGATCGTATTCTCGGCTTTGAACTTGGCTTCGATGGCTACGTCACCAAACCCTTCAGCCCACGGGAAGTTACTGCAAGGATCAAAACCATACTGCGCCGGGTATCTGGCTCCGGCGACGAGGCAACCACATCACTTTTTGCCGTTGATGATGGTAAGAAGGAAATCAGTTTCATGGGCTCATCTCTAACACTGACACCCTTCGAATTTGGGATCCTGAGCGAGCTATTGAGCAGGCCATCAACAATATTCTGAACAATGCCCTTACTCAAGCGCCGCAAGGCTCAACCATAACAGTTACACAAACAGCCGCCAACTATTGCTATACGTTATGAAGGCCCTGGCATCCCGGATTATGCATTGCAGAAGGTATTTGACCGATTCTTCAGTCTCCCGCACCCGACGACCGGCAAAAAAAGCAGCGGCCTCGGCCTTAGTTTTGTACGGCAGATTCTGGACCTTCATCCGGCGTCAGCCTCGCGAACCAGTACCCGGGCGTCAAAGCAAAAATAACCTTCCACACACAATCCACATAAAAGCTTCACACTAGTAACCTAGCATAATCTTCAGAGTAATTTTTTGAAGACTACTGTGGTGCAACTCATCAGCAATATCGTACGGTCAAAGCCGGGATCAGTAACTATCGTCGCCTTTCTGCTACTGCTTCCGCTAGCGCTTATCGAATCCAAAATTCGCCAACGCGCCAACTTTCACATAGAGGCAGTCAACGAGATCAGCAACAGCTGGACCCATGCACAAACTGTTCTGGGGCCCGCACTGATTGTGGAGTACGAAACCTCTGAGGTGAAAAGCACCTGGAGTGAAAAGGAAGGCAGGCATATGACCAACACCATATATCTGGATAAAACCGCGATGTTGCCGATGGAGACACTCTCCCTCACGAGCACCATCGGGACCCAGGAGGGTTACCAGGGCATACATGAAGTGCAGGTCTACACCAGCCAGATTGAGTTAAGCGGAAACTATGAACCAACCGGTTTCGAGGGCGCCCTGGCGGAAGAAAAATTTAATCGCGTTCTGAACATCTATTTGTGGATTAGCGTGAGTGATCAGCGCGGGGGCGTGGACATCCCTTCGCTCCACTGGGGCGACGAACAATATCGCTTCACTCCCGGAGGACACAAGCTCCTGGATCAACGAGGGATAAAGGTCGACCTGCAATACGCAGACGTGGAGCAGGCAACCACCTTCGCGACCCAATTCGGATTACGCTGCTCACATGTGTTGAATTTTGTACCTACCGGCAAAACAACCAGTCTTAACATGACATCGCCATGGCCTCACCCGAAGTTCGCAAGCATGTATCTACACAACTCAAGAACCGTAGACGATGGCTTTGTCGCCAACTGGGAAATCATGGAGCTTGCCACCAACATCTGACGAGACCTTGCAGTCTGGGCAGCAGGCACCTGCACGCAACTCTTGGCAAACAACCTTGGCGTGGAACTGATCGAATTCGTTGATCTTTATCTGATATCCGAGCGCGCTGTTAAGCACGGGCTGTTGCTTGTTGGGCTGGTATTCGCGCTGTTCATCGCCGGAGAAATCACCCGGTCGGTGTAGGTCCATCCAATCCAGCACCTTATGGCCGGCGTTGGACTGTCTATTTTCTATCTGCTGCTCATTGCTCTGTCGGAGCACATCGCATTTCATCTCGCCTATATCGTCGCAGCGCCGCTGTGCAGCTCCCTCCTTACCTATTACGGGGTGCACATCTTTGCCGACAGGACTATCGGCCTTGGATTCGGCGCAATCATCGCCGGCCTCTTCGGACTGCTGTACGTCATATTAAACGCGGAAGAAATTGTACTTCTGCTCGGAACACTGATTACCTCCCTAGTGGTAAACATACTCATGGTGGTGACGCGCAATATTGAACAGCTAGAGGTGTTTGCTTCCGGACTCTGGGGCGAGGCCAAATCCGTCCACTCCTCTGGGTTATGGTTTTGGTCTATTATTGAGGGCAATATTGACGCCGGAAATAAACAATGCCAACACCAGGTAGCGATGAGTGGCTAGCTCAGATAACTGAAGACATCACCGAACCCGACCTGCCCATTGTCGATCCTCACCACCATCTGTGGAATCGGGAATGGCAGGTCTACGAAATTGAAGACCTGCTCAAAGATACCGGATCCGGTCATAACGTTATCAAGACGCTGTATATGGAATGTGGTTCGTCCTATCGAGAGGATGGACCCAGCCATCTCAAACCCACCGGCGAAACCGAATATGTCATTGATCAGATCAATAAAGGCGAAGCCATCGGTGGATCAGAAATCGCTGGCATCATCGGTAAGGCAGACCTTACGCTTGGCGAGAACGTCACCGAGGTGCTGGAACAACACATAGAAGCAGCAGAAGGACGGTTCCGCGGTATACGCCATGCCGGCGCTTGGGTTGAAGACAGATCCATGTATAGCCGTTACGCGGGACGCGCACCTGAAGGACTATACGATCAGGAAGATTTTCGCGCGGGCGCCAGAGTACTGGGCCGTATGGGCCTTACCTACGATACTTATCATTACCACTATCAGAACGATGATTTACGCAGAATGGCAATCGCCGTCCCTGATACCCAGATGATTCTGGACCACTTCGGCACGCCGCTTGGCGTCGGACCATTTGCCAATCGCCGGGATGAGGTATTCGACATATGGGCCAAGAGCATCTCGGATCTTGCCCAATGTGACAACGTGGCCGCTAAGATTGGTGGCCTCGCCATGCCAGACAATGGTTTTGGTTGGGACACCCGCGAAACGCCAGCGACATCAGATGAGTTCGCCGAGGCCTCGCGACCCTACTACCTGCACACCATTGACTGTTTCGGCGTCGACCGATGTATGGTAGAGAGCAATTTCCCGGTAGATCGCCTGTCGTTGTCCTACCATGTGTTGTTCAATGGTATAAAGAAAATCGTGGCTGATTTCTCCGATGACGAGAAACATCAGCTCTTCCACGGCACCGCCGAACGTATCTACAACATATAAAAAAATGAACACAAAGAGTGATATTGGCATTGTTGGACTTGCGACCATGGGTCGTAATCTTGCACTTAACTTTCTTGACCACGATCAGCGGGTTTCCGTGTGGAATCTGGAACCGGAACTTACTGACACGTTCGAAGCAGAACACGATCAGAACGGGCTCGTCTGCACATCTTCCCTTGCTCAACTCATCGAAAGCCTTGCTGAACCCAGGCGCATACTGCTGATGATTCAGGCTGGTGACCCGGTCGACCAGGTACTCGGCGAGCTTAAGGAACTGCTGAGCAAAGACGACATTGTTATTGATGGCGGCAATACACTCTTTCATGATACGCGGCGCCGCCAGGCCTCCCTCGAAGACGCAGGTATTCATTTCGTCGGCATGGGTGTTTCCGGCGGCGAATCCGGTGCCCGCTACGGGCCGAGTTTAATGTTTGGCGGTAGCGAGAACGCCTGGGATAACCTGAAGGATCAGCTATCGGCCATCGCAGCAAAGTCTGACCTTGGTGACTGTGCCGCACGCATGGGACCGGACGGTGCCGGACATTTCGTCAAGATGATCCACAACGGCATCGAATATGGTGACATGCAGGTTATCGCCGAGTCTTATGACCTTCTCAGTAGGGGCTTGGGACTATCAGCGGGAGAAATCAACGATATCTTTGGAGACTGGAACCAAGGACCCCTGCAGTCATACCTGATAGAAATCTCTGCAGCCGTGATGGCGAAGAAAGACACCATCACCGACAAAGCACTGGTCGACCTTGTGCTGGATGCGGCCGAACAAAAAGGAACCGGCCGATGGACTGTTCAGACCGCCCTTGACCTGGGGGTGCCCATACCGACCATCGCAGCAGCGGTAGATGCACGTTCCATTTCAAGCAGAAAGATAGAACGGCAAGCAGCAGCCGAACATCTGCCTAGCGTTGCTGATGCAGCCATCGACATCAACAGCGACACCATCGGCAGAGCATTACTTGCTGCCAAGCTCTGTGCCTACGCCCAAGGAATGCAGTTAATCAAAGCGGGCAGTGAGCGATACGACTGGAATATTAATCTGGCAGACCCCGCACGGGTGTGGACCGGTGGATGTATTATCCGTGCAAAGCTCCTTAGTGACATCATCAACGCGGTATCGGAATTGCCTGACCTGGACAATCTACTCATAGCCCCGTCGATAACCGACATGATCAAAGAAACGATGCCCGCACTGCGAGAAGTAATACAAACAGCCTCACGAAGCGGAATCCCAACACCAGCATTCAGCGCCAGTCTTGCCTGGTATGACGCCATACGCAGCGATCGACTCCCGCAAAACCTTACTCAGGCCCAACGAGATGCTTTTGGCGCGCATACCTATAAGCGCATCGATGACACAGAAACACCGGTGCACACAGAATGGCTGAAGTAAGCATCGTCGTTATGGGCGTGGCCGGATGTGGTAAGACCACCATCGGCAAGTCGCTGGCAGAGGCGTTGTCTTATCCCTTTTACGATGGAGACGACTTTCATCCCGAGCCCAACGTGGAAAAAATGAGCCGCGGTGAATCACTGACAGATACCGATCGCGCTGGTTGGTTAAGCAGCCTACGGGATTTGATGGCTACCAACGAATCTAATGGCACCCCCATTGTGGTTGCCTGTTCCGCACTCAAGGCATCCTACCGCAAAGCACTGAGCACTGGAGAAGGACCACTCTTTGTCTTTCTCGACATATCTCATGAAACAGCGGATGCAAGACTCAAGGCGAGAACTGAGCATTTTATGCCCGCATCACTGGTACAAAGTCAGTTCGATACGCTGGAGCGACCCAGCGAGGCAATCCTCGTGGACTCAAATAAACCGCTCGAGGAAGTGCAGGAAACCGCCGTTGCAGCAGTACGAAAGGCGATGGTCCAGGAATTGCCAACCCCGGTTTACGTCAACGCAGTGCTTTCTTTTATCGTAGCAATACTAACCACCATCGCTCTGATCGCAGCACCGAGTCTGATTAGCTGGTGGGCGCTGGGTGGCTACGCGTTTACTCTATTCAGCACCCTGCTCTTTTTCGGGCGCAAGTTCGCCTACTGGTATGTCATTTTCCTGCTGGCGATAGTAACGATCATCGGATGTTCACTCACTACTATTATTCTATTCAGATCGCAAACAAACGACGGTCTTATGGCAATCGTGCCAATTACGATAATCAGCATAGTGATGTACGGCAGGTTGCGTACGAGGTCGGTCAGAAACTGGCTGGAGGATTAGTCCTCACCACTTCACTACCTCGCCCTTATCAAACACCATTCCGGCATGCGCCTGGCGAGCGTTAATGAACACGCTATCGATCGATACTTCGATCAGCTGGGAAAGATGTTTAGCGATTGATACGAGCATCTTCTCAATAGCATCAGCGGAATTGAAATCCGGCACCAGCAGATCGACGATGATCTGGTCCGAATCAACCTCACCACCTTTAGCGTGGTGAGAGAAGAACTCCCAGGTGACCGTCACATGCTCAATACCAATATTGTTGGCGGCAGCGAAAGAGCTTGAAAGGTTTTGTATCGTCGCGTCGATATCAACGGATTCGTCAAGCGGTAACGACTTGATATGAATAAGTGGCATGCCTAGCTAAGCCAGCGTTTCTTATCACTGTATCTCGCGTACCAGATCAGTAAGGCCGCGACTACTAAAGGCATAGCGATAATGCCCACGAGTTCACCCACGCCAAACTGGATGCCCGAGGTAAGGGTATGAATCATCGTAACAATGACACCAACGATCGATGCAATGAACACATAGAAAGACGCGGACTTTTTGTGAGGAGAACTAAAAGGCTGCCTGATCCAAAAAGCAGTAGCCCCATGACGATAAAATCAACTACAGCCTAATTTAGGCCTGTTGTGAATAGCATTGCGATTAACGGGACCAACAGTACGATTCGAGCCCCTAGGGCGACCCATAAAAAGATCGTGTTCCGCGAAATGAGACCTTTCGAATCGTGACTCATCGATGCTGACCTGCGGCATAACACCCAGTTAAGCTGGCGTGGATATTCTGGCGCGGAGTTTGCGAACGCAAGCGGAGTGTCAGGTTCCTACGCCCGAGTGAGCCGATAAGCGAACGACTTCAACTGCATGTTATACATCATCCGCCAACTTACTCTTAATCAGTCTCGGAAGATCGAATATCGTTGGTCGATACATTTTACTTGCCAGCACATTCAGGTTGTTTGCAAGTGTATACAATACTGCAGAATCTGCCTTCCTTTCCGGTACCCCAGGACGTGAAGGTTTCAGATTGAGTTCGTGGTAGTCTGGCGCATAGATCCTTCCATGAACTAATTCATTTCACCATTCGAAGTGGTCAGCGCATTGATCTAAGTCCTTACAAATCTCATCGGCAATGGGGAATCAAGACTCGTCAGAATGTTCTTGGCTTTCTTGATCTTCCTGCTTATGGGGTATTTCTTTTCTTTGTCGCTATAGTCTTTTAATGCGTTGAAGTGGTAAAGGAGTTCGTCTATCCAGCCCTCTAAATGGGCGGCGTGGTAGGTTACATGACCAAGTCCTTGAATAATGTCGTCGTCATCTTCGATCACCGAGTCCACCTAAGATGTATAATACCCAGTTAAGCGGCGAAGACGCCGAGGACCAAAAAATGAGTTAAGAGGTAGTACCTGAATCGTCAATAACGGAGTAGGCAATTATTACCCAAATACCAAGTTGAATCCGTATCAAATAAGTGCGACAAACCAAAATTAATCAATAATCCAGCCCGTTCATCTTCATAAAAGACCAATCTATGTAATCTTCAATGCAATCGAATTCGTCGAATAGTTAAAAAACTATCTTGAGGTCTTCTATGACAATCTTAGATCATGACGCCAACGGTTGGGATTGTCCACGCGCCAAGGCCACTGGTATGGTTTATCCATCTATAGCACCCGTTAAGAGGAAAACTCGATGAGCGCCGTTACCCTTTTCGAAGTTCGTGACCGTGTAGCATACATCACACTCAATCGTCCGGAAGCGATGAACTCATTGAATCCGGAGTTGCGCTGGAGCCTGTCGCAGCATTTTGACGAAATCGAAAACAACGATGATATCTGGATCGGCGTTATTACCGGTGAAGGCGAAAGAGCATTCTGTGCTGGTATGGATTTGAAACACGGTGCAGCACAACTAGATGCTAGTGACGAGCAGAAAGCAGAATGGCAAAAAATGCAGGACGAGACCCTGTCCATTACCGAGCGGTGGCACTTTCCAAAACCCCTTATCGCCAAGGTTAACGGCTACGCACTTGGTGGTGGCCTGGAAATAGCACTTGCCTGCGACATTATTGTGGGTGCCGATCACGCAGAACTGGGTCTACCGGAGCCGAGGCGTGGTTTGATTCCGGGTGCCGTGGGCGTGCACCGTTTGCCCCGCCAAATGGGCCTTAAGGTAGCTATGGGGTATTTGCTTACAGGTCGTCATATGTCTGCGCAGCGAGCTTATGAACTTGGTCTGTTTAATCAAGTAGTTCCCTCAGATGAACTGGATGCCGCGGTCGATGAATGGGTTGCAGATATATTACGTTGCGCGCCATTAGCTATCCGCGCAGTCAAGGAAGCGTCAATGCGTGGACTAGACGTGACGCTGGCGGACGCATTCAATACGCCCTATGAATCAGAGATAGCCCGTCGCAACAGCGAAGACGCCATCGAAGGACCCAGAGCATTTGCAGAAAAACGAACGCCGAACTGGCAGGGAAAGTGACAACGTCATGATAATTACAACGTCTATCGGAACCTTGTCGTAACCCGGTGTAAAATTGTTGTCCGATTGCACGCATAGCGATCCTCCACCGCATGAATTATCATCAGCGGCCTAATTATCAGGGGTATCTTTCATGTGTCATGACATTGTTATTCGAGACGGAAACGTTGTAGATGGTACCGGGAGCGAAGCCTTCCAAGCAGATATCGCGATAGATGGTGACCAGATCACCAAGATCGGTAAAGTTGATGGAAAGGGTAAGGAAGAGATAAATGCGGATGGTCTGCACGTGTCTCCGGGATTTATCGATCTCCACACGCATATGGACGCCCAGATTAGTTGGGATCCCCAGGTCACGTCTATTTCATGGCATGGTGTGACAACTGCGCTTTTAGGCAACTGCGGCGTGACTTTTGCGCCCTGCAAGCCCTCCGACCGGCAATATCTGGCTGCCATGATGGAGACCGTGGAGGATATTCCAAGGGAAGCAATCCTGAACGGCCTGCCCTGGAACTGGGAGTACTACGGCGGCTATCTGGATGCCCTCGAAGCACTTGGTCCTTCTGTCAACGTCGCCGGCCTGGTGGGTCACTGCGCTACTCGGTTCTATGTGATGGGTGAGCGAGCCGTAGAAGAACCCGCCACCGAGGATGAAATCAAACAAATAGCCAACCTTGCCGAGCGCTCAGTGAAAGAAGGCGCATTCGGTTTTTCCACCAACAGACTGATTCACCACCGTCTTCCGGACGGACGCTCTATTCCCGGTACTTTCGCAGAGCCAGAAGAACTAAATGCGATTGCCAAGGCGATCGGTCCCCACGGCGGAATTATGCAAACAGTCTTTGGTACTGATGGTTACGATCTGACCATGGAAATCATTGCCGACGGTGCCCGAAACGCGCGGGCGGCCCTCTTCAGCACGGCCACCGACCTGGGTAACGAGCGAACCAATGCAAAGGTGATGGCGATGCTTGAAGAAGGTCTGGATGTCACCGGAATCACCGCCTGTCGTAGCGGAGGCTTTTTAAGTGGACTGGTAAATGGCATCTTACCGACCACGCCTTCATGGATGAAGATAAGAGAGCTCGAATTTAATGATCGTTTGCAGAGAGTCCGTGATCCGGAGTTTCGCGCAAAGCTTATCGATGAAGTAAAGGCACTGGGTGACAATTCGCCGGGTTACGTGAGTGGGCGGAACGCGTTCAAAAACATCTATTACCTGGGAGACGCAGCGCGACCAACCTATGTGTCCCGCGAGAGTCTCTACGACATGGCAATGAAAACCGGCGAGCATCCCATTGAAATCTGGTTACGCATCACCGACGAGACAAACGGTAAAGCGCTATTTCAAGTCCGCGGGTTCAATCAGGATCTTGATGCTGTGGAAGAGTTAATCAGTAGCGACTGGGTCTCACCGGGCCTCGGCGACGGTGGCGCGCATGTCAGTCAGATGATCGATTCAGGCTGGTCGACGTTTGTCCTATCACACTGGCATCGCGATCACGGGACCTACACATTACCTGAAGCAGTGCACAAGATTACCGCTATGCCCGCACATGTGCTGAATCTTAAAAACCGGGGCACACTGGCAGTCGGCAAACGTGCAGATATTAATGTGTTCGATCTGGATAACCTAGAAGAGCGGATGCCGGAACTCGTTCACGATCTACCATTTGGCGCACCTCGATTTATCCAGCGAGCAGCCGGATACAAGGCAACCCTGGTCAATGGTCAGGTAACGCTGCGCGATGACGAATTGACGGGCAACTGTGCAGGCCAGGTACTGCGCAGTAACTAATCAGTTTAGTTGGCGTATTTGCCTGTTAGCTGAGGTGTATTCCCTTTGCCGCCCTGCTCGCGCCATTCTGCGCGGGTATGACGGCCCCAGGTGCGCTTCAGTTCATCCTTGACGTGAAAGGTTAATTTCCCAAGGCTATCCGCTTCCTGCTCAACCACATCCCCATCCTGCAACGGATGCAGTCCCTGGTGATTGGTGCCAAGGGCCAGCACATCACCCGGCTCCAGCGTTACATTGCTGGTAATAAATGCCAGCGAAGCAGGAATGTCGTTGGCCATATCGTCGGTGTTGTAGTCGTGAGTAACCTTACCGTTATTCCGCTGCTGCACATGCAGATTCATTGGGTTTTCAATCTCATCCGCTGTCGTGATCCAGGGACCAAGCGGTGCGGATTCATCCTGACACTTCATGGTAAAAGGTAACCCCATGCCAGTCTGCAGACCGCGAGCAGACCCATCGACAAAGTTTAGATAGCCGAAGATGTAATCGTAAGCATCTGCAGGGTCGACATTGGTAGCCTTTTTACCAACAACTAACGCGATCTCCGCCTCGCCTTCGAATATCGATGCTGGGTGATCGGGAAGATTCATCGTCGTGCCATCACCGAGGACGCCATGGGAGTTCTTAAAAAATGCCTGAGGCGCAGGTTTTTCTATTAACAAGCCGTCTTCCATATAGTTGACCGCCATACAGGCGATTGAAATTGGTTTGGGCAACGGTGCCTGCAAGGTCACATCACTCAAAGGCTTTGCGCCGCCCTCGGCGATACGCGCTTCAAATTTTGGCTTGTAGCTATCCCAATTGGCGATCACATGATTGATCTGCTGCTGTGGCGGCATCACCCGAATATCTTCGATATCGTCGGTCAGACTTACTGCACCGTCATCCGTGATCGTGGCCAATTCATAATCATCGATAAATGTCAGTTTCATTACGCGCTCCCCTAGCTTGTCGGAAATGAAAGACTGCCTTGATCTTGCTTGTGACGCAACCCATTGAGATTCGCAACTAAAGTAGCTTATTCTTCGTGCCTCGAAATCTGATATCCAAAAAAGAGACCCCATGATTATTCACAATACCTTCCGAGACCTGCTTGATCAGGACAAACCGACAGTGGGAACCCACTTCATGTTGCTGGATCCAGATATCCCGGAGCTAATCGGCGATACGGAAATGTTCGACTATGGAGAATTCACAGCCGAATACACTGCGCTCGACATGCCAATGCTGTATAACCTTGCACGCGCGGCGCAATGTGGCAGAAAACCCCTGCCGCTAATGATCAAACCTGATATGGATGGCCAGGGATTTTGGGCCCAGGCCGCACTCGGCGCCGGCTTTAAGGCGGTTCTGTTTACAGATATCAGAACCCCGGACGATATAGATGAAGCGCACCGCATCATCCGACCAGATGTGCCGGACGTCAGAGGTCACCATGGTGTTAAGTTGCGCAGACCCGCACTTAACAGCTATGACATCGGGGAATACCTCGATGACCTCAATTCGGTTGTCTTCTGCATAATGTTCGAAAAAGACATCGCCGTCGAGAACATCGATCCCATTTTGGAAAGAGCCAAAGAAAAAGGCGTCGATATGACCCAATGGGGGCCCGCTGACTTTGGGTTCTCACGTGGGCAACCGGGTATGATGGCAACACCCGAAATTCGACCCTTCGAAGAAAAGGTCATCGCCAAGTCTCTTGAGTACGGCATTCATCCGCGCATCGAAATCGGTACTGTTGAACAGGCCAAACGCTATATTGATCTTGGCGTAAGACACTTCTGTATTGGCTGGGATCGTTTCATTGTCAGACAAGCACTTGCTGAACTGGGCGAGGGCATGAAGAAGCTGACAGATAAACTCTAGAAGTGAAGCTGCTGGCATCAACCGCTGAACTTAGTGAGGGCGGTTTTAAGACCAAAACCCTAGATGGTCTGGAGATTATCGTCGGTAAAGCCGACGGTCGCTATTTCGCGATACAGGATCTCTGCCCTCACGCCTATGTGAACATCAGCTATGGGCACATAGAAGGATGCGCGATCACGTGCCCGTGGCACGGGTTCACCTACGACGTTCACTCTGGCGAATGCGTATCCTGGGCGGGTACTGATGGGCTCAATCGATTTCCGATTGAAGTGAAAGACGGCGACATCTATATGTTGGAGAAGCAGGACTAGCCAGACACCTACGGGTGCCCTGCAATCTCCTCAGCGTCGCGCATCACCCTAAGGATGTTTCGGCCAGCGATCTTGGCGATATCATCATCGCTATAGCCGGGCCGCAATACTTCCACGAACAGTGCCGGGTAGGTCGACACGTCTTCCAAACTGATGGGGCCTAGTGGCAGGCCGAAGGTAAAGCTTCTATCAAAGCACGTTGATGGCAAGCACCACCCTCAAGTCTAACCAGATATCAATGTACAATGTAATAGGAGGAATGATAAATCAACCGCACTTAGTATTATAAGATAAAAAACCCGTATTTAATCTGTTTGATTAATCAGATCATTAAACAATTTGAATTGTACCTTGCCATTTTCACTCAATAGTATTACGTTAGAAAAGATAATTGGGGAAGAAAGTATGAGCATACTTAGTACTATATTTAAATCTGTAATTGTTCTGTGTCTGGCGATTGGTGTCGCGCATGCAGGAGGTCACGGTGGAAAACCTGAGGGCAAACCACATCTTTCGGCAGAAGGACATCCACCATTTCCACCGGGATGTGAACCACCAGATCATCCGCCAGGACATAAGCCGGATCATCCAACCGGGGAATACCCTCCAATGCCTCCAGGATGTGAGCCACCACCATTTCCACCAGGATGCGAACCACCAGATCATCCGCCAGGACATAAGCCGGACCATCCAACCGGGGAATACCCTCCAATGCCACCAGGGTGTGAGCCACCACCACGCTCGCCAGGGCATTAGCCAGATAAGGGAAAAGCAAGCCATGATTCACCAGGAAAAAGCCACAGCCGCTAAAATGGCGACAATATACATTGTTGGTTGATTGCTAAGCGGAGTGCCGAAACATTCGGCACTCCGCTTAGTTTAAATGAACTAAAAAATAGTTACCTACAAACAGAGTGAGTTAACAGTTTCCCCGTCAAGCTCAGTTGTATGCAGTTTTATTTTACTCTGGCTCGAAACATTACTGAGATGAAGAAATCTGTTCCAAATCAGATCTCAACACCTTAGTACGCCATTTTAAAATTAGTACGTATCTGACGACACTATTCCATTACGAATGTGGATAACTACAACTTTTATATCTTTTATACAGACTCGCCTTTAGCATAGTACTTAGCAGCTTCCAACGCTGGCGCCACATGTAATAATGCCTCCAATAATTTTTTATAAAAGTCTGAAAATTAGCGCTTGCCAAACCAACTGATCAACACCCATTAAATGCCTTCGTAAATAAGGTTGTTTGGGTGAAACGATCCTCTCATCACGTATCCTGTAACTTGAAAAAAATTACGATATTACTTTTATAGGTCAAACCATAAAGTTTGAAGCGTTAATACCCAACTCCACTTAGTCGCATAATTAAGTCACATTGCTGATTTACAGCGATCCTACAACTAGCTGTCTGTTTCGAAATCTGCGTAAATACTGATTGAGCATCTTTTTCGTTGAAACCATAAGAAACTAATATTTCAATTATCTCTGCCTAATCTAACTATTTTTTTCGGTATTCCTTGCAAAGTGTAGAAATAATTTTTATCTTCCCTCACGCAGACGACAGGCAATTCTCTTTCTAAGGAACAACTTGCAAGGAGAAGGACACCCGCCCAAGAACAAAACGTTAGAAACAATATTCCAATCAAAGAAAAAAAGACTTCGATGATAAGAAACAAATAGGTTTCATACTATTGAACCCAACACATTAACTATTCCTATCGAGCGCCATATCTCTAAGATATTTTCGCGAAATTAAATCCGTCATTCGATCAACATAAGAACTCATATGTATCTCTGACAAGGCTTCATTTACTAATCCATTCAACTTTGTAGTAAGTTCTGTATCGTCTGTTTGTTTGATTGTTTCCTCATTTATGCTGCGGCCAAAAATATAAAATTTAGATAAGGTTTCTATTGGCATCCATGAATGTATCTCGCCTCGTGTACCTCCAACAGCCATATCGGATTCCAATTCTGAAGGTCTGGATTTTTTTTGATCGATCATTCCTTGTTCTAAAGCCGCCTCCAAGTGCCTGCTAAGATAAAAGACATAACTTTTCTTTATCTCCTCGATAAGCTCCGGCGCTTCTTTCCTATCCCGCAATACCTCATAAAGTTCCTTCCCCACGTATCCGCATATGTTGCCTGAACCGATTGAAGAAGATCGCAGAACAGAGGCTTTTTTAGCCAAAATTTCGAGTTTCCTCGTTTTATTCCATAAGTAATACAAACATGAAAAAATTATAACGAGGATTGCAGCAACGATTAAGACAAGTAAAGTCCCTATTGTAGTTTGACTCATAACTACTCCTATCTGAAAGCGATAATTAGCTAATCACCTATGGTTATCTGTCTATACGCATTTTCCATCTCAGCCCGTTTAATCACGTAAAGATCCTGTACCTTGCTTTCCACATTTGTGACCATTTTGTTCAAACTCTCAACCTGATTTTTTAGTTCTACGTGTTCTTTCATCAAAGGATCAAAGTCAACCGATTCATTAATTAGCTTTTTTAGCCGATCAAATTCTTCGCCAAGCTCGTTTTTGATCCTATCCTGCCCATTCAGCATGGAATTCACTTGTGTTTTAACCGCTGACCTGGTGTTCTCTTCCTTTTCGATAATTGTTCTCCCATGAGAAACAAGTTGAGCCTCTATATTAGACAAGCTTGACGGTATCGAATTATTTTGGTCTATGACTTCTATAAGTTTGCTGTCCATCTCAGCAATTGTTTCAATTCCATCGCCCAACTGTATGCCTCTCTTAGCAACTGCCATCAGCACTCGATCTAGCTCTTCGATCTTCTGTGAAATACTAGTAGACATAACGATAAAGAAAGTAATTGCAGCTATCATCACGATACCGGTTATCCCTGCAAGTGTGAGAACCAAATTTTTCGCCTGGTTTAACTGCCGACTCGTCGGGTTCGACAATTTATTAACTTTCTTGCTAACGCTTGCTAAATTTTCCAGAATTACAGATATTTGCGAAGAACCAAGGCTTACAGAGAGATCATCTTCATCGCTATGATCGTCAGGGTCCGCGGCTTTATCCGTTAACGAATCTTTGGTTTCGGGAGTCGTTTCAAGATTGGAAGAATCTGTAGAACCTTTATCAACTTCATCCGTTGAAGCAACTTCCAGATTATCCTCCCCATGTTCTTCAGCATCATCTCCTATCTTTTCTGATGCTGTATCCTGAGTTTCCACAGGCGCCTCATGAACCGAAGAATCTTTGGAGCTTTCATCAGCCTCATCGGGTGAATCAGCTTCCGGATTATCCTCTGAATCTTCTGTCGCGTCTGTTGCTAGATCCTCTGTTGCCGCAGGTGCCTCAAGGTCAGAAGAATCTGTGGAGCTTTCACCAAATTCATCGAATGAATTAGCTCCCGGATTATCTATGGGATCTGCCTCAGGATTTTCTTCGGAAGGATTGGTCTCTTTCGTTGCATCATCGTCTTTCTTCTCAGTAGTTCCACCATCAGATGTTTCACTCATTTTCTTGACCCCATGAAAATTTTAGTTGTTCTTTATATCTGAGCCTGTGATAACAAAGACGTTCATGCCCAGATTAGAGAAGGTATCCCTCGCCAATTCTCGTGATTCAAAAGGTCCGCTCAATACCGCCCACAAACCAATCGGTTTTTCTGAAACAAACGTTCTCGGTAAGCCATTCGATCGAATCAATTGCCATCCTAAAGCAGCATTTTTTGTCCCAAATGCCCCTAGCTGAGCAAAATATTCTGTCGAAGGTGGTTGCAAAGTAACGTCTTGATTTCGTTCTGTCTGGCCATACACTATAGATTTCAACTCTTCATTCTGTAACTGAACACTGATAACTTTCTCTTTCAAATCATTCATATTGATTTTTTCAGTGACTACGAATTCGGCCCCATAATCAAAATCTTGATCATTTTGCTGTATTTTTCCAGTTTCTGATCGCGCCAGAGATACCGCGGGTCCAATAAAATTGCTAGTTGTTGCCTCTAACTCAAACTCAATGCTTTCGGTTTTAACGTCTTGAAGATCAGTAACATTTTGCTCCGCACCTGAGATCTCTGTTTCTATAATTCCACTCTCATCTTTCATACCAAACGCACCAAAATAGCTTTTAATTTTGCCAGCATAGGTATCAAAACCATGTTCATGTATACGATTTATGAATGAATCATCCACCATTACATATACAGAAACTATAGACGTAACAAGTAAACAAAGACCACAAATTGCCACCTTGATACTACCCCGAACATTCCAATTCTTTACTCGATCAAATAGTCTCGTTTGAGTATGTTTCAAAGCAACCGCATCCGCCCTGCAATCTAACAAAGGCTCCCCTAGGTTAACCTTATCTTGGATCTCATTATGATGAGAGACACCTTCGTTTCTTAGATACGCGACGTTATCGTCAATCTCTTTTGTAATTTTCTCCCCATCATCCAGACCTGTGAGTTTTCCCTCCAAGTTGTTGCCAACTTCATCTCGAAGCTCTTCTACTAATCGTCTTGCCTGATTAATTGCACCCGCTTCTGCTTCCTGCTCTAGAAAAGCATCGATTGCGATGGCATCGGGCAACTCAAATCTCCATGCTGGAATGTTAAGACGACTAGACCATCGATAGAAATTATCTTGACCAGCAATTGCAGGTGAACAACTGGCAAGCAAACCTATACCTGCATCTGAAAATTGAGAAATCAGTGTCTGTGTAAGCTTTAACAGACCGAAATCTTCTCTAGTACTTATATCAACTATCCAAACCTCCGATAACTTGGGGTGACTTCCACTTTTGACTTCAACTTGCTTTTTGAGTAACGATTTATTAATCGCAGTAATCATCCAATCTCTGTCTTTATTACATCGATTGACTACAGCATTGGGTGCTACAGCAAAAAACAACGACAAAATCTGCTTCACATAATGGTCTCTCAGTGATCTGAGTTCGGCTTCAATAACCACAATATCGCCAGGTTTATTCAAGACTTCAACAGCAGAACTCACGTATGCGGCATCACGATCTCCAAACGAAGAGATCTCTTTATTCCGAATTACGTTAGAAATATTAGTTTTGTCCATATCGTCCTCCTCTATGGCTTCTTATCAAGCTGAGATCTTTGTCCACGCTCATCAAATCTCAAATCCTTGGGTACATTAGGTCTTGGTTTTTTGGGTCTTCCTAAATCCGAACTCAATTGTTTAAGGTTGTAGACATATGCGATAACTTGAGCTACCGCCATATACAATGCTGCAGGAATTCTTGAACCAATATCGGTCGTGAAATAGATCGCTCTTGCTAAAGCCGGCGCTTCAAATATATGAACATTGTGTTCTTTTGCCAGCTCTCTAATTTTTGCTGCTATGAAACCCTTGCCCTTAGCGACCACCCGAGGGGCATCTTCAGAACTCTGGTCATATGTAAGCGCGACAGAGAAATGTTCCGGATTGGTAATAACAACATCAGCTTTTGGTACATCATCGAGCATTCGCTGTTCAGCCAGTTCTCTTTGCTTTTGCTTAATCCTCTGTCGAACTTCAGGCTGGCCTTCCATCTCTTTCAATTCGTCTTTAATTTCCTGCTTAGTCATACGCAATTTCTTTATGAACTCAAAACGCTGATATGGAACATCAATAGCTGCGATAATGACCAAAGCAAGACTGGTTATCAAAGCTCCAAGCATTACTGTTGAGATACCACCTTGAATAGCCGTCCCCAAGTAAGTACGAGATAACTCCATCACGGTGTCGAAATTCAAGTAAATATAAAAACCACCGATCGTTGCAACCAGCGTAAACTTCATCAAAGCCTTAAAAAGTTCGACCAAAGCCCGCAAGCCAAAAATCCTAGCTAAACCACTGAGGGGGTTGATCTTGGACGCCTTCGGCGCAATTGCCTTCCATGAGAAAACGAAACCATCGAGTGCTACAGCACCCAAAATCGCTAAAGTCACTGCAGCCATAAGGATTGGGATAAGCAAACCTCCGGCATCTGCAACCTGATCGACCAAGCTAATGACCATTTGATTAGGTTCAAAGACTTGATGTCTTTCAAAAACAAAACCCTTAGAGAATATTTCCAAGTATTTGGAACCCATGACGCCTCCCACGAAATACAAAATTCCAATGAATCCCATAGTCAGAACAGCAATCGTGAGGTCCTGCGATCTTAAAACTTGGCCATCTTCACGCGCTTTTTCCAGGCGACGCGCTGTGGGTTCTTCTGTTTTATCTTCCTGGGGGGTATCTTCTGCCATTTTAGCCTCCCCCTATAATTGCATTTATTCTGCTAAATCCAACGAACCACAAGTTTTCAACGTGTTCCAACCAAATCGTCATAGTCAACAGCAACATGACCAGACCTAGAGGAATAAGCGCTGGGAAACCAATAGCGAAGACATTCAAACTTGGTGCAGCTCGCGATATTAGACCCAGTAATGCATTGACTAAAAGAAGACCGATCATAATTGGGAAAGCAATAACAGCCGCACCAATGAAAATTTCTGACGACCAGTTTAGGAGCGACACTATCATATCCGTGTTAAATCCCCCTGAAGCAATAGGTAGGAGATCGAAACTAGAATACAGTACAGAGATCATGATGAGATGACCTCCTAAAGACAAAAACAGGAGCGTCCCTATGATCAAAAAAAATTGTGCCAGAGAGGGAACACTACCCAAGTTTGGGTCTATCATATTGGCCATGCTAAGACCCATACTTCCCGCTATTGCTTGACCTGCAACGACTAGCGCAGCGATTACAATCTGCAGGGTTAACCCCATTAATCCGCCAACAAAAACCTCATGCAATATTCCCGTCACAGCCGTAAAACTAAACGGGTCTATATCTGGCACATGAACAAGAGGATAAATCATCCAGGTAATAACAAGGACGACTGCTACTCTTATCCGAAAGTTAACGGCAGCTAAAGAGAAAAAGGGTCCAGCAAGCAAAAAAGCAGAAACCCTAACCAAAGGCCAAAGAAACTGACTGAGCCATTGAACTATATCGGCAACAAAAAGTACCATAATCAAAAAGCCAACGTCTGGATACGTTCAAATATAATTTCGAAATAATCAATCATTAAAGCTAATTGCCATTCTCCAAATAGAACAAGTGCCACGACCATTACCGCCAGCTTTGGAATAAAACTAAGGGTCATCTCCTGAATCGACGTTGCCGCCTGCAATATTCCAATCAACAACCCCGTCGCAAGTGCTGCACCGAGCACGGGTGCAGCGACTAAAACCATGACTGCAATGGCCTCAGTAGCGATATCTAGAACAAATCCGGTATCCATCAGACATCACCCAAAAGTTGCGACCAACGAGCCTGTGACCAGGCTCCATCCATCTACAAGAACGAACAGCAGAAGCTTGAAAGGCATGGAAATCATCATTGGTGAGAGCATCATCATCCCCATTGACATCAATATACTCGCAACCACTAAATCGATAATCACAAACGGGATATAGATCAAGAAACCTATAGTAAAGGCTGTTTTCAATTCCGATGTGACAAAAGCCGGTATTAGCGTGGCAAGAGAAATATCAGCTTCATTTTCAGCTGGATCCTCCTCGGCCATCTCCATAAACATCAGCAAATCCTTTTCTCTAACCTGACTGAGCATGAATGCTTTAATTGGTGGGACAGCCTGTTCCAGCCCTTTCTGGAAAGAAATTTCGTTGGCTTGCACCGGCAAGTACGCACCTTCATATATTTGATCGAAAACCGGCTTCATCACGTAAAACGATAAGAATATGGCAATACCGATCAAAATCTGATTTGGTGGCGTTTGACCTATCCCTAACGCTTGTCGGAGCAGGGATAGCACAATGATTATTCGCGTAAAAGACGTCATTAATATGACCATGGAAGGAATCAAGGTCAGCAGCGTCATTAAAACAATTATTTGAAGTGAGAGACCATATTCCGAACCGCTCTCATTCGCGGTTATTAGTGTGAGCGCTGGCGCTTCAGCAGCTAATCCCAGACTGGATAACGATAAGAGCATAAGCGCACTAAGGAGACTAATTAATCTGCTTGCGCGAATGTACACTTTAATGCACCCTTTGAATTGCATAAATTCCAACGTCTTTCTCTCAAGCGAAGAGCTACAGGAACCTTATTAATGCAATTTAAAGGCCAACTATTTTTTGATATAAAATCAATTACTTATGATATTTTAACCCAAAATTAATGCACATGTGTCGATATTCCGACAGATTCAGCTTTAGCTGGACAGGATCAATCCCCCTTAAAATTTGGGCTGACATTAAACGTTACTTCACACTTACTGCTTTGATAACCTGCGCAGCTTATTCTCACGCTTCAGATAGTGTTTTCCCCTATAAATCATGCTTCGAAGCATCAGCGAAAAAATTCAACTTAGACGCGAATTTTATTGCCGCTGTAGCGAGTGTCGAAAGTAGTTTTAATCCATTAGCCGAATCCTCATCGGGAGCGATTGGCCTGATGCAAATCAAATGGCCTCAAACAGCTATTGAACTTGGAGTAGTGGATAAAAACGATCTGACAGATCCCTGCTTGAACATCGACGCTGGGGCAAGTTACCTCGCACGTCTATCTTCGATATTTCAGAGCAAATTATTTGCTTTAGCGGCCTACCACCAGGGACCGACCAAAATAAAACAGATAGATCATATTCCCAGACAATCAGTCATTTACATCGAAAAGATTCTTCAAGAAGAGGTGCTAATCACCGAATCAAACGAGTTAAGCAGACGTAGCAGTTGTAATTTGATGGAATTCCAGGCCTCAAGCCGAAGGACGCACCACCCAAAGCTAAGGTTTCAACATGCTTATCAATGGTTAACTCGCAACCATACTTTCTGCTCTACTCCAGAACTACTGACGATTAGAAATAGACTTCCAGAAATAATGGGCACTGCCGATGCGAAGGGAGAACTTCGCTTTTTGATTAACAACGCCATTAGGGAAAAATCAGTGAACAAAAAGTAAAGCCGGGGTTACCCCCGGCTTTTCCAAACTCCTAAAAATAAATTGCTTTATTGAAGGAGTTGGAGGACCAACTGTGATCGCGCATTTGCCTGCGCTAGCATAGCGGTACCAGCTTGCTGTAGTACCTGTGCTTTAGCTAGGTTAGCGGATTCAACTGAGAAGTCAGTATCCTTGATTTGTGATCGAGAGTGTGCAGTGTTCTCAGCAACATTCATCAAGTTTGACACAGTGTGCTCAAGACGATTCTCAATTGCACCGAGCTCAGCTCGGGCAGAAGATATCTTCTCGATAGCGCCGTCAAGCGTTTTAATGGCTGCGCCCGCTCCTGCCGTCGACCTCAAGTTAATATTTGATACTGAATCAAGCGTAGCAGCACGAGTAACGAAGTAGTTATCGTTACCAAGCGAACCTGTGGCTACGTTAGGGTCAGTGACTGCTCCAGATGCTTCATCGGACTGCGTTACAGAAAACGACTTGCTCGAAGTTAACTCAACAGTACCCTGCACAGTTACTGCGTCATTCGAGCCAGCAGCTTCAAGAGCCCTGTCAAGAAGATTCAGATCACCGGCAGTGGTCACTGCAGTACCAATCGCCGCACCAGCAGATGACAGGATTGTCCAGTTTCCGAAGTCTGCAGGACCATAAATGATACCATCAGCATCAGCAGCCGCAGCGGCAGATATCGTGAACACTCCAACACCATCTATAGCATCCAAACCCGTTTTCATCTCTGCGGCAGTGGGACCACTCGCAGAAGCGGAAGTAACAGTAAATGCATATGAGCTTCCTGTGGTCAGATTGCTCAAAGTAAGACCAATTGAAGCACCCGCACTCGCCGGGTTTAGACCTGCATTATCACCATCATAAGTAACTTTAGCACCCTGACCAACGAACGTCTGAAGATTTGCAGCTACTTGGATATCCGTACCAGAATAGATGTCAAAATCTCCGAAATCCTCAGTGGCAGTTACTAATGGGCTATTCGCCAGGCTACTGTTAGCCTTCACGTCAAAACCACCTCCAGCTCCATCTATACCATTCAAATCAGCCTCGAGGTCCGCTATTGTTCTAGCGTTTCCTTCACCTACTGCGAAAGACCAAGTTTGTCCGGTAGAGCGCTGAACCAGAGTAAAAGTGCCATTTGCAACCATATCACTAGTAGAGCCAGCAGTGGTGGCAACACCTAAGTGCCAGGCCTTCTGAGGCATAGTTGCGACACCGTCGTGGCCAACTGACTGAACTCTTAGGTTGGTACCTGTGGATTCGTTCTCGACCAGAACGTCTCTTCCATCGGAAGAATACAACCTAACCTTATTATCTGAAGTAGCTTCTGCCAAGACATTAGTGGCACCAGAAATAGCATTAATCTTATCAACCGCATCCGCCACATTACTTCTACTGATAGCAAACGTTCCAGTTGTAACTTCGTTAATCTTAATACTATAGGTCTCATCAGTTGCATACTCGCTATAGACGTGAGCGTAGGTCTTAGCCTGAGCCGTAACTTTTGTCTCACCAGTAACAAGATTGATTTTTTCAGCGACTGTCTTAGCCGAATCATCCTGGGCAACGTCTATCGTTCTAGAAACGGTATTACCGTTGATGATAATATCATCTCCGTTACCTACCGGGTTGACATAGGCTCCGGCTCCCGTTGAGGCAGCATTCGCCTCAATTCTATCACCAGTAACTTTGTAAGCGCCCAATTGGTCAGCCGCAGTGGAATCGACAGTGAAATTAATGACCTCTCCACCTTCAGTTCCAACTTGGAGTTGAACATTGGAGAAAGTTCCATTTAAAACGTGCTGCCCGTTATACCTCGTGTTCGTAGAAATACGTGAGATTTCTGCGACCAATAAGTTTACTTCCTCCTGAATATAGGAACGATCAACATCAGTATTAGTAGAGTTTGCAGCCTGAACCGCCAACTCGCGCAAACGCTGGAGCATATCAGTAACTTCTACTAGAGCGCCTTCAATAGATTGCGTCATGGAAATTCCATCATTTGCGTTTTTAACAGCCATCTGAAGACCCTGGATCTGTGAGGTCATGCGTTGCACAATTGCAAGTCCTGCAGCGTCGTCAGACGCGCTGTTTATCTTTGAGCCCGTTGCCAGCCTCTCCATAGCAGTATCGAGCATTCTGCTCGACTCGGCTAAAGATCGTTGTGCCGTCAATGAGCTAACGTTGGTGTTAACTATCATAGACATTTTAGTCCTCCAAATTTAAATTTTTTGTGAGGCGACCAAGCAGGTCCTCCCCGTTGGTTCGCTTGGCCGCCTTCCAGCGACAACCTATTTGTCGGAGAACTATTCGTTCACTTTAGCTAAGAAACCCTCTTTAGATCTTTGCGTACATGAAATGACGCTATCTCGGCAAATTCGCGGCGTAACAAAGAAAAATCAGGTATATAAACGGCATCGGGTTGCCGAAAATTACTTCACTTATGCCGTTTTAAACTTAACCAACGAGAATGTCCTAGTGTGAACAAACAAGGTTATGACATGAATACGGCAATTTTTGGTTCAGTTTTGCCGTCTATGGCAGCGAAGAGGCAACATTTTGTCGACTTCTTGAAATCGAAGTGCTTATCGTACGAAAAAACTGCTCAGGAATGACATGATTGAGAGTATTTTGAGGAAAATACAGGTTAACCAACAAAGCGTTTATTTGACGTGATTTTCTAACTGGCTTTTATAGAGATCATCGAAATCTGAATCTGATATTGATGGCGCAAGCGGGTTGATCGCAATACCAGTTGGGGAAGTTCCGATCAGAAACCGCGAATCTCCAACCTCGACTATCAGAATTTTATGCCTATTATCTATCTGCACTCGGCTAAGCACTCGAATTTGGTCACCCTCTAATGTACCCAGCGCTGTTCCTTTAGTTTTGAGCCACCAGGCTACTGCGCCTAATACTATGAGGACAGAAACAAAGGAGATAAGAGCGCGCGTGATATAGTCCGAACTAATGACTTCCAAGTTGTAAGCCTTCTTATACGTCCCGTACTCGTTCCATCGGGCTGACTATTTCCAGCACCCTAATCCCGAGTTTATTATTATCGACCGTGACAACTTCACCTTTAGCGACGACTAGATCATTAATTTTTATGTCCATTAGCTCACCAACGGACCGATCAAGTTCTAAAACTGTTCCTTGCGCTACAGCCATCAGTTCCTTGAGTTTCAGCTTTGTTTTACCTACTTCTACGTTGAGTGTAATCGGTATTGACCGTACGATATTCTGATTAATACCGTCCGAAGAAACACCCGCGAGTGTATCCGGTTCAATACTTTCTTCTTCAGCAGTATTCGGGTCTTCTTCGCTCATTTACTCATCCTCTTCCAAAACGTTGTCCAGTATTTGCACGGCAACCTTCTTACCTGCTTCACCAACATTCGCATGATACAAGGGGAAATCATTAACATTAATTTCTGCGACATCAGGGGGATCAAAGGATAAGACTTCCCCAACCTTTAAATTCATCAATTGCTCTACACTTAGCTCAACGCTACCGCCGCTAACAAAAATGTTGAAGTCCACTTCACTGATTGATGCATTCAACCGGCCTAGCCATTTTTTATCTGCTTCCTGCGTCTGAATTCTGCTACCCAATAGGTCCCTCTGCAAGTTCAAACTTTGATACGTGTAAACAATGTCAATGTAAGGCTCTGTCTCCTCGTCGCGCAACCTGACTATGAAGCGGTTGACGACAACAGATTCCTCATCCCCTGCGATATTAGCAAAAAGCGGGTTAATATCACGATTAACCAGATCTACCCCCAGCTCAACATAGGGTGACCAAGCTTCCTTTGTCGATTTAAACATGAGTTCACAGAGCCTATCGATGATGGCACTCTCATTCGCGGTAAATCCACGTTCATCGCCTACGACGAGCGCCCTGGCCTTACCGCCATACCAATTATCAAGACAACTAAAAACGACCTGCGGATGAATAACGATTAGCGCTTCCCCCTTCAAAGGGTCTAGCTCTACGACATTTATCGAGCACGGTGAGGCTACATTACGAATATATTCGGAATATTTCATCAGCTGTGGAGAAGCAACCGACAGTCTCGGGTTGTAGTCCAACTCGGTTAACATTCTGGTACGAAAAAAACGATGGAATCGCTCATTAATCTGGGTGAGTGCACCATAACTTACCCCGAGATTTTCCTCATTTCTCGCTATGCTATAAGCCTCTGCTTCTAGATTGATATTAAGCGGCTCCTGCTCGAACTCACCGCTATCGACCATATCTTGTATAGCGGATAACTCATCCGAAGATAGTAAAGGCTCATTATTATCTGACATCGCGTATTCAGGTCTACTGCACGATAAGCTCAGTGAAGTAGACCTCCTCTACAGGTGAGGAGGTTGTTTTTTCGTGTTTCTCGAGGTGTTCGTTGATCACCATCCTTATCTCTTCAAGAACCTCGGATTCACCTCCTGCACTTTTTATTTTTTCCTCGGATACATTTCTAAGCACTTTTCCTATTGACGCTCTAATGCCAACCAAGTGTCTCGGGATCCAACCTTCCGAGCCTGCCTCTGCATTAAACATTGTATCGCTATCGAAATAGCTTGAAATTCCTAATTTTGCTTGCATCACTTTTTTCGATCCTTTCAAATTTACTTGGAAAGCATCTTCAAAGGTGTAGTAACTAATCAGAAATTTCTGCTCAATTTCTGCAGTTATAGGCCCTGGTGCAGCCGTCAGTTGTCCTTCTGTTTCTTCTATTTCGGTCTCTATGTCTTGGAGTGCGGTCTCTGGATCTTCACTCTCAGATTTCTCATCGAAAAATCCAGTGGCGAACAACGTACCCACCGCAGTCGCTAGCATAAGCAGCAAGACAACCACGACGATTAAGATGATCTTAATCAGACCACCACCACTTTTTTCTTCTTCAGGCTCTAATGCTGCCTCTGACATCATCAACTCCTACCATTCTTCTCGCCGCTCAAAGCGGCTTTTTATCTATTATACGAGTATATCAAGCCCAACCACAGACCTCAGTTCAGAATCCAGGGTGTGTCCTAGCAACACCTCAGATTCGAAGTTTATCTCTTCAACCAGCTCAGGCGAAGCCTTCTTTTCAGCCTCATCATCTTGATTTGAGTTCCCGAAATCACTTACGTCAAACTTCAAACTTTGGTTCTCTTCTAAAATTTCTCTCAGGGCAAGCCTTAATTTAGGCAGTGTGTCTTGAAGTAATTGACGTGTGGATTCTTCGTTAGACCCAAAACGACCCTCAAGACCTTTCTCGCTAAAGTCTAATTCAAGAGATATTTCTCCCAATGAAGCTGGGTTCATTCGAATTTGAACATTCCAAGTCTGTCTGTTTATATATCCCGCTATTCGTTGTGCCAACACTTCACTAAATCGAGTATTCCAGTTCTCATAAGAATCTGTCAGGGTGTTATAGGTATTCGAAACTATAAGCCTTTGGGCATTGTTCAGCGTTCCTTTAAACTCAATACGATTCTGATTAGAGTCAGAATAAACAGCTTCTTGTGTAGTATTGTAGTTAGGTGCATCCCGATATCCCTTTACAGAAGCTTCATTGATATCCAGCTGATTCAATAAGATTGAACTAGATAATCTCTCTGAGGTATTCTCAGGTGCTTTCTGAGCCACTGCAAGAAAGCGCTGTAACTCAGTCTGTCCGTTTCCCTGAACTTTCTTCCCGTCCGACTCGTGAATATCCTTTGTTTGGAGAGTCTGACCCTTAATCAATAAATCTTCCTGGTTTTCTTTGTTTTTAAAAACTGACTGCTCTAAGAGTTTTTCTCTTTCAGTAGCTACCGATTTAACCTCATCTTGGAATTTTTGACTGATCGATAGCTCACTCTGACTGGTTCCCGCATTATTCGAAGAAATTGATATTTCGCGACCTTGATCAGCCTCTCCAGTAGATTTAACTACCCGAGTCAGTTGTTGATCCATAAACAACTGACTCCCCTTTCTCACCGGTCCATTCGAAGGATTTTCGACTTCAGGGTTTTGGTGTACCTCTGGGACGGGTTTAGCTAACTGACCAAGTTGTTGATCCATAAACAACTGACTCCCCTTTCTCACCGGTCCATTCGGAGGATTTTCGACTTCAGAGTTTTGGTGTGCCCCTGGGACAGGTTTAGCCAACTGATCAAATGGTTGACCCACCAACAGCTGGCCATCTTTTGTCAACAATGTATTCGAAATATTCTCAGTTTCTAGACCCTGATTCGCCGACCTAGCCTTGCCATCAACACCAGATTGGTTTTCGTTAGTAGCAGTCTGGTCTTGCGCTGTTTGACTAAATGCTGAGCGAGTGTCACTGTCAGTTGAGTAATTTTGCTCTGAATACTTTCCGAGTTTACTTCCCCCAACAACGCCATGGGTATTAATAGCTTGCTTTAGCTCTAGCTGCGAGACGGCGTCGCCCCAAAACGATCTGTCCGGCTTATCCTCCGCGACAGCTGTTTTTCCCTCAGGTTTTCCCTCCAACGCAGCTTGATTGTTACTAACCTGAGAGTGGTCACCGAGCAACTCATCATTCTTTTCATTGCTAGCTGCTTCTAAATTACTGGATTCACCTCCACCACGGAGACTTTCGTTGACCAACCCCTGTCTAACCATGAACTTTGACAAACTTTCACTTGTAACTGAGACCTCTCTGGAGGTGTAGATCACTCGACCCACAGCTAACGCCCGGTTGTGCAAAGACAAGGTCGGAAAAGAATTGCCGTTAACGTCGACAACTTGACCTTCTTTTTGACCCTGAATTGCCCCTGTTGGGTTCTCAATTGAAGCTATTCCTGCCCGTGAATTTTTACTTTCTACCTGATTCTTGACTTCATCGTTTGATAATGACCTGGATAGCTTCTTTCCTTCCTGAAAGATTATTTCTTTAAAATCAGTAGTTTGGGTATTTTTCTCTAACGTTTTTTCAGGCGAAACCTCACTTTCCACTGTAGTATGTGATTTAAGAAAACTGGTAATTGAGTCATCGCTCATGCTGAAATATCCTCTTGGCTCACTAACCAAAAGCAATCCGCGTGCCAGCCTAACTACAATAACCTATTCGGCTTTCTGCCTAAGCCAATATATGGCAGCCATCTCATCCGATGCCTTACTTTCTTTCAATGCCTCGGACTTCCTCCTCTTAGCAATGGCTCTGTCCTCTAGGGTCTGGTACTTTTTCAGTTCATTTTCTAGTTGGATGCATTTCCGACGAATTTCTTTCTCTTTCTTTTTAATTAAAAGTTTTTGCTGATTCGTTTTCCTTATAGCCTCCTCCAGACTGGACACAAAGTTCCAGTTTCTGCGTATCTGTCCTATCGAAGCGGAATTGCGAACAGAGGGAGCTAATCGATCTGGATGATAATCCTTTTTCATCTCCGCGAGTTCAACAAGAGTCTTGGAGGTTTGCTCGAGCTCGGAAAGAATCGAACCTAGGCGAACCTTTTCCAGTTCTAACGCTTCAGTCACTTGATTTTTTAGCGTTGACCAAACTTCTTCTTTAGCTCTAGTCGCCATCAATCAATCCTTCTAACGCTTGAACTGATTGATCCAATTCACAAGGCTCGTTCATATCCTGGATTAGAAAATCCAACATGTTCTCTTTTATGTGGAGCGCATAGTCCAAATCTGTGTTGCTACCCATTTCATAAGCGCCTACCTGAACGAGGTCTTTGTTTTGTTGATACGTTGCCCATAGCTTCCTGAAGCGAGTAGCGCGCTGAAGATGCTGTTTTGCCTGCAAAACCTGCATTAACCTTGAGATTGAACCTTGCAAATCTATGGCAGGAAAATGACCTTCATCTGCTAAATCTCTACTGAGAGCAATCTGCCCATCTAGAGCTGACCTTGCTATATCAACGACTGGATCATTAAGGTCATCTCCCTCTGCTAGGACTGTATAAATTGCGGTAATTGAGCCTAGGCCACCTATTCCCGTACCACTCCTTTCTATCATCTTCGGCAAGATACTGAATACAGAACTTGGATAACCCTTAACTGCAGGTGGCTCACCGATTGCCAACCCTATTTCACGTTGAGCGTGTGCCACTCGGGTAAGACTATCCATCAATAGCAGAACTTTTTTTCCTTCGCTCCTAAAGTATTCAGCAAAACTATGAGCGAGGCTAGCACCACGCATGCGCAATAGAGGGGAACTATCAGCCGGGGACGCGATAACTACAGATCTATTCAAACCTTGGGTACCAAGGTTTTCTTCGATAAATGCTTTTACTTCTCTACCTCTCTCCCCTATGAGACCGATTACAATCACATCAGCACTAGAGAATCTTGTCATCATACTCAGCAAGACAGATTTACCAACGCCACTACCAGCAATCAAGCCAATCCTCTGGCCACAACCGATGGTCAATAAGGAATTAATTGATCTAACACCCACATCGAGAATTTCCTCAATGGGATCTCTTAACATGGGGTTTATGCTCGGCCCCGTTAAGGACAGCGATGCAGAGCATTTAGGTGTAGGCAAACCATCTAAAGCCTCTCCTCTAGCGTCCAAAACACGACCTAGAGCCTCATACCCCACTAATGCCATGTCGGAGTGATCTTTCTGTCGAACTCTCGCCCCTGATTCCAGGCCCTGAGTCCCTCCGAACGGCATCAATAAAATCGCATCTTCTTTGAAACCAACGACTTGCGCCTCAATTTCTAGCCCGGAATGAGTTTGAATGAGACAAATAGTTCCCAAAGAAATCATCAATCCTTTCGCTTCAATGGTCATACCAACGATTCTACTAACAGTACCAAACGAAACCGTTGCAGGGTTTTCCAGTCCGCCACTGATTACATTGAGCCGAGTCGAGATCAAATCATTAGCTAGAGATACAGACTCAGTCATTCATTCACCTCGTCGTCAATATTCTCTGGTTCACCATCAACCCTGGGCTCAAGGAAGTTTTCCTCCGCCTGAATTTCGGGTCCCGTGAACCCCGTTTGTTCTAGGTTGATTTCATCTTGGTCAGAAGTCGCTACCTTTTCGTCAGAGCTTCTGCCCGATGTCTCATCTGCTTGCTCCGCTTTTTCTAAATCACTTAAAGAGTTTTCAAAGAAAAATTGTCGCATAGAGTCAGTCAGTAGCTCACTCGAGCCCGGATATTCAATTGCATTTAGTTGGCCTTCAATGATATTGATTCGATCCTTCAACAAATCAAAGTAACCACCTTGACCTGCAGACACTATGATGTCTCCAGGCTTCAACGTCTCGTCAAACAGAAGGCTTAGTCCATCGGGTAATGGCCCATCCAATGAGTCTCTATAGGCTTGCCATTGATTAGAAACCCTGATTGAAACGAAATCAGATTCGTTAAACTCGCTCTCCATGATGGAATCTTCGATAAATTGCGAGACCACTTTTTCGTCCAATTGCAATTGGCTTCGGGCTAATAACTCGCCAATTCTTAGTGACAAAGAAACGATATCTGTTACTAAACCATCTCCATCAGTTAGATTATTTAAAATAGAACGAAAAAAACCTGTTTGCTGATCTCGTAATTGGTTCAATTCAAGTTTGAACTTCTCTTCTAACACTTCCTTCAGGCGAGACTCTGTTTCCGCCCTCGCTTGAGCAAGTTTCTCGTTATACTCAGATTCAGTGAATGTTACAGTTTCCTCTGCGGGCTCTTCCGGGAGTGTTTCTTCCTCATCAGCAATTATTTCAATTAAGGCTGCCTCTTCCGCTTGTTGCTCAACATCCGTTACTGACTTATCTTCTGCGCTTGAGAGTGGCTTACCTTCAAAAAAAGCTGCCTCTGCGTCCTTTTTTTCAGCCAAAAACTCATTCGGGTTTAAAGATTTGTCTTTTACCCATAAAGCTTCGTTGCAATGAAAGACTTCACTAGACAAAATCACCTCCATCCGGAGATGCGAGAATCAACTCACCTTTATCCTGCAACTGTCTTGCCTGACGTATGATAGATTTCCGAGCAGCATCGACCACTGAGATAGCAAGCGGTGGCATGAGATCCATTTCATCCTGGAACATCTCTGCTTTATTTTTCGACATATTATTTTTGAATTTATCCATCAAATCATCATCTGCGCCCTTCAGAGAAGTCCTTAGTTCCTCTTCATCGAAAGAGTTGATCATTGTTTGAATATCTCGATCAGCCAAATCGACAAGATTTTCAAAATCGAACATATTATCTTCA
>CAJWQG010000020.1 GCA_913045175.1 uncultured Gammaproteobacteria bacterium | reverse complement strand
ACGAAATATTCCCTGGTTTATACCTATCATCTGACCAACAACCGACCGATTGCGGGTACTCGGTCTGCACGGTTTCCGGACGTCTCCTTCTAACAATGAATTTTGTGAACAGGTTCACAAAAAATCCTTTTTAATCCGTCACTTATCAGCATAACCGAACCTTATATCAATTGTCTTTTGGAGCATATGGGGTAAGATGCTGTACAGTGACTTCATGACGAGAATAGACATGAATAGGCAGACTGCACTAGGGAGCATACTAAGTAGCATCCTGATGCTACCGGTAATCTGTTCTCCGCTATTTGCCGCAAACTTTGACGAGACTGCTCTGTCTCCAAGTATCGTCACTATTTCTAACTATCAGGGTAAGGGTGTTAGCCAGAGTGGCAGCGGTTTTGTTGTTTAGGCTGACCGGTTCAACGGCTACGTGGTGACTAATATAGGTTGATTACCGAGAGTGACACGCTCACGGTGACTGTCCCTCATACTGGTGCTGAGCTTATAGCCCAGGTTCTGCAGGTAGATGAGACGCTTGATTTTGCGTTATTGAAGGTAAACGGCCTGAACCTTGCGCCGGTGGTATTTGGCACCTCACCCATTACTATCGGCGAGACGATCTGGACTGCCACGAAAGAGGGCAAAAACGTCAGTCTTGCCAGAGGTATTCTGCAGAGTAGCCAGCGAGTTCCTGGACAGGACTTTGGCGTCCTGCATCACAGTGCATCTCCCTGGCCAGGAAACTCATTGTTGTTAAACGATTGTGGAGAGGCGATTGGTTTCAATCGTTATGGTCCTGGGTCGAACCAGGCGATCGACGTTGCGACCATTGAACACTTGCTGGTTCGCCAGAATATCAAAATTACTGTCGCCTCCAATCCGTGCGTATCCGAACTTGAAGTTGCGCAGGAAAAGGCTGACATTGCTGCGTCGGAGGCCCGTCAGGCGCAGATTGAGGCAGAGCGTGCACGTAAGGTGGCGGTAAATCTCGAATCGAGGCTGAAAGAATCGAATCTTCGAAACGAAGATTTGGTAGCGCAGACCCAGGATGCATGGAATAGGGCTGAACCGGCGCTGCAGGAAGCGACCATCGCCAAACAAAATGCGGAGAACATTCGCATAGAGCTGGAAACCAAAACTGCCGCGATTCAGGCAGAAACCAACGCAATTATGGAAACGCTAAATCGAGATCGAATGCTTGCAGAACAGCGTTTTGAGATCCAGTTGGCAGAACAGAAAAAGGGCGCAGAACGTCGCGAAACCATTCTGATCTCTGTTGTAACAGTCCTGGTCGTGCTTGCCATTGTTGCGATCATATTTCTTCGTACGCGAAGTACCAAAGCTGTGGCGCGCCCGATAGAAAGGCAGACTTCCCGTACAGAGATGCATAATGTAGACCTGGCCGAATACGTGCTCGATGGACGGGACGAGGACGGCATACGGTACCTTCTTCGTATCTCTGGAGACCAACTGGGTGGAGACGATGGCATCGTGATTGAGCGAAACCCCAAGGATTCACCCTATATCATCAATCATTCCGACGTATCGCGTAAGCATGCTCGAATGAGCCTTATGCAAGACCGGATTTTCATCGAGGATCTCGGATCCACCAATGGTACTTCGGTTAATGGTCAGGCGATTGAAGACAAGGGTCCTGTGATGGTCAATAACGGCGATCAGATTATTATAGGTTCTGTATTTATGAAATTGCGCGTACTGGATGACTAGATGCCCATTACATACCTTTAAATGTATGATTTTTCTGTTAAAATCGGCGACGGTTTACTGGGTGTGAGCGCGGTACTCCGCGGATCGCGAATCGCGGCGTCGATTTACTCGGTCCTTCCGTTAATGAAAGAGATGATAATGCACGAGCAATTGCCTCGTGCTTTTCTAGCGTGGTGCATATGTCGGTCGTTGAAAAAGTAGCAAAAGAAGAAACTGCAGCTAACGTTGTTAGTGACGTTGTCGTCAGATTTGCCGGTGATTCCGGTGATGGTATGCAGTTAACTGGTAACAATTTTACAGAGGCGACTGCTATATATGGCAACGATCTGGCAACGTTTCCAGATTTCCCTGCGGAGATTCGTGCACCAGCTGGTGCAACCTTTGGCGTGTCTGCATTTCAAATTTATTTTGGATCGGAAGATGTAACCACGGCAGGTGACGACGTTGATGTCCTCGTGGCAATGAACCCCGCGGCCCTGATAACGAACCTCGGGGATCTGGTTAACGGTGGCCTCATCATTGTTGACAATGACTCCTTCACAGATAAAAACCTGGTGCGAGCAGGGTATAAGGAAAACCCGCTAGAAGATGGATCGTTAGATGCATATCGTTTAATGTCGATTGAAATTGGGAAACAGGTACTAGGCGCAGTAAAGCCGTTTGGGTTGTCCCACAAATTTGCACTTCGATGTAAGAATATGTGGACGCTTGGCCTCGTTATGTGGCTATTCGATCGGTCACGTGAATCAACTATCGAAGGCCTAAAAGCCAAGTTTTCCCACAAACCGGAAATAGCTGACGCTAACGTTGCAGCGCTCAATGCAGGTCACGCTTACGGTGAAACTGCTGAGCTACCCACTGGCGTTGAGGTCTATAAAGTACCCAAGGCCGATGTTATGCCGGGTTTGTATAGAAATACAACGGGGACCGAAGCGCTGGCATATGGCCTGCTCGCCGGGGGACAGCTAGCCAGTTTGCCAATTATGTTTGCGTCATACCCCATTACTCCGGCGTCGAGTTTGCTGCACACACTGTCGGGCCAAAAACAATTTGATGTGATCACTTTCCAGGCTGAAGATGAAATTGCCGCGGCCTGTGCAGCGATTGGAGCGTCTTTTGCCGGGTCGCTTGGCGTTACGTCAAGCTCGGGTCCTGGCATATCTCTTAAGGGCGAGGCTATTTCGCTTGCCTGCGCGACTGAGTTGCCGCTTATCATCGTTAATACGCAACGTGGGGGACCATCAACCGGTCTACCTACCAAGACCGAGCAGTCAGATCTGAACCAGGCTTTGTTTGGCCGCCATGCCGATACGTCGCTGCCCGTCATTGCAGCATCAACCTGCGCTGATTGCTTCGATGTGGCGATTGAGGCTGTGCGTATTGCCACCAAATTTACTACCCCCGTCATTGTGTTAAGTGATGGTTATATTGCCAATGCGTCAGAGCCCTGGTATGTGCCGGATTTCAATGACTATGAACCGTTCCCGGTTCAGTTTGCTGATGACCCGGAAAATTTCACGCCGGCGAATCGTGATTCTGAAACCCTGGCCAGAGTTTGGGCGAAACCGGGAACCCCTGGGTTAGAGCACCGCATCGGTGGTATCGAAAAGAGTTTCGAGACGGGCGATATTTCCTATGACCCGGATAATCATCAGAAGATGACTGATGTTCGTAAGGCCAAGATTGATGGTGTTGCAAACTATATTCCGGAGCAAGCAGTCAGTCTCGGAAACGAAACCGGAAAGCTGGCAGTAGTCGGTTGGGGTTCCACCTATGGCGCCATTCATCAGGGTGTTAAACGATGCCGTGCCGAGGGCATGGATGTTTCTCATATCCATGTGCGCTACATGTGGCCCATGCCTTCGAACTTCGAAGAACTGTTGCGCGGGTTTGATCACGTGTTAGTGCCTGAAATGAACATGGGGCAGTTTGTTGAAGTTATTCGCTCAAGGTTTCTGATTGATGCACAAAGACTGAATAAAGTATCAGGTCAGCCATTTAAAATTCGCGAAATAGAAGAAGCGATCAAAGCGCTGCTGGAGTCATCATGAACGCTGAACAAAAGTTAACGTTAAAAGATTTTTCCTCTGATCAGGAAGTTAGATGGTGTCCGGGTTGCGGGGATTACGCGATCCTTAAAACGATCCAGAAACTTATGCCTACGCTCGATGTGCCGAAAGAGAATATGGTGTTTATTTCCGGTATCGGTTGTTCATCGCGATTTCCCTACTATATGGAAACCTACGGTTTTCATACGATTCATGGACGTGCGCCTGCCATTGCCAGTGGCGTAAAGCTTGCGAATCCGGATCTAGACGTGTGGGTTGTGACTGGTGATGGAGATGGCTTGTCGATCGGCGGTAATCATTTGCTGCACGTGTTGAGGCGTAATATCGATTTGCAGATTTTATTGTTTAACAACGAAATCTATGGTCTTACCAAAGGGCAGTATTCACCAACGTCACGGGTGGGTACCACGTCACCTTCGACACCCAATGGATCGATTGATCTACCACTCAGACCTTGCACGTTTGCGATCGGAGCAGGGGCCCGTTTTGTGGCGCGTAGTATTGATACGGAAGCCAAGCACCTGACACCAGTGCTGGAACGTGCGCATGAACATCAGGGCGCATCGTTCGTCGAAATCTATCAAAACTGCCCTGTCTATAACGACGGGATTTTCGATTACATCAAGGATAAGAAGAACGCAGCCGAATCAAGATTAATACTTGAGCACGGCAGTCCGCTGACCTTTGGTGCCGATAATGAAAAAGGTATTCGCCTGGATCCTAAAAACATGCATTTGGATATTGTCACTATCGGTGAAGATGGGGTTGAGCTCGAGGATATCCTGGTCCATGACGAAACGAACAAGGTTATGGCACATATGCTGGCTGAGTTGAAAGGGCCAGACTATCCGGAACCAATTGGTGTTCTGTACTGTAATCCAGCTGAGTCCTATGACACCGATGTGTATGCGCAGCGTGATCAGGTACGTGAGAACCTTGGTCCTGCAGATGTAAATACCCTGTTGCGCGGTGGTCATACCTGGACTGTAGAGTAGTCATTCCGACTTATGCCGCTACCTAAAATCGGGCGCGTTGCGCCATCGTTCACACTCCTGAATCAGGATGGAAAGAAGGTTTCTCTGAAGGATTTTCGCGACAAAAAGAACGTCGTGTTGTATTTCTATCCTAAAGCAATGACACCAGGATGTACCGTACAGGCCTGCGGAATTCGAGACACGAAGCGACGTTTCTCAAGTCGCCAAACCGTGGTCCTCGGTGTCAGTACAGATCCTGTGAAGAAACTCGCAAAATTTTGCGAAAAAGAAAATTTGAACTTCGATCTTCTGTCCGATGAGGATCACAAAATTGCCGATAAATATGGAGTGTGGGGACTCAAGAAATTTATGGGAAGGGAATACATGGGTATCAAACGCATGTCTTTCATTATCGGTAAAGATGGCAAGTTAAAGCACGTGATGGAAAAGGTTAACACCAAGGCCCACCACGATGACGTGCTCGATATTCTTGCCGAGAAGAAATAGCGCCTATGGAAGGGCTCGGCACAACCAGCACAATCGACGTGCAGGAAAAGCATCAATTCGATGTGACGTCGCTACAAGGATACATGGAAGATCATGTGGACGGTTTTTCAGGATCGCTATCCGTTCAGGAGTTTGCCTACGGCCAGTCAAATCCGACCTACCTTTTATCCTCTGGTGATCAACGTTATGTGATGCGGCGCAAACCGCCGGGTGAGTTGCTTAAGTCAGCCCACGCTGTGGATAGAGAGTACAAGGTTATTTCTGCACTACAGGACACAGACGTGCCCGTGCCTAGAACCTACGCGTTATGCACTGATGATGATGTTATTGGTACCTGGTTTTACATCATGGAATACGTGCAGGGCAGGGTGATTGCGGACAGCATCACGGGACCCTACAGCAACACGGATAGGTCAGAGATCTATGATGCAGCGAATGATGCGGTTGCGCGGTTGCACAACGTCGATTTTGAAGCTGTAGGCTTGTCAGATTTTGGTAAGCATTCGGACTATGTCGCAAGACAGATTAGCCGCTGGAGTGGTCAGTATGAGTACACCAAAACGGTTGATAACCCGTATATGGATAATCTGATCGAGTACCTGGGAAACAATATCCCGAACGATGACTCATGCAGTGTGGTGCATGGCGATTTGCAGGTTGCCAATATGATCTATCACCCTGAACGCAATGAAGTGATAGCGATGCTGGATTGGGAATTGAGTACTTTGGGTAGTCCTTTGGCGGACTTTGCTTACCTCTGTCGATTCTTTCGTGAAGGTCTCAGAAACCTGGATAACGAATCGCTAGGGATTCCTTCGGAAGAAGATTATGTTCAACGTTATTGCGAGCGCACTGGTCGCGATGGGATTGATGATTGGGACTTCTACCTGGCTTTTAACCTTTTCAAGATGGCTGCAATTCAACAGGGGATTGCGAAACGTGTTCTGGATGGTACGGCCGCCAGTAAGCAGGCTGCTGACGTAGGTGCCGCTGCTATTCAAACATCCAAGGTTGGCTGGGCGCAGATAGACAAGAGCGTTAAGCTGGATTAATTCTTCAATTGTCGCAATTGGTTTGCGATATCTGTCACGTGATCATCTGGTGAGCCGATTTCACCAAGCGTCTGTTCAAGTCGAAATACGTACTCGGTGTTGTCTCCACTTGGTCCACTGGCTCCAAAGATTTGTTGTGCTATATCTGAAGTTTCTGCGTGGCCAAGGTAATTTGGGTTGTCTCCGCTCGCAAAATAGGTAATCCCGTTTACACTTTCGCCAGTTTCCAGGTGGAGGTCTATCTCCAGTCTGTCGTAGCCTCCACGCTCCCTATAATCCAGCGCAGCGAGCGTGTCTTCTATTCCGTCGTTTGATAGCCGGTAAGCGATTCCCCAGCAAATCTCTTTCGGGGAGTCGATCAGTGTGACGACTCTACCTGGACTGCCCGGTATGCCTCGATGATCGACGGAACCCTGGTAGAATCGGCGGGACCATCCCTTGATGTGCGCGGTACTGCGTTCAGCGAAGGGGAAGTCCACTTTCCACAAAATGGATCCATAACCGAACACCCAGAAGTCGTTTGGCATTGTTTACTTTCCACGGGTAAGATCGAAACCTTTGCGCGAGCAGTCTACGTTAGTTGGATGTCTTAAGCTATTGAAAATAAAGGGTCATTTGAAGAATTTGCTGGACCAGATTGGATTGCTGGCACTTAATCTGGCAGCACGCATGGGTTCGTATGAGAAACGGACTGAGGCCTATGGATCGCATCCGCGACAGGTGCTTGATTGGTACCAGGGGGAGGGTGAAGATCGCCCGGTAGTAATGTTCTTCTATGGTGGTAATTGGCAGAGTGGTCACCGATCAGACTATCGCTTCGTTGCCGACGGGCTGTTGGCCATTGGCTGTGATGTGGTTTTACCGGATTACCGGTTATATCCGGAAGTCAGGTTCGCCAATATCGTTGCGGACACGAAGGCAGCGTTTGCCCATGTTTCTTGTAAGACCGATGCACCGATTATTATCATGGGCCACTCGGCTGGTGCGCAATTGGGTGCATTGCTTGCGTTAAACGGTGGCGATAAGCGTGTTTCCGCATTCGTCGGGCTGGCGGGTCCATATGATTTCTACCCGTATACGGAAGCTAGTCACTGGGACCTTTTTGGGCCGGTAACCGAGTACTCCAAATCTCAACCAGTGAACTTCGTTAATGAAACGGCACCACCGTTTTATTTACTGCATGGCGAAGATGATCAAAGGGTAAGACGAGGTCATTCGAAGAGCCTGATGGAGAAACAGCGCGCTGCTGGTGGAGTAGCGAATCGAGAGGTTTATCGAAGCATGGGACATGTGGACATCATCCTGGCCTTTTCACGTTTCCATCGCTATCGCAGCCAGGTAGTGGCAGATATAAGCCGCTTTATTGAAGCTTCCGGGTAAACGGGGAAAAAAAGAGGACATATCGTGATTGAGCAAGTCGATGTCAAGGTTAACGGCCAGGGGTTGCATGACATAACCAAGCCAGTAACTGATCTGGTGGCGGGGAAGGATGTAGCTGAAGGCCTCTGTACACTGTTTATTCAACACACCTCGGCGAGTCTTGTGATTCAGGAAAACTATGAGCCGAGTGCCAGGTACGATCTGGAACAATGGCTCAACAAATTAGTGCCGGAGGATCCGAGTCTCTATACCCACACCACGGAAGGTCCTGATGATATGCCGGCGCATATCAAATCAGCGCTCACTTCGACCAGTATTGGCATTCCGGTGATTGGAGGGAAAATGGCACTTGGCACTTGGCACTTGGCACTTGGCACCTGGCAGGGTATTTTCCTGTGGGAGCACAGGCACCACCCTGGCACGAGAAAAGTGTTGGTTCATCTGTCCTAGACCCCCTCTTTTTTGATAGCCTTGTCTCCTCTTGATAAAGGGAGTGCAAAAGTTGGCTTACGATAAACCCATGCCGACCCCGAGTCCGTTGACCCAACCATTTTATGATGGCGCAAAGGAAGGGAAGTTGTTATTGCCGCGTTGCGAAGATTGCAACCGGGTCCATTGGTATCCAAGACATATTTGTCCTTATTGCCATTCCACCAATATTGGCTGGATAGAAGGGAGCGGTGAGGGGCGCATCCATACTTTTGCGGTTCAACATAGAGCCTTTGGCGGTTGGGCGAAAGAGGTCCCTTTTGTAACCGCGTACATTGATCTCAACGAAGGTGACCGAATGGTCACGGTGTTGCGTGGCGTGGACGCGACTGATCCTTCATCCATCAAGATTGGCAGTAAGGTAAAAGTAGAATTTGAGGAAGCCAGCGAGGATATTCACTTGCCTTTTTGGCGCGTGGTGGAGGAATAGAAATGGAAGTTTCAAAAGCTGCAGCAATTGTAGGTGCTGCCGAAAGTAACGATATAGGGTATCCGGAAGCCCCGAAAACGTCTCTTGAGCTTCATATCGAAGCGATTAAGAACGTTAGTAATCAAACGGGCATTCCGATCTCAGCAATAGACGGGATTTTTTCTGCTGGAATGTCTTCAGAGATTGCTGAACACCTGGGACTACATCCCAAATACATTGATACGACGTCAGTTGGTGGTTGTTCGTTTGAAATTCACGTGCATCATGCCTTGCTGGCTATCTACGCTGGTGTGATCGATGTGGCATTGGTAACCCACGGCCAGAATGGTTGGTCCGCCCGGCGCATTGGTGCTGGTGGTGGCGGAGGCTATGGCGGTGGTGGTGCCAGCTCACCATCAGTGCAGATGAGTTCCCCTTACGGATTTTCCGGTGCACCGTCTAACTATTCCCATGCGATGGTGCGCCACAATCATCTTTATGGTTCGACGCCGGAAGATTTTGCGCACGTTGCCGTCGTTACGCGAGACTGGGCAACCCTGAATCCCCGAGCGGTGATGTTCTCTGAAGAGACCCATGAGTTTGGTGGACCAATCACACTCGATACTGTCAATAACGCCCGGATGATTTCGTGGCCGCTAACGATGCTGCACTGCTGCCTGGTCACCGACCATGGCGGCGCCGTACTAATCGCGAGACCCGAGATTGCCAGGAGCCTTAAGACCAATCCTGTCTGGATCGCCGGGGCAGGCGAAAATATGAGTCATTCCAATATGCTGGAAATGGAAGACTTCACCGCGACCTCCGCATTTGCTTCCAGTAGAGCCGCCTACGAGATGGCGGGCCTTGGGCCGGAAGATATGGAACTTGCGCTGCTTTATGACTCATTTACCATTACGCCGGCGCTGACCGCTGAAATGGTTGGGCTTGCGCCCCGCGGTAAGGGTCATCTGCTATGGAAAGAAGGCCATGCCGCACCAGGGGGAAGACTCCCGATGAACACTAACGGCGGCGGGCTATCTTTCAATCACTCAGGTATGTATGGCATGCAACTGCTAGTGGAGGCCTATCGCCAGCTTTCTGGCACAGCTGAAGATGGTGTTAACGGGATTGAGGGTAAGCAGACCAACGCGAGGACCTGCATTGTGAACGGTACCGGTGGATCATTGTCGACTACCGGAACCCTGGTTTTGGTTGCTGACGACTGATTACTACTTGTACGGCGGTCCGACCAGAGCTGCCAGGCGTGCTATCAGCTTAGACTGGCGGTAGACCGCCTTGCCATGACTGAATGTCTTGAATCCGTCATGACCATGATAGGCCCCCATACCACTTGCACCGACACCCCCGAAAGGAAGCTCTTCCTGCGCAATGTGCATAATCACGTCGTTGACGGTCACACCGCCTGAAGTCGTATTGTTTAATACGGTTTCCTGCTCGTTTGCATCCTTGCCAAAGTAATAAAGTCCGAGTGGACGGTCGCGATCGTTGATAAATCGTATTGGGTCTTCAAGGTCACTGTAGGTCTTTATAGGGAGGATTGGACCGAAGATTTCTTCCCGCATAACTTGCAGATCATCACTCGGATTGAGGACCAGCGTTGGCGGAATACGATGATGTTCTTGCTGGCTAAAATCTTCGTCTGCAGGGTTAAGCTCCACCACCTCTGCGCCAGATGATCTGGCTTCGTCTATATAACCGGTAAGTCGATCATAGTGGCGCTCGTTCACGATCGATGTGTAGTCCGGATTATCTTTAAGGTTCGCATACATCCTGGTCACCGAGTCCCGCGCGGCGTCGACAAAAGCGTCGGTTTCACCCTCGGGGATGAACGCGTAATCAGGTGCAAGACAGATTTGTCCTGCGTTCATTGTTTTACCCGCCATGATGCTACGTGCAGCCTGCTGAATATCTGCATCTTTACCGATGATTACCGGCGACTTTCCGCCAAGTTCCAAAGTGACAGGCACCAGGTTTTCCGCAGCAGCGCGCATGACATGTCTGGCAATCGAACCTGCCCCGGTAAACAGCAAATGATCAAATGGCAGGGAGCTGAATGCGGTGCCAACTTCGGCATCACCTATGAATACGGCGACTTCTGTTTCGTCGTAGACGGACGCAAAAAGCACCTGCAGGAGTTCAGAAGTGTGCGGCGTGAACTCGGAGGGTTTTATCATAGTACGGTTTCCCGCCGCGAAGATTCCCGCAAGAGGCGAAAAAGTGAGCTGCACAGGAAAGTTCCACGGGCTGATACAACCGATGACGCCCAGTGGTTGATATTGAATCTCACCACGGCCACCCAGCAGGCTAAAAGGAAAAGTCGATCGTTTTTCAGGACGCATCCATTTTCGGACATTTTTCCTGGCATGTTTCAAGGGGCTGATCGATGCATCGATATCGGTGAGCTTTGATTGATGCATCGAACGATGACCGAAGTCTTCGCACATCGCTTCGCTTAACTGTTTGCCGTGGGTTTGTAGTAAATCGATTGCTCGATCGATTCTGTCAATTCTCGTTTCAGCACTCACCCGGCCTTCGGCTGTGGACGCCGCGCGTTGCCTATCAAGTACGGCAAGCATGTCTTCACGTTCGCTCATTAATCTCTCCTGGCCCTTCTTCACAGCCCTATATCAGTCCCACATCGGATCGTAACAGGGAATAGCAATGGGCATCGTGGCATCTACCGTGTAGTAGTAGCCTGTTTCTCAATATGCCTTCGTATTTTGCACCACTTTTCTCGGCAACTTTCTTGCTGGCGGCGTTCTCCGTACTCATTATGATTTCAATGCGAATTAGATGGAGGTGGGTAAAGCCAAAACGGGCCAGTCCCATAACAGACTCAGTTGCGACGCCGTCACCGACCGCAGATGAACGTACCCAGTAGCCCAGGTTGGCGACAGGATGTTCGTCAATTCGGCTAAGCCCGATGCCTCCGAGAAATTTCCCGTCTGCCTTATTGGTGATAGCGAACGCGTTTGCCCGGTTCTGTTTCCAGTCCGGATTCACATGAGTAAGCCACTGTCTGGTTTCTATGATCTCGTAGTTGGGGTGACACCATGGGAGGAATTTATACACGTCGTTAATCGATTCGCGTGCGGCGCTATAGAGTATCTGGTCGTCATTGAGTGCATATTTTCGGACCAGGAAACGCTCAGTCTCAAAGGAGGTAGGGACCTTTGCAAAATCGATCATTAGGAGTTTCCGGACAAGAGTTAACTGAATTCTTCGGTACGGTATCGCTGCACGATGGTGTTTTCTGACCAGGCCATGGGCGACAGGCCCGCTTTCCGGCGGAGTTCAGACACAAAATCCTCTGGATTGGGTAGCTGCTCCCAGACGGATGGCAGATAGGTGGCCCTTTTTCCATTTTCTTCGATAATAAGTCCGTCGATACCCGGTTGAAGCTCCGTAATAAGTTCCTCTCTGGTAGAGACGGCAAGTGGCTCTGGTACGCTTAGAACCGAGATGTGCAGGTCGACCTGATTGAATTCCTCCAGGGTTAGGGCAGGGAATCGTGGATCTTTAAATGCAGCGGCCTGGGCGTTGTGTGCGATATCCAGTACCAGCGGTCGATGTGCAATGAGGCTGCCAATGCAGCCGCGTAGTCGGCCATCGATGTTGAGTGTGATAAAGGTCGCACGTTCTAACTGCAGCTCTGGCGGAAACTGCTGCAAGTCAAGATTGAAGTTGCCGCTGCTGGTCAGTGGGTGGAGTATGGCATCGCGAGCCAATTGCAGCATGCGTTGCCGTTGCGACAGTGAGTACTCTTCCGACGGGGAATCTTCCGACGTGGAATCTTCTTCGATCACATAGGATCCGTAACCGACGACTTTGTCCTTGGAGCCTGCTGTGTCGCAAGAATTGCGAACATCGATCTGCCTTATGTCTAGTCCTCTTTTAATTGCTAAATGCAAAAGTCCATTCAAGGGCCTGCAGCCGCAGGCTTCTTCTCCGGTAATACTGTCATCCAGCGAAACGATCTTATGGGACGTATTTGCATCGATATTCTGTGCAGTCGCATAGTCGTGGAAATGGCTTAGATCTGAACTGATGACGATCAAGGTTTCAGGCCCGCCCCATAGTCTGTCGATGACCGTTGCTACCGCTTCTTTGCTCGCATCACCAATCACTAGTGGCACCAGTTCGAATTTGCCTAACACTTTTTGCAGGAACGGGAGATGTACTTCGAGACTATGTTCATTGGCATGGGCCTCGTCGAGGAATCCGGTTTCCGGAAGTCCGATTACCTGCTGGATGGCGTCCGCGGCAAGAGGAATATCCCCTAGTGGAGTTGCATAAGAGGTTGAGCTGGTGGCGGCAATTCCCTTAAACGCTACGCGATGTGAGGGTCCGAGAAGGACCACGCGGGTGATGTCGCTCTTCCTGTTCTGCAAACGTTGGTAAGCGGTTGCGGCAACCGGACCTGAATAAATGTGCCCTGCATGTGGGGCGATAATTACCTTTGGGCAGGGAGCATTCGACTTTACAGCGTTCAACATGGCCTCAACGGAATCGTTGAGTTCCTGTTCGTTACCCGAATAAAAAGTGCCGGCGACTGCTGGGGCTCGTACTGCCTGCATTAGACCTCCCGGATGTTTCACTGAAGCTTGTATAATAGTAACACCCAAGTTAACGGCTGGCCGATAAATGACATCGATTCTTACGTGGCAGCTTGGCAAGGAAGCTGATCCGCACACCGTCAAAACAAAGTACTGGCATAAGCTTGAGGATGGTCGCTTCCAATGTGATCTGTGCCCAAGAGCGTGCAAACTTCGTAACGGGCAGCGTGGATTGTGTTTTGTGCGTGCCTGCGAGAACGATTCAATCGTGCTAAAGACCTACGGTCGATCAAGCGGGTTTTGTATCGATCCCATTGAGAAAAAACCGCTGAATCACTTCCTGCCCGGTACACCGATCCTCTCTTTTGGTACTGCTGGTTGTAACCTGGCTTGCAAGTTCTGTCAGAACTGGGACATGAGTAAGTCACGCGAAATGCAAACCCTGGCAGATGCTGCGTCACCTGAACTATTGGTAAAGGCCGCCGTGGATCTTGGTGCCCGAAGCATTGCCTACACGTACAACGATCCGGTGATATTTCACGAGTATGCGATTGATGTGGCGAAGGTCGCAGAGTCCAAAGGAATACAGTCGGTGGCGGTAACAGCTGGTTATGTTTGCCCGGAGCCGCGCAAGGAGTTCTTCGCGCATATGGATGCCGCTAACATCGATCTTAAGGCGTTTAGCGAGCGTTTTTACCACCGGATTTGTGGCGGGCACCTGGCTGACGTGCTTGACACACTTTTGTATGTAAAAAACGAGACTAACGTTTGGTTCGAGTTGACGACGCTGTTGATCCCGGGAGAAAACGATTCACCGGAGGAGCTGGAATCTATGTCGAAATGGATCATGGATAATCTCGGCCCTGATGTTCCGCTGCACTTTACGGCGTTTCATCCCGACTACCGAATGTTGGACAAGCCGCCCACACCACCGGAAACGTTATCCCTCGCGCGGAAGATTGCCATGGAGCATGGTGTGCACTACGTTTATACGGGCAATGTTCACGACAGTGAAGGCGGGGCAACCTATTGTCCAAAGTGTAATGCTCAACTCATCGAACGGGACTGGTATCGTCTCGGACGTTGGCATTTGGATCCCCAGGGATGCTGCAAATCCTGTGGCTTTCATCTCGCCGGGGTTATCGAAGATGGTCATGGCGACTGGGGAGCGAAACGCCGGCCCGTGATTTTAGGCCGCTAATCCAGCAAGACTTGCATTACGTGGGCCTGTTGGACAAGCTGGTAGCTTTATAGGTAATCATCTTTGCGTCATGACGAATAAAGTTGTCGCATCCGTGGAAGAATTAATTGCTGCTGTCGAGGTTCCTTACGATATCTCGCTTGAATGCGCTGGATTGAATAAGGGTATCGACAACTATCACTGTGACGTCGAACTGTCTGAACGCTTCGTGCTGATGACCAAGGAACTGGTCGAAGAACAAGTAAAACTTATCGTTGCTGGTCGCCGGCTGACTCCTGCCAACACGGAAAAGATGGGTCTTTATCGTGACGCGTATACAGACATGATGAAAGTCACGCTGCATCGCACCAAAACTGATCTCAAAGTGGAAGAGATTACCTTGTTACAGTTCGCGGTCGTCAAATACGTTATTACCGTGGTGCGTGAACAGCTACAAAAATATGCTTCACAACTGGAAGAAACGCTTGGGCAGCAACAATATTCAGGATCTCGAAGCTTATTAACGACACAGGAAAGAATGCAGTGGTATCGAAAACACAGGGATGAATTTCAATATCGGATAAATCGACTGTTTCTTCGACAATTGCAACGAGAAGAAAACAATCAACTAAAGACACTGAGGAACCAGGTTCTGGGTGACAGCCTGCCAGAAGCGGTCAATATTCTTTTTAATCCACTCCATTATGGCGCGACCCCACGGGATCCGTTGTTGCTGATGGAATATTATGCCTATTGGCCGACGGGCTTTTCCGCTCTGAATGAGGTGGTTGAGACTGCGCTTGGATCTACCTTGCCCGAACTGTCGGTGGAAGCATTAAAAGATGATGCGAAACTATCTTCTGCACAAACCGAGGCCTTTGACACGTTAGGTGGGTTGTTTGCGGTACAAACCTTACTCGGCCCTTCGGAGGATCAGAAGGAAACGATTTCGGAGTCGTTCAGTTGGCTGGAACAGCCGGGGAATATTCGCTGGTTGTTTGATGAGCATTTGTTGCAGAAGCATCGTGACGCAGCCAAAGACAGTGGTATGCGAGCAGGTTGGAATCTGAAATCTGACTTTAAGAGACTGCTCAAGATTGCCGCGCAAATTGAAAAAGAGTTTGAGCGTGATCACGGATACCGGGATATGGTTGCCGGATATCAACTTCGAGATTTGACCCAGCAGGATATCGAGATTCTTGATATTCCTTCTGCATGTACTTTAGTGGCAGGCAGAGACGAGCGAAAGATGCTGGCGCAGATCGATGAAAGTAAAGAAGGCGCTGCAGTTCTGATCGAGAGATTAAAGAAAGACAAGCGTGAGCTGGATGCACGTATCAAGGAAGCTCCACAGGAACCGACATTAAAGATTCTGACTGATCTGCTTCGCTATCGTCTACATCTAAAATTTTACCGTTTTGCCCATCGAGCGTTCAATCGGGTCAAGGTGATTACAGACCCGGAACAGATTCAGTTAGCGCGGGCAGGAGGGAATCTTTACAGGTTAATGGACAGCGCGGAGTTAAAAGCGCTGGCCGATGAGCAGCCAGAAATTGCTCACCATACTATTCTTAAAGCTGACGTAAGAGGCTCCACCACTGTTACGCAGGAACTCATCAATCGTGATCTTAATCCTGCGTCCTACTTTAGTCTTAACTTTTTTGGTCCTATCACAGAGAGACTTTCCTTGTATGGTGCTGTAAAGGTGTTTATCGAAGGCGATGCAGTAATTCTTGGGTTTTATGAGTATGAGGGGCATCCCTCGGAGTGGTATAGCGTTGCGCGGGCCTGCGGGATGGCGAAGGAAATGATCGACATCGTCGCGCTGAGGAATACGGATAGCAGGAAAACCGGTTTGCCGAATCTGGAGATAGGAATAGGTATCTGCTACGCAGGCGAGCGACCCCTTTTCCTGTTCGATGAGAATCGACCCATTATGATCTCCTCGGCGATCGGTGATGCTGACAGGATGTCTTCGTGCTCCTGGAAGCTTAGAGAATCTTTCGAGTCCGGCAACTTCAACGTGGAGGTGCTGAAGATAGATGAGGGTGATAGTGCGCGAGGCGAAAAGGGCCAGGACCATATCCGTTACAACGTAAACGGCGTGCTTCTTGATGATGCGGCCTTTACCAAACTCCAGTCAGAAATTTCGCTTACCCGGATAAAAGTAAAATTGGGAGATAGAAGCTAGGCGTTTTACGTCGGTCGATTCCCGGATGTCAACGGTGCAGACAGGGACCTTATCATCAGAGATGGTGCGGTCGGTATCTGGAAGGACGACACCGTGACTCTTGGTAGTGACGAAAGCGAGCGATTCTACGAGGTGCTACCCAATTCAAAATTCGCTACCCAGATATTGGATGTTGCCAACAGACAAGCCAAGGCCTAGGTCTCAGGTAATTCATTGCTTGGCCGTTTGTATGACCTCCTCAGTCAGCCAGGCAATATTGTCGAGAATCTCGTTTAGTTCGCTACCGCCGACCGAGAAGACGATTGTTTCTACGCCCACCTCAGCAAAGGCACCGATATCGTCCCGGATAGCGTCTGCTGGTCCTGAAAGACAACGCCTTTCTTTGCCGCCTGGTCCTGTCGGGTCTTTCGCGATCGGATAGAACGCCAGATATGCACGGTGTATATCTGTGCCATCTCTGCCAAGTTTGTCGGCTTCCGCATTTAGGCGAGAAGAGGCCTCGGCGTAAAGTTCAGGGGTATTTAACAAGTTCGCGGGGTTGTGATTGGAAGGATACCAACCATCTCCCAGTCGGGCGGCTCTTCGGATGGCTGGGGCGCTCTCGCCACCAACCCAGATAGGAGGATGGGGTTTTTGAATTGTCTTGGGCTCGAAGATTACGTTATCGAACTGCACGTATTTTCCGTCCATGTGAGGTTCTTCGGTAGTCCAAAGCTCCTTGAAGGTGTCGATATATTCATCGGTCACTTTGCCGCGTTCATCAAAGGGGGGGACGCCGAGGGCGGTGGACTCTTCACTCATCCAGCCGGCACCGCAACCGACGGTTAGTCGTCCGTTGGATAAAACCTCGAGTGTCGAGAGCATCTTTGCTGCGAGAACAGCTGGACGGTAGGGCACCACCAATACAGACATCAGTAGTCTGATTCGCTGCGTGGATGCGGCGACGAATGAAGCTGCGGTTATCATCTCCAGACATTCGCCGACGGCCGCACCCGGCCATTGGCCGCTGTTGGTGTAGGGGTAGGCAGAACTGATATCTGTCGGGACGACCACATGATCGTTGATGGCAATCATATCGAGTCCGCCATCTTCAGCTGCTTTGGCCATGGCTGTAAGTCCTGGTGCCTGCCCGCCAGGCCCGCGGGCCATGATCATTAATCCGAAATTCATTTAAAACTCATTTGCTTTGATCTACTTAGACTAACAATTAGAAAGTGCCATTGGTACATGGAGTAATGTTAGCTAGTTCAGTCCCAGACTTTTTCCGGCAAGGGTAGATCTGCGAGGTCTTCTGCGTTCAGTGACAAAGTCGGTGCGATGTCGAGACCATCGAGCAGCATCATTACCTGCCTTACATGCTGAGCCGTATGCCAGGTGCAGCGTTCGAGTAGTGAATGTAATGTCTGTTCGCCGTAGTAGGTTGTGATCTTATCTTTGCACTCGCGATCATCGGTTTGAGTCCACCACGTATCCAAATCCGCCAACAATTCTCGCTGATAGACCGTGAGCTCAGCGACAGTCTTGTCTATATCAGGTGTCGCGGTAGCGACGTCACCCTTGAAGTCCGCCCCTCGGGTCACTTTGATAAGTCCCGCGGATATTTCAAAGATGTGATTGGCAAGTGACAGCAGGCTGCGCGGTCTCCCGGGTAATTGATCCTGAAGTTTGTCGTGAGGTATTTGCTGCACACAAGAGATCGCGATATCAAGAATGCGTTTGAGACGTTCGACGAGCACATCGGGTGACAGTGTAGGCTGCACCGCCTCATCGAGTTCAACAAACTTCGCTACCTGATTCAGATCCTGTGCATAGATAAAATCTGTGCCGCGTGAAACCACTGGCACGCTTCGGGCGCCAAGTTTTCTGAGGTCAGCCATGCCGTCAGAATCGTCTGCGACGTTTATCGATTCATACTCAACTTCACGAGCCGAGAGGAACTCTTTGGTTCGCAGGCAACTGGTTCAGCCGGGTTGCCAGAAGACTCTTATCGGATCGGACATAAGCTTTGCTCATAGAAAGCGTCTTGGGATACTCGCACAAAGGTCGCCTGCCTTCAAAGAAGTATCAATTCGAACGAAACTCCCGGATCGGTTTCCATAGCCACCAGATCAGCGCGGTTGCGGTAATGGAAATAACGCCGCCAAGTACCATGGTATTGCCTGCGCCGATGGCGCCGACCCAGGCACCAACCCAGATAGTCCCAATGTTATTTGCGGTTTGAGCGGCCAGGATCATCAGCGCGAATGCGCGTCCGCGCATTTCATCCGGTGTGGTGAGCATTACCGTGGTGTGGCGTACCGCGACCGTAACCGCATCCGCGGCACCCAGCAGGCCAATCATTAACATGCCAAGCCAAAGACTATTGACCGTGCCAAAGCCAAATAGAATAAATCCATATGCGAACGACGCGTATAGAACCAGCATACCCTTGGCGCGAACGCCGACTAAAAGTAGTGCAAGGAAAGAACCGAGGATCGCGCCGGTGGAGTTGGCCGCGCCAAGCATCCCGGTTGCACTGGCGCCGCCAGCAAATAGACCCAATGCCAGGACCGGCAGGATCTCCCGGTAGAAAGAAGCTGTGGTGATACCAATGTCCAGAAGAAACAACCCGGGAAGAATGGGATGTTTCGAAACGTATCGAAATCCGTCTACGGTCTGCTCCAGTTGGGAAGATTGTTCATCGTTTTCACTTTCAGCGATACCGGTTACGCGAATGAAGGTTGGTAATAGAGCTGATACCAGTGCAATAAATCCGGCTAGCAGGAATACGATCGTAAGATCAGTCATGACGGCCACAAATGCGAACAGCAGGGGACCTGCAATTGCAGAGGCGTTTTGCGAAGCAGTATCAGTGGATGCAGCGAGCAGCAGATCTTTCTCTGGAATAACGATGGGGATCAGGGCGGACCTGGCAGGGCTTGCCAGCATGTGAGTCCCAGCGGTTATGGCGATGCCGATGTAAATCAGCGTCGGTGTAAGCATGCTTTGCCAGTTCAGGATACCAAGGCTGAGTAAAGTAATGGCCGTTGTGCCATGGGCCAGCGTCATCAAACGCTTTCGATCCATCCGGTCCGCCAGCGTGCCAGCCCACAGCGTAACCGGTATTTGCACAACCAGCTGAACGACACCAATCAGGCCAACCAGGTAAGCCGATCCTGTTTCGTCGAGTATCCATTGTGCAGTGCCAAGAATCCTCATCCAGAGGACGATGGCGCTTGAGACCAGGGTGGCCCAGAGGACACGGTAGTCCCTATATAGAAAAGCTCCCCACGGTTTGGTTCGCATGGTTACGGGCCCGGGCTGTTAGTGTTTAGGTGACCCTTAGAATGTCCAGTTAATAGGGACACCATCTACGGCGAATGAATCCATGCCTTTAGCGGCGTAAGAGGGCCAAAGTGGATCAATGTTGCCGCTGTTCCACTGTTCCCAGCTTGCGGTTAACTGCGCGACGATGTCTGGTCTCTTTGCGGCCAGGTTTGTCTTCTCGCCGATGTCTTTGGAGAGGTCGTAAAGCCAGTACCGATTCGCCGCAAAAATAAGTTTCCAATCACCGTCCCGAGTCGCCCAAATATTTCCAGCCCGCCAAAATAGTTTGTCGTGAGGTTTAATGCTGTTTGATCCGTTGAGATAGGGGAGGAGGTTAACACCATCCATTGCTTTGCCTTCGGGTAGCTTGCCACCGACGGCGGCTATCGTAGTGGGAAAGACGTCCAACGTGCTGATTGGATGTTTGTAGGTCGTGCCTTGAGGGATCCTGCCGGGCCATTTCATCGCGAATGGTACACGAACGCCCCCTTCGTACATCGTTTGTTTGCCTAGACGAAGCGGATCGTTGTTGCAGTAGTCAGCATTGCCGGCACCGTTGTCACTGGTGAAGATAACCAGCGTGTTCTCTTCCAGTCCGTGTTTGGCCAACGTATCCAGCAGAACGCCGATACCGTCATCCAGGGCAGACGTCATCGCTGCATAGATACGGGTTTCTTCGTCTTTAATGTTTGGAAAACGGTCGTAGTACTTCATCGTCGCCTGAAGGGGCTGATGAGGGGCGAGATGTGGCAGGTAAAGAAAAAACGGGCGCTCTTTGTGCTTTTCGATGAAGGCGACCGCCTCGCGGGTAAATGCGTCGGTAATATATTCATCTTCCTGTACCGTCTTGGTGCCGCGTTGCAGGCTGTCCCGACCAACCCACTCTCCAGATGGTGTCAATCGGGGTGGGCGAGTACCCTTCACATCATCTCGAGTCGGATCGATATAGGTAGTTGCTCCGCCGAAAAAACCGAAGAATTCATCAAACCCTCGATTCACCGGGTGAAACTCCATAGCCGTACCCAGATGCCATTTGCCAACCATTCCGGTGGCATAGCCGGCATCTTTCATGGCGTCTGCCAGGGTTACTTCATCTACGGGTAACCCCTCATTACTTTCACCACGGAGATTTGGAAGAAACTCATGGCCGAACCGTTGCTGGGAACGACCCGTGAGAAGACCAGCGCGCGAAGGCGAACATACCGGGCTTGAAACATAGCCGTCAGTAAATAAAACACCTTCGTTGGCGAGACGGTTAATGTTTGGCGTCGGCACCATGTCGCAGCCATAGAGTTCCGTGTCGCAATAGCCGAGGTCGTCAGCAAAGATCAGTACGACATTGGGGGGCGTGTTCTCGGCGCCGTAGCTATGCATCGCACAGGCCAGGGCCACAATCAGAAAAAATCGCATGGATGAATCCGTGAGGTTCCTATTGGAGCAGCGAAGAATACGTGGCTTGAGCCATTGCTGTAAACCGCGTACCGTTATGGCCTTTCTTGAATTAGGACAAATCAATGTCAGCAATCTCTGGCCCTTCTGATGGACCCGTTGCGGTAACCGGCGCTGCCGGTTTTGTCGGCGCACATCTCGTAAAGAATCTGGTTGAACACGGTTACGATGTGCGCGCCTGTGTGCGCGATACAGGTCGTGAGGACAAGATGTCTTATCTTCGAGATATCGCTGCAAAGGGGCCCGGAAAAGTCACGTTTTTCTCCTGTGATTTGTACGATGCGGCGAAGGGTGCCTATGACGAACCGTTTGCGGGTTGTTCTGCGGTATTTCACGTGGCGGCGGATATCGGTAGCGATGCAGATACTTACGGTCGCATCACGCCACTAAAACAATACGAGGGTATTGTCGATATGACTGCCGCCATTATGGAGTCGTGCAGGAAGGCTGGCACGGTCAAGCGGGTGATCTATACCTCCTCGGTAGCAGCCATACTCGGACCAGGTGGGCCCGACCGGTCCGATGATCATATATTTACCGAAGATGACTGGTGTGGCGGAACCTATGAAACCCTTGAAGAACGTCATACCCAAGAAGATGGGGAGATGGTCTGGACCAACGAAAAGCGTGCCTATGGCAAGGGCAAGCTTGATGCAGAACGGTTGTGTAATGACTTTGGTGAGGAACATGGCATTGATGTTATTTCCATTTGCCCGTTTCACATTATGGGGCCGTTAATGGGGGTTCCCCACGATACGACGTGGCAACACCGGCTTGGGGTCGCGCTTGCGGGCGAGCGTGAAATGGAGGCACACGGCACCATGAAGTGGAACATTATCGATGTGCGCGATATTGCCGAAGCTCAGCGGCTCGCGGCTGAAAGTGAGGTTGCCACCAATGCTTCGCGCTATTGTTTGGTAGCCAAGGACGAATCCGGCGAGCCAACCGGGGAGGAGTTCCTGGATTTGTTGCAGGCACTTTTTCCCAACCACAACGTTTGTGGCGGTTATCGACCAGAACCGACGGGAGAACGTTTTCGATGTCGGTGTACCAAGGCGATAAATGAACTTGGGCTCGAGCCGTACAGTATCGAGGACACTTTGCGTGATACGGGCAATTCGTTGATTGAACTGGGGTGCGTACCAGCGTCTGCCTGATGAGGAAAGTGATGCTCACTACGTCGTCATTTATGTAATCTATTCATTAAGCAAATGGACCTGAAGGCTATGCTCACTGCCGAACAGATTGAATCGTTCAACACAAATGGCTATCTCGCTGTTGAAGATGTGCTGTCTGCGGAAGAATTGGATGAGTTAAGGCAGGTCACCGACGAGTTTGTCGAGCAGTCCCGAAAGATTACCGAGAATGATGCTACCTTCGATCTTGAGCCTGGGCATTCGGCAGAGTCGCCCCAGCTACGCCGAATTACCCGACCCGTAAGCAAACATCCGGTGTATGAGCAGTTTGTTCACCATAAAAAAATACTGGATACCGTCGAGTCCCTATTGGGGCCCAATTTTCGCTATCACAATAACAAGTTGAACATGAAAAACCCTGGTCATGGGTCTGCAGTAGAGTGGCACCAGGACTGGGCGTTCTATCCGCACACGAACGATGACATCCTCGAAGTGGGTATTGCGCTGGACGATATGACCGAAGAGAACGGCGCGTTAATGCTCATTCCGGGAAGTCACAAAGGCAAGGTCTGGGATCATCACCAGGACGGGCTTTTCGTTGGTGCGGTCACGGACCCGACGTTCCAGCCCGACAATCCGGTTTCAGTCACTGTGAAAGCGGGTGGCATCACATTGCATCATGTTCGCATGATGCATGGATCGAAACCTAACGATTCTAATAAGCCGCGACGAATGTTCTTTATTGGTTTCTACGCTGCTGATTCCTGGCCATTGATTCCTACAGGGGAGTCAATCGAAGACCTGAACGAGTGCATTGTTCGAGGAGAGCCGACCCTTGAGCCCCGCATGAAGGACCTGCCAGTGCGCCTCAGTTTGCCGCGCGTTGAAGGTGGTAGTATTTATGCGCAACAAGAGAAATTGCGAAACGCCCGCCTGAGCCCAAGAGCGCAAAAAGAAGCTACCTGAGATGCCCCAATATCTGGGCTTGGATGCCAGTACCCAGTCAATGACTGGTCTCATTATTGATACAGATGCCCAGGCGATTGTTGCTGAAGAATCAATCAATTTCGACGAACACTTTGCCGCCAGGTACGGCGTTGAAAATGGCGTGGTAGATAAGGGGGAGGGCGTTGTTCATAGCTACCCGCTTATGTGGATCGAAGCGCTTGAGCTCTTACTGGTCAGGTTGCGGGATTCGGGTCAGGACCTCTCTAAGATCGCTGCACTATCTGGTAGCGGACAACAACATGGAACGGTTTATCTTAATGCCGGTGCGTCTTCCGCTCTCAACGCTCTTGAAGCTCACAGCAGTTTGTCGGATCAGCTGTCAGGAGTTTTCTCACGCGACACTGCGCCCATCTGGATGGATTCATCGACTAGTCGTCAATGTCAGGAGATAGAAGAAGCCGTCGGAGGCCAGGATGCTTTGCTTGAACTAACAGGCAACACTGCCTTCGAACGATTCAGTGGTCCGCAGATTCGACGATTTTTTCAGGATGAACCGGAAGCCTATGCTGCGACCGCAACGATATCTCTGGTGAGTTCGTTTGTAGCGAGCGTACTGGCAGGCAAACTGGTTTCGGTAGATGCGGGTGATGGCAGCGGTACTAATCTGATGGATATCAGGACCCGTGACTGGAGTGGTAAAGCACAAGAGGCGACTGCGCCTGGCCTTGCCAATCGTATGGCTCCGATTGCAGCGTCTGCTAAGTCGGTTGGAAGCATTCATCCTTATTTCATCGAGAAATATGGATTTGCTAACGATTGCATGGTGCTGCCGTTTTCCGGCGACAATCCTTGTAGTCTGATTGGGCTTGGTCTTGTTAATCCGGGACAAGCTGCACTTAGTCTCGGTACCTCCGACACTTTGTTCTCCTGTATGGCTGAACCACGGGTTTCCTTCGAGGGTGAGGGATGCGTTTTCTCATCGCCCGATGATGTTCACTATATGGCGCTGATCTGTTTCATGAATGGAAGTCTCGCGAGAGAGGCGGTGCGCGATAGGTACAACCTCGATTGGCAGGGTTTTACCGAAACGCTGCGCAGTACGGAACCTGGTAATGACGGTCGTCTAATGCTTCCCTACTTCGATCCGGAAATCGTTCCCAACGTATCCGCTGGCGTTGTTCGCCAGGATCTGGCCGAAGATGATGTCGAAGGAAATGTTCGTGCAGTGATCGAGGCCCAGGCCGTTTCTTCCTATATTCATTCCCGCTGGATGGCTGTCGATATTGCGAGTCTGAATGTCACGGGCGGGGGCTCAGCGAATGAAGAAATTCTAAAAGTCTTCGCCAACGTTCACGGTTGTCCGGTACAACGTTTCGAAACGACGAATTCCACCGCGCTGGGCGCGGCGCTTAAGGCATTGAAAGGCCATCAGACTGATCTGTCGTGGTCATCCATTGCGGAGACTTTCTGTCAGCCAAGTGACAGTGTGATTCAGCCAGAGCCGTCTACGCGGCAGATCTACCATAGGCTGATTACCGCCTATGGGAAGCTGGAACAGTCCCACGGGCGGTAGTCTTGCGTTCATTTTGTATATTCAGTCTTCGGTCTTTTTGAGCGAACAACGGAAGTAGTAAAAAGGCACCGAGTAGTAAGTAGAGTGAGGTCATAATCATGCTCTCGAGAATTCACTATCGGTAAATGCATGATTTATGCCAATTAAATAAAGATTTATAAGTTACTGAATATTAAAGATTAAAAGTCAAATAGGAAGTCAGTTTCTTCTACCAATGGCACATATTTGGTGCTTTTGACCATATCGTGGTTCAATTTCTACGCGTTATCCTGGTAATTGCACGGTAGAAAGTCTTCTTAAACCAACGCTGGCTATGGGTTTCCTGTTGAAAATCGAAATGCGAGCGAGCGTTGTCCAGATAGGGCTGCATGTGCTCTGACATATAGGCATATGCACCGACCTCTGTGATCTCCTGCAAGGTATTCCGATAATCATCCAGAAGCATCTCGTCTACCAGTTTGTAACTGGTCTGGCCTACCGCATCGGCCGTACCGACGCCGGTCTTGGCAATAGAGGCCGCACTAACGGATAGCATGCCCATGACCTGGGACACGCTGAGATTTTCCTTTTTGGCCACACTCTCGATCTGTGACCAGATGGATTCGAAAGTGGGTAACAGATTAGTGGCATTGTTGGTCATGGATGCGGTGGATTGTCGCAGTTCATCGGCGAGCGCTTTTATTTCCTCTGTATTGAGCGGTGGTGTATCAACTGCGGAAGCGCCTTTGCGACCCATTTCGTCGATGCTCTCTAATAGTTGCTCGAGGGTTTGCGGGTTGCTGTCCGGTGATATCACACCATTTTCTTTGAGTTGATTGACCAGACGTTGAAGAAATACCTGTCCTCCACGTGCGGCATCTGACGCGATGGCGAACACCCAAACAGGCGACAGACGCATGGTGAGCAGACCAGCCGCTTCGATGCTGGTTCCCACCAGTTTGCGTTGAACAAATCGATCCTGCAGTTCATCGTTGCTTTGGATGCCGGCCATGTTGCGAACCAGAAATGTCTGGAACATACCTACCGTAAAACGATAGCTGCTTGAACCTTGGACAGCACCAGGAATCAGGGTGTTCGTTAGTAGAAGGGTGCTGCCACCAACCAGTGCGCTCATGGCGCGAGCCGCCCTTTCTGGAATAGAGAAAGACAGCGCGAGAAAATTGACCAGTCTGTCTGTCTTATCAGTGGGGATCATGTGCCGACCGTCTCGTCCCATGCCTTGCGCAGCCAGCGCGCGCAGGCCACGGAGTGATCGAAAATCGAGTAGCCATGCCCCCATCCATAGTCAGGGCCTGGAATAAATTCGGTCGATACCTGGCCTAGAGGACTGTCGTCGTTACTTGCGTGATATTGAAATAGTTGGCGCACCACCTCTTTCCAGGGTTCGAGCTTTGCTTGCTCCCACTCGCCCGGGAACTGGCCCGGTTCTGGTTCAAACCATGGATACTGGGCGCCTCGACCGGGGCTGCCGTCTTCGTAGGTGTAACAGGTATTCTTCGGGTTATTGGGTACCGCGGCACGAGCATGCGAGTGATTAACGAACCCACGGTCGATCCATTCCTTGCAGCAACTATCGGACTTAAACGGATCAAGCACCAATTCTCCGGCATCGATTGCAGATTTGATGTCGAAAACCTGCTGCTCTACTTCATTGTCAATCTTGAAGATCACGTGGGAGTGATCCAGCGTCATACGAAAGGGGACGCCCCGTGCTTCGACCATGTCAGCAAGCTGACTGACACGACGGAAGTCTTCAGACCACATGTTGATGTGTACTTCAAACGTTGGATAGCAGCCACAGGCTTCGCCTGCCTCTGCTGCCATCATGTAGAACTCAAAAACCTCATCGTTGGTGACGAAGTGACCATCGGCATGTTTGGCCCTGATCTGCGTATTGTGAACCTTGCTGCCCAGACGCGCGGACAATTGCAGTTTGTCGCGAAATAGCTGCTCATCCTTGCCGAGTTCATAAAACCACCCTCCGGCCCGAATGGGGAGATCATATTTTTCGCTTGCAGCCATGTAGTCATCAAAGAGGGCAGGGGCTTCAGGGGTTTTGTCGTAGTAGTCGTAAACACCGCTTTCTTTGACCATGCGAAATCGCGTGTCCAGATCGAATGGCTTCTGATCTTTGTGTACGATTCCCTTTTCAGTGATACCAAGCTTGAGTTCTTTCAATTTCTAATCCTGAGAATAGCGGGGCTCTTAATAGTAGACATTTCTATCGGGTCGGACCATTGCTCAATGTCCACATTACTCCTGAGATCCCATCCTTGCCACGTCTTCCGGAAGGAGAAAGTCCCGCTGGAATTTCCGCCCTTCGTGAGGCTGCAAGCGGGTCAGGGAGTGATCTTTTAGTCGGTAGCTACGGGATTCGAAAAAAATAACGGCGTGCAGCAGGGTAAGGAGCAGTCGCATACGTTCATAGGTCATTACCCCAATACCGTCAGGTGTGAAGCTGTCAGCGATAGTTGAGTGTGCCGAGATCACTTCCCAGGTTGAGAACCAGGACCAGATAGGTTCAAGGAGTGATTGCCGGGTCTGTAGTCCATCCAATGAGGTGAGCAGGTGTGTGCTCAATTCACCTTTCAAGACGAGCAGGTTCAGGCGTCGTAATGAGGCTTGATGGCGGACTGCGAGCGTGCCGAATTCCATATTGATTGAGTGTTCCGTCAACTCACCATCGGTCGAGGAAACTATCGCCTGATAGAGTCCCTGGTAATCCGATGAGTCTCGCATTGCCTGTGGTTGGCTACTGTCCTGGGGTGGGCCACTGTCCTGGGGTAACACCTTAAAGATTCGGCATGCATACCGGGTGTTGCATAGTTCTCTTAGTTCCAACAGGGTTTTGCTCTTCTGTCGGTATCTTAATTGCGCGGCGTCGTTTGCCTGAATTCTTGCCACGAATTGCACATCAGCATCTTCTGCCAGTTCTGCTACCAGTGCGCTGAGTGTCTGTAGTTCCAGAAAAGGGTGATCCAGAAAGACGATACCTCGACCATTTGTCACGGTGAGCACTTGATGGATTGCGCGGCTGATTTCATCCACGTCGCTGACGTAGTCGGGTGCATGCCGAGACCAGAAAGTAGAAAACAACGGAAGATACTTTCGCGAACCGGTGTTGCTCGCAACAATCTCACAAACCTGGTAGCTGTCGGTTGCTGAGTCTGTTTCGTTATACAGATACTGCATCTTTTTCGCGTCGGGTTTGTTTAGAGCATGCACGCGGACAATCAGCCGAGTGTCCCGCTTAATGCTATAAGCGGCCTGCTGCAGTAGTCGATCAGAAAGCTCTGTTGCTAGTTGAGTACTCGCAAGGTTCCGGCTCAGTCGATTGCGAGTGGAGTGTAGTTCACTGGGCTCGTTAAGTGCGCGGGCTATATCCGCAAGCCTGACGGATCGGGTGTTATGGATGCCGTATAGCATGTCCCGGATAAACTTGGCCCTTGGGCTTCCAAAGCCTACCGTCAGCCATGCTGCGTAGTCGTCTATTGTCTTACACTCGTCAAATCTTATCATTGGGACAGAGTGTTCATGCTGAACACTGGTTGACTCTTGGAAAACGCTAATAACATAAGATTTTAGGGAAAATGTCCTCAAAATACAAAGCGCGAGGGGAATAAAATGAGGCTATTTTTCACTTGCATATCAGCTTTAGGTTGATGTTCCTTGTGCTGAGAGTCAATATTCGAAAAGTTAAACGGCACGGTTTCGTGCGGCTTGGCTGTGTGTATCTGGATCGAATGAGGTCGTTGTGGGGGCTACGGTCGACTGATCTACTTTATGGAGTGAAATATCGAAGTGGTGAAAACATCGAATTTCGGACGACTATCAGGGCGCATTTCGCGTCCGTAGGGCTTAGTAAGACTCTAAAACTTTAGGAGAATATTAAATGCGAAAAGAAACGTGGGGATTTTTGGGGGTAATGGGGCTGAGTGTAGCTTTCGTTTCTCCAGTTAATGCACAAGATGATGAGAAGTCCGAAGCTTCTCCTTATATAGAAGAGATAACCGTAACCGCAGAAAAGCGTGAAGAAAACATCATGGATGTACCTCTCACGGTTTCTGCGTTTAATGAGGGGATGATCGAGGAATTGGGTATGACCAATTCCCGCGACCTCGAAAACCTGGTTCCCGGTCTTCAGATCGGTGACAACATCGAGAATATCGGTCACGGTGTCGTCATCCGAGGTATTGGGACGAAGGGCGCCGGTGAGACACACAGAGACCTGGCAGTGGCTACTTATGTAGACGGCGTTTATTCGCATACCACGTCAGGCATCGCACCTAATTTGTTTGACGTTGAACGTCTTGAAGTTGGTCGCGGTCCTCAGGGTACTTTGAACGGTCGTAATTCCATAGCTGGTTCGATCAGTTATGTCACCACAAAGCCTTCTGCTGATTGGGATGTTAAGGTCCTGACAGAATTCACAGATCAGTTTACACAACGGTACAACCTTGCGGTTGGTGGTCCGATCACTGAGCATTTAAGCTTTCGTATAACCGGTGGTTATTACGAGGGTGACGGCGCGCAGAAGAATCGCGGTCTTGGTGGTGACTACGACGCACCAGACGAAACCAGTTTTGCGCCGCAACTTCGTTTAGAGACCGATCGTGTCGACATCAATGTGCGCTACGCACGAACTGAAGATACGGGAATTGGCAGAACGGACGTCCTGTTGTTCCAGCCAAACCGCAACCAGCCCTTTAATTGTTTTTGGTTGGAGCAACAAGGTAATAGGTCCGCAAATGCTTTTAGCGGTGTTCAGGAGGGCGACTACCCCGGCGTGATCAATGGTCAGCCATTTGATTGCACTGGTTCTGCGGCAGACCCGCAAAACCCTTGGTACCTGGCAGCGGACAATAATCCTGCCGTCGAAGACTGTGATCCCATTGAGTTCGCGAATAAATGTAAAAACCTTAAAAACGAGATCTCTGTGAATCGCCCAGGAGGCGGACGTGCGCTGCGTGATAGCTGGACCATGAATGCCAGTTTCGACGTCACCGATACGTTGACTGTACGCTATACCGGAGGCATTAGCGGAGTCGTCCAGGATAGCTGGAAAGACAGCGATTACAGTAATCGTGTTGGCAGTGCGGCTGACTCAACGCTATCTGCAGATGGTGGCGTGCCTTTCAGAGACATCAGGCATTACGCGCCTTATGAAAACGACAACAAGTCTCACGAGCTGCAGCTGTTTTCTAACTACGACGGTCCATTTAACTTTATTCTTGGAGCGTATTACTACGAGAACACGACCTACTGGGAAACCTCTCAAACGGATTTCGGCTTTCAGCCGACCTACGTCACTCCGGCAGATAACGAATCCAGAGCTCAGGCGGCCGGTTACGCAAGTTGTGATGCGGCCCTTGAGGCCAATCCTGGCTGGTATCCTTTCTCAGGTTACGGAACCCGGTGCATTCCAGAAGGCTGGATTATATTAAACGACTTCAATACCGAAGCCTGGTCTTCAACCGAAGCTGTTTTCGCCAGTGCTGACTATGTCATCAACGAGCAGTGGTTGCTCTCTGGCGGGTTGCGCTATACCGAAGATACCAAAGGACGTGAGCAGGATTTCTTTTGGGAAGCGACCACGTTTCATGATATCGCCGGTACCGCAGATAACTCAGACGACATCGTGATCATTTGGGATGCAACAACAAAGCCCACTGATGTGGCAAGTGATCAAAACCCAACGTGGGATGACATTATCTGGAACATCAGCCTTGAACATCGTCCAGACGATAACACCATGTACTATGGTCGGATTTCCACGGGCTTCCGGGCAGGTGGTTTCAACTCAGCTTCAGGCTTCAATCCGCCGATCGAGGAAGAGACCCTTATCAACTATGAGCTGGGTGTCAAAGGCCTGTTTCTTGATCAACGCCTGAACGTCCGTGCTGCTGCCTTCTTCGAAGACTTCAAAAATTACCAGCATACGGCGACGACGTTCCATCCGAATCCAACTCCTGACCGCGATTCACCGCTGGTGGAGTTCACGGACAACCTCGATGACACCACCCTCTATGGTATTGAGATAGAGTACAGCTATTACTTCAACGAGAAGTTTAGCCTGAGTGGCTTTTACGCCTTCCAGGGTTCCGATCTTGGTGAGTTTTCAACCATTGTTCTAGGGGACCCTAACCCACAATACGCGGTTTGGGACTATGTGGATAATGAGGGTCAGCCACAACAGTCTGTCTATCAGTTTCCAAAGAACTATGGCGGCGGCGAACTACCCATGCAGCCCAAACATAAAGCTGCGGCAACGCTGATTTATGAGACTCCGGTCGATGCATTGGGTGGTGGCTCTTTGCAGCTGCTAGGTACGCTAACCTACACCGGTGAACGTTATCCTTTTGTGGAAAACGTAGAATCACAGAAAATGGCTTCTTACAATCGCCTTGATCTGAGGGCCGCGTGGACTTCTCCTGATGACCAGTGGGGCGTGACACTGTACGTCCAGAATGCGACGGATCATGTCGCTTTGTTTGAGTACCTACCGGAAATCGCCTCCGGTAATGGTCGTGCAACCGGTTCTCTTACAGAGGCTCGGCAGTTTGGTCTGCAGATTCGTTGGAATCCGCAGTTTTAGTTGTAACCTGAGACGTAGCCCGCGAGGGCTACGTCTCAACTTTTGCTACCGATAAGGACCTTTTACGGTCTTCGATTTTCTTTACTGGTCGAGTTGGGCCTACCGACGTAATTCCTACCTGTGATGCGACCTATCCTGTTTACATTCGCTTTTCTTCTCGTTGGCTGCGGCGGCGGGGGTGGCGGCGGGTCTCCAGCACAACCACCTCCTGTAGTTGTTCCACCCGAAGAGGGTCCCGCTGAAATTATCTTTACCCGCGACCTCAACGCGGGTCTGCGTCGTGCATTCGGAGGTGAACCTGAATCAGATATCGCATTTTCAAGCGGTGGCGTCGCGGCGTCGGACGTCGACGGCGATGGCGATATCGACCTGCTTTTCGTCGGCGGTGATTCGGAACCCAACCACCTTTACCAGAACCAGGGCGACGGTACCTTTATAGATGTAGCAGCGGACGTTGGTCTGGATATTGTCAACTGGGCGAGTGGACCGGCGTTCGGCGATATCGACGGTGACGGTGACCTTGACCTGTTTATCGGTGCAATCGACGATTTGGTTTTCCTGTTCGAAAACCGCTTGAACGAAGTGGAGGCAAGTTTTGTCGATATCACCGCTGACTCGGGCATCACCGTGAGCAATGCGGTTTCCTCAACCTTCTTTGATTATGATGGCGATGGCTATCTTGACCTTTTTGTCACCCATTGGGGGACAAAGCGACAACCGGGAGAAGATACGGAAACAGTATGGCGAAACAATGGTAACTACACTTTTGAAAATCGCAGCATCGAAACCGGTGTTGCATCAGGGCTGCTGGAAGCCGATACCGACTGGAGCTTTACGATGAGTTTCAGCGATATCGATGCTGATGGTGACGGTGATCTGCTGATGGCCTCAGATTTTGAGACCAGCCAGGTGTTGCTTAACAATGGTGATGGTACGTTTTCCAACATCACGGACCAGGATGTCATCATCGATCAGGCGGGGATGGGTAGCGCTATTGGTGACTTTGATAACGATGGTGATATGGACTGGTTTGTTACCTCCATCTACAACCTGGACATCAACGGTGAGCTGTTTGGTAACCGCCTGTATCGCAATGAAGGGGAGGGCGTGTTCACAGATGTGACGGATGACTCAGCCACCGCGGATGGATCATGGGGTTGGGGTGCCTGCGCGGCGGACTTTGATAATGACACGCGCATCGATCTTGCCCATGTTAATGGTTGGCGGGAGCGTCCTGACAAGGATTATGTCACCGACCGGGCAAGGCTGTTTCGTAATATAGGGGAGTCCAGCATTCAATTCGACGAACGCTCCACCGAGTCAGGATTTGACGATCAAGGCCAGGGGCGCGGCATCGCATGCTTCGATGCGGAACGCGACGGCGATATTGATATTGTGATCTCGAACATCAATAACGACGGCGTGGTCTTCTATCGTAACGAGACAGACACCAGCAATCACTATCTTGCGATCAGACTAATCGCCACTGGCATGAATGCGTTTGGTGTTGGCGCGCATATAACGGTTACAACCAACGATAGCTCGCAGGTGCGCGAACTGGGTGGTACCAACAACTTCGTATCGCATAATCCGTTTGAGGTACATTTTGGACTCGGCGCAGCTACGCGTGCCGATGTCACCGTACGCTGGCCCAATGGCGAAACAACCATGTTGACAGCGGTCGATGCTGATCAGTTACTGACCATCAATCAGGAGTAGCTTCTGCATTGTTCCAGCATCGGTTTCCTGACACACTGAATACTGAACTCGCTACAATCACCATGAACTAAGACACCATGAACTAAGATGAGCATCCGTGCGAAACACAGTTTCAGTCGACTCTTCGTGTTGATGGTATCCCTGATGGTAGCTTCCTGTTCGATGGAAAAGGAAGCAGTCGTCGCCGTTGCACCACCTGTTGTCGTTACGCTCGATCGTGCTGCGGTAGAGGTCGTCGAGCTCCTGGAAACACTTGTTAAGAAGGCCCGAACTGATCCAGCGAGCGCCATGCTGCGTGGGGATCTGGGAATGGCACACGAGGTTAACGGATTCCCAGATGCGGCGCTTACCAGTTATCAACAAGCCGAGAGCCTGGATCAGAATAATCCCAGGTGGCCGTATTTTCAGTCGCTGATACTCGCAGACCAGGGTGAACAACGACTCGCCCTTATTGCAGTGGACCGCGCGATATCTCTCCAGGCTGAATATGGCCCCGCGTGGATGTGGAAAGGCACCTGGTTACTGGACGCGGGAAATCCGACCCTGGCTCTGCAAGCCTTCATAGAAGCTGAGTCGATGGGTGTCGGTGCGGTCGCCATTGTTGGTCAGTCGCGTGTTGCATTGCACCAGCGGCGGCCAGGTGACGCCGTGGCATTGCTTGAGCCGCTATCACTGGAATTCAAACATCCTGTCGTTTTTCAGCTGCTTGCGCGTGCCTACCGTGAATCTGCTCAAATCGAGAAAGCGCAGGTTGCACTTGCGCGTGGCAGGAAACTGCAGAAGCTGCAGTGGGAGGATCCCTGGCATGAGAGCAGCCAACGTTTCGAGGTTAGTTTCATCCACCGTGCCGGTCATGCCCAACAGCTGATTCAGCGAGGGGAGTCAGCAAAGGCCATGGGTATTCTGGAATCTCTAAGAGAACAACAGCCGGAAAACAGAGTCATCATTAGTAATCTTGCGACTGCCTATCGCGATGATGGCGATACGGATCGAGGGTTCTGGATACTACGCAGGGCAATTGAATCGGATCCGGACTACTACCCGTATCGAACCGGGATTGCTGACTTTTATAGACAGCGCGGCGATATTGAGACTGCGTTGACGCACGTAGACTATGCGTTAACGCTGGAGCCTGAGCTCGCGATGCTTCATAGCAAAAGGGGATTGCTTCTCAATGATATGGGTAGACCTGAGGCCGCATTGAAGGCCTTTCAGGCCGCGATTCATTTCGATCCCAGAAAGCGAGAGTCCTTTATGTATGCGGGGCAGGTGGAAGTGGCATTGAAACGCTGGCAACAGGCAGTCTCGCATTATCAAAGTGCGGTGCGTGTTGATCCTTCGTATACCCCCGGTTATCTGAACCTGGCTGCAGCGCTCGCGTTTTCGGATCGTTTCGACGAGGCACAAGCGGCGCTTGAGCAGGCAGAGCAATTGGGTGCCCATCCAAGACAAGTTGAGTCAGCCAGGAGCAGGTTGGCGACGATGCGGGGAACATCAAACTAAAATGAGATCGATTATCTTCATTAGTGTGCTTTTGTTATCGGGGTGTGTTGATAAGGGCGACTCCAGGAAGGGCGTTACAGAGGCACAAAAGCCTTGGTTTCAGGAGCAGGCAGCAGAGCGCGGACTGATCTTTGAGTACGAGTCTGGCGAGTCGGAACAGTACCTGTTTCCGGAAATCATGGGTGGTGGTGGTGCAATTGCTGATCTCGACAACGACGGCGATCTGGATATCTATCTGGTTCAGGGTGGAAATCTAACTACTGACAATTCACCTGGTAACCAGCTATTTCTTAATGATGGTGGTCTTTTTGAGCGTGTCCCTGACGCGGGCGGTGCCGCAGATACCGGCTACGGAATGGGAGTCACGACGGGTGATTATGATAATGATGGCGATGTTGATCTCTATGTGACTAATTTCGGCGCCAATGTGTTGTTGCGTAACAACGGCGCCGGTGAGTTCGAAGACGTCTCTGAGATGGCGGGAGTGGCGGATGCAAGCTGGGGGACGGCAGCGTTATTCCATGATCTGGATTTGGATGGGGACCTCGATCTCTTTGTCGTCAATTATGTTGATTGGCAACCGGATATAGAACGAGAGTGTTTTAATCAGAAAACTTCGCTTGCCGACTACTGTTCACCAAACCACTACGGGGCTCCGGCAGCCGATCGACTGTATCGGAATAATGGTGATGGAACTTTTACAGATGTCTCTGATCAGGCGGGACTCGGTGCAGCTTTCGGCAACGGACTTGGTGTCGTCACGGCAGATGTCAATGCCGACGGACTATTCGATATCTTTGTTGCCAACGATGCCATGATGAATCAGCTCTGGATTAATCGAGGAGGTCTGCGTTTCGAAGATGAAGCTCAGCTCTGGGGTTGCGCAGTAGATGAACACGGCATTGCCAAGGCAGGCATGGGCGTTGTTGCTTCCGATCAGGATAACGATGGTGATCCGGACATTCTTGTGGTGAATCTTGGTGGAGAGAGTGATTCGTTCTACCGTAATACGGGTTCTTATTTCGAAGATGCAACGGTTTCAGTTGGGCTGGCGAATATCAGTAAACGCCATACGCGATTTGGCGTTGCATTGATGGACTTCGATAACGATTCCGAGCTGGATCTGTTTGAAGCAAACGGTGCTATCAGTCTATCGAATCAGGAGCATATTGACGTGGGTTATGCAGAACCGAATTCACTATGGAAGGGGAGGACGCGATTCGAACTGGTTGACCCTCCAGGCGGGACCGAACAACCGTTGATAAATACCAGTCGTGGCCTGGCATTTGGCGATATCAACAATGATGGCGGGGTGGACTTGTTGGTCATTAATCGCGATGGCCCGGTAAGTCTGCTGATAAACCAGGTCAGTAATCGGGGACAATGGGTGGGCTTCGCCGCGGTAAACGAAGTGAGCAGCAATGTGCATGGTGCTATGGTTTCAGGGGTAATAGGGTCGATAAAAGTATATCGCTCAGTGCATACTGCAGGCAGTTACCTCTCTGCAAACGATCCACGGGTGCACTTCGGTCTTGGTGACGAGACCCGAATTAGCGACGTTATTGTTCAGTGGCCCGGAGGTGATAGAGAAAGCTTCGGTGACTTCGAGGCTGGTCAATGGGTCAATCTTCAGAAGGGTTCAGGCACGACCAAGGGCTTTTAAAGGGTATCGTTGATCAAAGCCCCCGCCTGGGTGCATTGCCTTGAATGTCAAAGGTGAGATAAACGTCTTTATCCTGGTACACGACACCATTACAAGTTGGGGCCTCCACCCTCGTATGTAGGCGCCAGCTACCAATCCGTCTTGGTATGCCGGTGAATTCCTTGCCGTTAAAAAAAAGTCCGGGCGGAACTTCGCCCCGAAGGACACGCAGGTCTCTTATTTCCCAGGGCCCATTACAATCAGCCGTCAGTCTAACTCTCACGGAGCTCCCAACTAACCCACGTGCTCGATCAAACTTGATTGAACTTAGAAATGAAAACCCGGGACCGGCATGATCGCGTGGAGCGGGACCGCTGCAACTCGTGCAGAGCAGAATGAATAGTAGAAGCGTTAGTCTCATGGGCTGATGCCATTTCACGAAAGTACAAGTTTAGGTCGGTTTGGACCCTTTTGCCAACACGCGAAAATAATCTCCTGATTCCGGGATTCTCCTCTTCGCAAAGTGTGGTTACTTCGGCCAAAGATTGACCGCGGAACAAAATTCTGGATACTGCGGTCTCAGTAACAACGTCGACCGATATGTGTTCAATGACACAAACAGATCAATCTACAACGATCCGGACAGTGCTAGCGCTATTGTTGCTCTGCTGTTCATTATTTGTGGCACAGACATCTGAGGCAGCACACGAACTAGCTTCTTCAACGGAGGTACATACCGACTGTACCTTCTGTATCAATGCATCCGTCGACTCGGGATTGATCGATAGCGCGTTTTCCGGGCAGATTTTCCAGCCTTTCGGGAAGATGTTGCCGCTGCCGGTTGTTCTTCGAACCAGAATTACTACGCATGCCAATGCGCGAGCTCCTCCAATAAGCTGATTAATCGATAAACCTTTTGTTTTACAGGTCAGCCTTGTGCGCCTGTTTTTATCAGCTTATTTATTCGGAGGGTCTCATGACTCCCACAGTGCAGTATCTAAAATTTATTCCCATGATTTTCCTTGCGTCATCACCTGTAGCACTTGGAAAGGACGCAGAACACAGTCACGAAATTGAAGAGGTCGTGGTTACGGCAGCTTTTCAGAAAACCGCAGCTGAAACTGGCCTCCCTGTCACCGTATTGGGTGGCGAAGAACTGCTTGATAAGGTGGCTAACAGCCTGGGGGAGACATTGAAAGATGAGATAGGAATCTCATCTGCGTCCTTTGGTCCGGGTATCGGTCATCCGGTGATTCGTGGACAAACCGGTAATAGGGTTAGTGTTCTGCAGAACGGCGTTGGTGTGACCGATGCAGCTAACCAAAGCCCTGATCATGCCGAGGGTGTGGAAGCGATCCTGGCTGAACGAATTGAAGTGATTCGGGGTCCTTCAACCTTACTCTACGGAAGTGGTGCAGTAGGCGGTGTTGTGAACGTTATTGATTCTCGTATTCCAGAATCGGTGCCTGATAAGACAACGTTTACGTTCGAACAAACTCGTGACACCAACAACGATGAGAACAAATCCGTATTTCGAGTTGATACCGGTAAAGATGGTTTTGCTTTTCATGTCGACGGGTATACCCGAAAAAACAAGGACGTATCCATCAACGGCTTTGCGATTGATGAAGTCGCTGTGGAGGCCTTCGATGAGTTGTTCCACCATGATGAAGACGAGCATGAAGATGAACATGAGGACGAGCATGAAGACGAGCACGAGGAAGAGGAGGTTGAAAATACCAACGGTTATATCGCGAATTCCGACGGCGAAGCCTCGGGTGGCAGCGTTGGCTTCTCTTTTGTCGGTGATCGCGGCTTCATCGGGTTTTCTGCAAGCCGGATAACGAATGAATATGGGCTTCCTCCCGGTACTCACGCCCATCATGAGGAAGAGGAACATCATGACGATGAAGAAGAGCATCATGATGAAGATGAGGAAGAGCATCATGACGAAGATGAGGACGAGCACGAAGACGAGCATGGTCATGAAGAAGAAGGTCATGAAGATGTGGAGTTCGTCCGCATCGATATGGAAAAAACCCGTTACGACCTGCGTGGCATGATCGAATTCGACCAGGGTTGGGTACAGAGTATTCGTGGATCGATTGGCTACACTGACTATCAGCATGACGAGTTGGAGATCTTTGCCGATGGTGAACAGGAAGTGGGTACACGGTATTCAAACGACGGCGTTGAGGGACGCTTCGTGTTGAACCGCAGAGAGACTACCTTTCACTCAGGGAGCTCGACTGGTGTTTACGGCCTGCAATTTGCGGAGACTGAATTCAGCGCGATTGGCGAAGAAGCCTTTATCCCGAAGTCCGACATTTCGAATTACGGTTTATTCGTGGTTGAACAATTTCAAAGTGATAAGACGAGCGTCGAAGTAGGTGTGCGGTTTGACCGGAATGACGTTGATAACGGTCGTTGTGCATCTGGCGAGAGTGCTGTCAGTCTCAGTAGCAGTGTGCTGTACGATGTTTCAGAAACTTCCAACCTGTTAATCGGTCTGTCGAGGTCTGAACGAACGCCCTCTATGGAAGAACTGTTTTCGAACATTTCGAGCGCCTCCTGCGCACGACCGGAGGATGATGAGAGTCTTGTGCCCCATGCCGCTACCTCACTGTTAGAAATCGGGAAGCCCGACCTTGACAATGAAACCGCGAGCAACCTCGAATTCGGTTATCGATTCACCTCAGACAGGCTCAATGGTGAAGTCGGTGCCTATCACAACATGATCAAAGACTATATCTATCTGGAGTTGACGGGTGAAGAAGTCGATGAACAGCTGATAGCACAATACCGTGCTAATGATGCGACGTTCAGTGGTCTTGAAGCGAAGCTGGCATTTAACCTGATTGAACAGGATAACTATGGTCTGGACTGGTCAGTGTTTGGCGATGTAGTTCATGCAGACTTTGATGATGGCGGTAATGTACCGCGAATACCGCCGGCAAAGGTTGGTATGGAGTTTGAGCTATTCGGTGATAACTGGACTGTCCACCTGCATGCAACACGTTTTATGGAACAGGATAGTGTGGGTGAATTTGAACTGGCCACAGAAGGTTATACATCCGTCTCGGTTCATGCTGACTATCACTGGGCGCTAGGAAACGATGCGGAGCTCAAGGTGTTCGCCAAGGGCAACAATTTGCTTGATGAAGAAATCCGTAACCACGCTTCTTTTATCAAGAACTTTGCGCCGGACGCGGGTCGTGGTTTTACCATTGGACTGAGGTTTAGTTACTAGACGCCCTGGCGGCGGGTGTGCCTGGTACTTCAAAAGGATCAACGCGAAGGTGTTTCTCATCTTCGCGCATCAGGCTGCGAAGATAATCGGGGTCCTGGCTCGCCTCGATCATCTCGTTTGAGATTCTGCCTTTGAAATCCTGGAACGGCATCATATAGGATCGGCAGTGTTGACCGAGCATGGTGACGCGCAGCCCCGGTGTGGTCTTGCGATATGCGCCATGCCAGAGCGCGCCGGAAAACATTATCAGCGAACCTCTTGGTGCTTCGGCGGGTACTGCCAAGGGTAACGCTTCTTCGGGTTCTGGAAATCGCGCCAGCCTGTGACTGCCCGGGACGTAAGCCAGTGCGCCATCTTCCCTTGTGTAGTCCGTTAGTGCCCAGTTCATATTGGCAATGTGGGGAACCCGCCAGTTCCAGGGTAGTGGCACCATGCTTTGATCTACATGGAATCCCGTTGTTGATTCTCCTTCCCAGTTATCCGGCGTCTGCCATTTTATCCAGGCATCGCTGACAGCGAGTCGATGGTCCGACCCGAGCATATGTGTCATCAGGGCTTTCTTGACCGGGTGCGTCAGGACTTTCTCGAATGCCTGGCCTTCAAAGATCATGTGCGAGAGAATGATGTGACCAATTTCACCCGGCCGCGAACCAAAATCATCAGCAGGGCCTGAACCAAGATCGAAGTGCACTCCGGTCCTTGCTTCGCCGACTTGCAGAATCGCATCACGTAACTCGTCGAACCAGTCATCATCAAGTCGTAGCGTTGACTGAGGAACGATAGTCAGACCAATTTCATCCAGTTCCTCGATATGATCCTTTAGGCCATATTCTTCTACTGTTTCTTCAATATTGATCGATTCTTCGAACTGCATGGTTTTTCCAGGTGTCTTAATGGTTGCCCCAGGCATCAGGCTCTTCCGGGGTTGGACGGCGAGCGTCGATGCTGTCGAAATACGTTACTCCAAGTAGTAGTCCATAGGTGCGCCGGGGATGGATAAATCCCAGCGAGCCCTTGGGTGCGCCTTCCCAGCCACCACCCGTCGCTTCGACCCGTGCCTTGATTTCTTCCAGGTCGGGCGTGTGCACGGTTGACATGTAAATACCGCCTCTACCGTCAGTTTTTTTAAGGAACCGTCCGGCAGCCTTCTCGTGCTGGTGCGGGTCCAGGTACTCCAGGCTGTCGAGGGGTGCGCCTTTTTTTGCTTCGAACCAGGTGATGGCGGCGTGGTAACCCCACTCCGCACTGGTGTAAAGATTGGTCAGGTTGTCTTCGACACCGAACAGGTCACTGTAGAATGCGACGTTTTCATCCAGGTCCGCCACCGTGTAAGTGATCTGCCAGATTCTATCCATGAGGCCGACGCGTTCTTCGCGCTTTGCTGTCGGACTCAGAATTAAACCCGTGCCGCGAAGGTCCTCTGGATAAACTACAAATCGATCGCCCTGTTGCGTTACCTTGATACCCACCTGCTCGATCCGGGCTGCTACCGCAGCAGGGTTATCAAGTGCAAACCCGCCGGCGAATAGGCCGATTTTTCGGCCTTCAACAAAGTCGGCCACAGGTCCTGGTCCTTTGGGCTCAAAGAGTTCCAGTTGATCGTGCCCCCACTGGAGCGTGACGCGTCGTGCGTTTGCATCGGTATCAATGGTGTCGTCGACGACAATACTATCGAAAATCGAATTGAGTCCTGCTGCAGCTTCATCTGCATTGGGGACAGCGAGCGCCAAACGATCAGTTTGTTGAAGCATTGTTTATTCCCGTTTCAAGAATCACCGCAATAGTGCGGGACGCTTCGTCAGAACACAAGTTCAGGAAACGTTCCGGTCCTTGCCTTCCCAATAGGGTTTGCGCAACGCTGCCTTTAGTAGTTTGCCCGAAGGGTTACGTGGTATTTCATTCATCCAGTCTACCGAGGTGGGGCATTTGTAGTGTGCCAGCTGTTGCCGGCAGAAACTGATTACACCCTCTTCAGTCAGCGTGTCGTCGCCTCTGGTAATGATTGCTTTGACGGTTTCTCCCCAGCGTTCACTGGGAACGCCGACGACGGCCGCATCGCCAATCCCGGGATGTTTCATTAGCGCATTCTCGATCTCGGCGGGGTATATGTTTTCACCACCAGAGATAATCATGTCTTTAACCCGGTCGTGAATATACAGGTAGCGGTCGATCATGTACCCGACATCACCGGATTTGAACCATCCGTCAGCGTCGATGGCTTCGCTGGTCGCTTCCGGGTTACGCCAGTAACCTTTCATGACCTGGGGACCCCGAATCCAGATCTCGCCGACTTCAGACCCGGGCATGTCCTCACCAGTGTCAGGATTAACAATACGAATTTCGTGGTTATCGATGGCGTTGCCGCAAGAGCGCAGCAAGCCAGCGCGCTCACCACCGGGATCATGGTCGTCGGGCGACAGCATGGTGACACCACCGGTGGTTTCGGTGAGCCCATAACCCTGGGAGAAATCGGCATTGAAAAGCCGCATCGCAGTGACCAGCACTTCCTCGGTGACAGGCGACGCGCCGTAACACACAATTTGTAAACTGCTGAAGTCGATGTCCTCGATACCCGGGACGGTCGCAAAACGTTGTAATATCGCAGGGACAAAAATACAGTGGGTGACGCGCTCGGTCTCAATAACGCGCGTAATATTGTCAAGATCCACGTCCCGCAGCAACACGCTACGGCACCCACTGTACTGGCTAAGGACTACCCAGGCACTACCTGATATGTGAAACAAAGGCATGCAGGCCAGGCTGATCGATGTAGTCGAGAATGAACGTGCTTTCTGACCCTGGCTCATCATGGTGATTAAATTCGCGTGGGTTGTCTCAACGCCCTTCGGTAAGCCGGTGGTTCCTGATGTGTATAGCTGAAAACAGGTATCTTCAGTGTCGATGTCGACGACAATGTCCTCGCTACCATGACCACTGAGCCACTGATCCCAGGTGGGGTAGCCCGAGTCGCCCGAATCACCCAGTACCACAACCTGATTCAGGTTCAGGTTCATCTGCTTGAGGTGGCCGAGGTATTCTTCACCAACCAGCAGAATTTCTGCTTCGCTGTGATTGAGGATGTATTCCATTTCCGGGTGTGTCAGCCGCCAGTTCACCGCGACAGAAACAGCACCCAGCTTGGCCCCGCCGTATAGATAAAGAAAGAACTCGGGTTCATTCCTGGCGAGAAAGGCGATGCGTCCACCTTCACTAATGCCCGCATTACGCAGGGCGTTTGCGCAAATGCAGGCGTCAGTATCAAGTTGCGCGAAAGTCCAGTCGCGCTTGTGAGGAACCCGCAGTGCGATTTCGTCAGGTCTCTCTGCGCGATGTGTGCGGGTAATGTCCGCCAGTGTGTTAATCACGGGTAACCTTCCTGGTTCAGGAAACGTTCCGGTCCTTACCTTCCCAATAAGGTTTGCGCAGTTCGGTCTTTAGTATCTTGCCCGAAGGATTGCGCGGTATTTCGTCCATCCAGTCAATAGAGGTGGGGCACTTGTAGTGGGCTAGTTGCTGCCGGCAGAAACTGATGAGGTCCTCTTCGCTCAGCGAATCATCGCTTCGGGTAATGATCGCTTTGACGGTTTCACCCCAGCGTTCGCTGGGAACGCCAATGACCGCTGCGTCGCTAATTCCCTCGTGTTTCATCAGTGCATTCTCAATTTCGGCGGGATAAATGTTTTCTCCACCGGAGATGATCATGTCTTTTACCCGGTCATGGATATAAACATATCCGTCAACCATGTAACCGGCATCACCGGACTTGAACCAGCCGTCAGCGTCGATAGCTTCGCTGGTCGCTTCCGGGTTACGCCAGTACCCCTTCATAACCTGCGGTCCACGAATCCAGATCTCGCCCACTTCAGACTCGGGCATGTTATCTCCAGTCTCCGGATTGACGATACGGATTTCGTGGTTATCGATGACCTTGCCGCAGGAGCGTAACAGGCCCGCACGTTCCCCACCGGGATCATGTTCATCCGGTGCCAGCATGGTGACACCGCCGGTTGTTTCGGTAAGTCCGTAGACCTGGAAAAACTCGGCATTGAACAGTCTCATGGCTGTGACCAGCACTTCCTCGGTGATAGGAGACGCTCCGTAACACACTGTCTGCAAACTGCTGAAGTCGATGTCCTCGATTCCGGGAAAAGCAGCCAGAAACTGCAGTACGGCGGGGACAAATACGCTATGGGTGACTCTCTCGGCCTCGATGGCACGCAGGATTTCTGCCATATCCACTTCCCGCAGGAGTATGCTGCGACACGCCATGTACTGGCCGAGTACGCCCCAGGCGCTACCTGATATGTGAAATAGCGGCATGCACACGAGGCTGATGGACTCGGAGGAGAATGACAGTTCTTTGAGGCCCTGGCTCATCATGGTGGTCAGATTCGCATGGGTTGTCTCAACGCCCTTTGGCAGGCCGGTGGTACCAGATGTATAAAGTTGAAAGCAGGTATCATCGGGGTTGATGTCGACGACGATGTCTTTGTCGCTGTGGCCGCTGAGCCACTGATCCCAGGTGGAGTAGCCTGAGTCGCCCGGGTCGCCCAGCACGACAACCTGGTCCAGATTCAGGTTCATCTGCTTGAGGTGTCCCAGAAACTCTTCACTGATGAGCAGAATCTCCGCTTCACTATGATTAAGGATGTATTCCATTTCCGGGGGTGCCAGACGCCAGTTCACGGCAACGGAAACAGCCCCTAACTTGGCACCGCCATAAAGATAAACAAAGAATTCAGCTTCATTCTTAGCCAGAAAAGCGATGCGCCCACCCTCATCAATGCCGGCATCGCGCAGGGCGTTGGCACAGGTGCAGGCGTCTGTATCAAGCTGCTCGAAAGTCCAGTCACGCTGGCCAGGAACACGCAGTGCGATGTCGTCAGGTCTCTCGGCGCGATGTGTGCGGGTAATGTCCGCCAGTGTATTAATCATGAGTGACCCCTCCTTTGATAGTCTGTTGGCAATAATAGTCCGGTGGGCTGTCTGCGTGCAATTGGCTTGTTTCCTTGAGACAAACGATGAGACTATAGGATTTTCGACCACCATCGGGGAATATGGTGCTTGAGCTGCTGAATCGCATACAAAATAATGTTGAAGACGTCGTGGCTGCCCACGGAGAACCTCCCTGGGTCGTTCGCCTGGTACAAACCAATGAAGTGGCAGCGACCCTGATCTGTACGCCAAAGGGTAACTCCAGTCGCCGACACCGTCACCTGAATGATGACGAGTTCTGGATAGTGATGGGCGGTGAATTGCGATGGGAGATTGAAGGCGAGGAACCCAGGCTCGCCAAAAACGGCGATATCATACGAGCGCCCAAGGGTAAGGCGCACAACATCGTTACCGTAAGCGAAGAACCGGCGTTGCGCCTGGCTATCTCGATCCCGGACATACCCCATATCGATTCAGAGACCGGGGAAGTTTTTATCTAAAAGTTACAAAACCAAAAGTATGGGGATTAATAATGACCTTACAGCTACGCCAGATTTGTCTCGTCGCAAGCGAACTGGAACCGGTAATCCAGGATCTAACCACCATCCTGGGGATTAACCGATGCTACGTGGATGACGGCGTTGGCAAGTTCGGTTTGGAAAATACGTTGATGCCGGTTGGACGCAACTTTCTTGAGGTGGTGGCACCGATCGAAGAAGGTACTGCCGGTGGTCGTTACCTTGAACGTCGTAATGGCGACGGCGGCTATATGTTCATTACCCAGGCAGACAGTGTTGAAACGCAGGCCGAGGTACGGCAGAACGCATCCGACAACGGCGTGCGTGTCGCATGGGAGGCACTACGCGACCATTGGAACCTGATTCAGCTACATCCCGGAGACTTGAAGACCGGCTTTTTTGAAGTTGAGACCGATGCGTACAATGATTTTAACGGTAACTGGCATCCGGTCGGTGGTACCGGATGGGAAGGTCAGGTGAAGCAGGACATTACCGTGGACTTCGTTGGTGTCGAGATGCAGGGCGACGATCCGGTTTCTCTGGCGGAACTCTGGGGCAATGTATCAGGGCTACCAGTCGAGCGAGACGGGTCTGCTCTTAATATCGTCTTCAACAACGTGACGTTGCGCTTTGTTGAAGCAACTGACGGGCGCGGCAATGGACTGGGGGGCATCGATATTGCCGTTGCCGACCGGGAGCATGTGTTGCGAGAAGCAAAATCACGTAATTGCTATGTGAGCGATGATCGGGTCGATATCTGTGGTGTTCGCTGGTATCTAAAGGATGCGTGAGGGTCTTACCTAAAGGCACTTACTTCAAATCCAGGTCTACGCCAAGAAAGAAAGAGACGGGTGTGCCAACAAAATACCGGTCTGACCCGAAGGCGAAGTCTGCCCGTTCAGCGTAGGCTTCATCCGTCAGATTCATCACCCTGGCAGATAGACGTAGTGCATCGTTTATTTGCCAGTAACCTCTCAGGTGAATCAGGTCATGCCCCTCGTACTGATGGCGGTTTTCTGGGTCCTGGTAGTATTCACCAACGTGAACCCACTCAAGTTCCAGACCCAATTGTTCATTTGGTAGCCAGTCGACGGTCGCTGAACCGATGGTTTCTGGTGCTGTGTCGATTTCGTTCCCCTTAAGCGGGGAAGCTGAGAGCGAAGGATTGTTATCGTACTCATGCTGCGCTCTGGTCATAGCAAGCGAAGCCGTGATTTGGGTGCCAAGGGAGAAAGCCAGATTCACTTCGATACCACGATGGCTGGTCTGTCCACCATCGACGTTTTGGCGGTAGGTATCGCGAAAGATAAAGTTGTCCTTGTTCATGTCAAAGACACTGACCTTGTAGTTGAAGCGGCCAGCATTTCCCCTGAAGCCCACTTCAAGAGAATCCAGTTGCACCGAATCGATGTCTGATACATTTTGATCGTTCTGCAAACGGTAGAGCTCTGTTGTCTGGGGGGCGCGAAATCCTCTCGTCAGTGACCCGTAGAACTGAATGTTGTCGTTAGCTGAATAGATAAATCCAAGTTTGGGAGACCAGTTGGAGAAGCTGTCTGTTCGGTTGGTCGGTCGGTTAAATCGGCATCCACCGAAGCCGCACGGTGTTCCATCATCCCGGGTTCTGCCGTCAATCATGCGGTTTTCGTAGTCGTAGTGTGTGAACTGGAATCTCGCGGCTGCGATGACAGATAGCGTCGCTGTTAACTGGTTCTGATACTGTACAAATGTGCCGGCCTGGCTGGCTGTCACGTCGTAGTCGTAGTGTTTCCCCGTAGGAATGGTGGCAACCAGAAAAGGACTTCCAATGGTGGCGTTCGGTTGGGTTTCTTTTAGATGCCCGCTGGTATGTTCGACTTCCAGGCCAAGGTTCCAATGCTGAGAAGTCCAGAGCGTCTGCAGGCCGGCGCTATTGTGGTCATTTTCTTCAATGGCCTGTCCTGGCAAAAAGTGCTGCAAGAATGTCATTGAGACACTTCTAAGATAGGGTCTCGTTAACAGTTCACCAATACCGAGTGGTTGTCTGATTTCACTTAACAGCCGAAATGATCGTGCATCACGATAGGCTTCCGGATTGGGGTTGGCCCGCCTGGCGGCTGCATCCTTGTACACAAGGGGGCCGCGGATAAATCCGGCAGTTTCCTGGTTCAGATTGGTAATGGATAACGAGGTTGTAATGTTGCGCGTGTTTGTCTGTAGCTGGTACTTAAGCAGTAGCTTCTGCTGATCGAAGCCTGATTGATCCTGGTATCCACCGTGGGTGGTGCCCGAGAAATCGGCGCGCAATGCGCCTGATGACAATGACAACCTCCCACGGTAGTAGTCATCAGCCCCGGACTCAACCCGTAAACGCCTTAGTCCTGTAACAGGGGAGGGCGTTAATACATTGACGGCACCGTGCATCGCATTGGAACCGTAGATAGCTGAGCCAGGTCCTTTTAACACCTCTATTCGTGACGCCAGTTCAGTACTGGCTTCGAATAGTTCGTTGACGTTACAAAAGCCAGGTGCGCGCAGTGATATACCATCCTGCAGCATCAAGAATGCGCCGCAACTTCCCGCGCCCGTCAGCACGGGAGAACGTATCGCCGTGAGATGTTCCTGTCCGTTGCCTCTGCTGATCCATACACCGGGAACCCGGTGAAGTGCTTCGTTGATGTGAGTGTGATTGATAGTACTCAGTTCGTCCCCATCGATCATGCCGATAGTGCTGGGAACCTCGCGGACAGGTTGCGTATGTTTCGTTGCGGTCACTACAATTTCGTCGATAATCGACGCCGTGGCATAGCAGGGTAGTGATAGCATCACGAGCATGATGCTACGTGTTGGCATGTAGTTACTCCAGGGAAGCCGGTAGCGAATTAGCTTTCTTGTTCTTTAGCTACGCCTTGTGCGATCAACTCGTCAATCTCCGCGTCTGTTTTACCCATATCGGCCAGCACCTTTCTGGTGTGCTCTCCATGAGCGGGGCTATGGGAGGCAGGCGGCAAGCGTTCGCCATGAAACTGTGCGGGTGACTTGACGCGTCGCATATTGCCCATGGCCGGATGTTCGAATTCATCAATGGTGGCGTTCGCAATGTATTGCGGGTGGTTCAAGACGTCGTGGTAGTCATGATATTTGGCCGCGGGTACATCATTTTCATTCAACTTCTTCATTACCTCGTCGGTATCGGCGTGGGCGAACTCAGCGATTACCAGTTCTCTAAACTCGGCATAATTCTCACGTATTTTTTCCGGGCTATTGAAGCGCTCGTCCGCGTACAAGTGCAGTTGATCTACAGAGGCAAGTAAACCGACTAACTGTGCTTCGGTCCCTGCAGCGGTGGCAACGTTACCGTTGCGAGTACTAGTCAAATCGAAGGCTTTGTCGCTCAGGGGTGCCAAATGTTCTGCATCTTCATCTAGTAGCGTTTCATGCATAAAGCCGTCAGGAAAAAGAAAGAACAGGGCCGCATCCATCATGGAAATATCAATATGCTGTCCTTCACCGGTTCTCTCGCGTAAGAACAGCGCTGCGGTCGCGGCCTGGCACACGGTGTAAGCGGTACTCTTGTCGGAGACAAGGGTGCGCACCATCTTCGGGCTGTCGGTGCCGTGGCCCTGAACCGCAGGAAAACCTACCTGGGTTTGAATGATCTGGTCATATGCTGGTTTATTGCGGTCAGGTCCCTTGGTCCCAAATCCGCTGACAGCAACAAAAATCAAACGCGGGTTTAAGGTTCGCAAGCGTTCACTGCCCAGACCCAGTTTGTCCATCACGCCGGGGCGATAGTTACAGAGAACGATATCGATCTCTGGAATCAGCTCTTCAATGATCTGCTTGCCTTGCTCCGATTTAATGTCGAGGCGTATCGATCGTTTTCCTCGATTGCAGTTCGCGAACAGTGCGGAGATGCCTCCTTTGTTACTACCGTAGAATCGCATGGGATCACCGAGTTCGATGGGCTCCACCTTAGTGACGCGGGCTCCCTGTTCGGCCAACATCATCGCTGAGAACGATGCGGTGATCATGGTTGAAAGCTCGAGTATGTTGATGTCTTTCAGCGGTTTCATCTATTTACATTCCCTTCGATAACAAAAAAGCATGGTAATCAACGATATGTTAGACATGCGACTGACTTCCACTCACCATAGTAACTGTGATATCCATACGCTAACAATCGATATCAAAAATAAGGTTGGCAGAAGGAATGACACCAAGACTACTTGAACCCTATCTCATACTGGATTTCACCGATGACAGGGGGGAAATTGGCCCTATGTTGCTCGGGGATCTGGGTGCGGACGTCATTCGGGTGGAAACACCACGTGGCAGTGATGCCCGTCGTTGTCCGCCATTTATTGATACAGATAAGGAAGACCTCCGCAGCCTGCAATTCCTTGCCTTCAACCGAAACAAACGATCCATTGTGCTTGACCCCGCAGATGCCGATGACGTCGCAGTACTGGAAAAGCTGATTGAGAGGGCAGACTTTCTATTCGAGTCCGGTCACAACCTGAGCTCAACCTATGGCATTGATGTTGAGGATGCTCAGAAGATCAACGACCGTATAGTTCATGTTCGCCTGACTGCTTTTGGTGATGATGGCCCTCATGCAGACCTTCTGAGCAATGACCTGACTATTGTTGCGATGGGCGGGCCGGTTTCATTGCAGGGTCAGCCAGAGAGGCCGCCAATCAGACTCAGTGTGCCGCAGGTTTGGCGGCATGCGGGCGCGGAAGCTGCCGCAGCGTCAATGGTTGCACATCGACGCATGCAGACCAGTGGCAAACCGCAGTACGTGGATCTTTCCGCGCAATGTGTGATGACCTGGACCATGTTGAACGGCATGCTTGCCAAGCCGATCCAGGGTTTTGAGTTTGAGCGGGTGGGTTCGGGGGTGATTCAGGGGGCGGGCACGCTGGAACTGGTTTACCCAACGACCGATGGGCACCTTGTCGCGATACCGAACAGACCTGTGTTGGAAGCCTGTACGGAAGAGATGATCCAGGATGGCCTTGTTGATGACTCCTGGCGTGACCGGGACTGGGAGGCCTTTGCTGCCGAAATGCTCCACCCTGAGATGGCTCCGCGCCATCTCAGGGTGGGTGCTGATCTGTTGCGACGTTTTTTCGCGAAGCATGGCAAGAATGAATTGTTTGAATATGGCGTCCAGCATGGTTGTACACTCGCGCCGGTCAACACGCTGGGTGAATTGCTTGCACTATCTCACCTCGAAGCGCGTGACTACTGGCAGCGGCTGCTGCTGCCCGATGGCACCGAAGCTGCAGCGCCTGGGTTATGGGCTAAACCCGATACCTTTGAGCTGACAATCCGGTGCGGTGCACCGGCGCTTGATGAGCATGGTATCGAGATTCGACAGGAACTGATGCAGGCGAGGACGCGTACGTCGGTGGAAGACCACGCTGATGTCTTGCCATTCGAAGGCATCAGCGTTGCAGATTTTACCTGGGTAGGTGTCGGACCAATCTCATCCAAGTGCCTGGCTGATCACGGTGCAACGGTGACCCGAGTGGAGTCGGAAGGACGCCCGGATATATTACGTGGCGGACTCCCATTCAAGGACAACGAAAGCGGTTGGAATCGCTCGCAGTTCTACGGCGATTTCAATACGTCAAAGCGCAGCCTGACGCTCAATATGAAGACCGAGGTCGGCATGGCCCTTGCGCGCAGATTGATCACTGACAGCGATGTGCTGATAGAGAGCTTTGCACCGGGTGCCATCGCACGCATGGGGTTGGGTTACGAGGAGGTACAGAAATTGAATCCGAACCTGATCATGATTAGCACCTGCCTGATGGGCCAGACCGGTCCTGCCGCAAACCTTGCAGGATTCGGATACCATGCTGCATCGCTCGCCGGGTTTTATGAGGTGACTGGATGGCCTGATCTGCCTCCAGCAGGCCCCTGGATGGCCTATACCGATACTATCGCCCCGCGATTCATTCCGATTCTCCTTGCTGCGGCATTGGACTATCGGCGACGTACGGGCAAGGGCTGTTACATTGACGTCGCCCAGATGGAAACCGCACTGCATTTCCTGGCACCTGAATTGTTAGATCTGCAGGTCAATGGTTACGCTGCCACGAGAATGGGCAATCGGCATCGTTTTTTCGCTCCACAGGGTGTTTATCAATGTACGGGTGATGAGGCGTGGTGCGCGATTGGTGTCGATACCGATGCGCAGTGGCAATCACTCTGTAAAGTCATCGGTCAGACCGAATGGGCTGACGATCCTGCATATGCTTTTCATGCTGAACGCCTGCAGCGGCATGATGATATTGACGAGGCCATCACAGCCTGGAGTCGCGAACTGGATAAGTACGAGGCGATGGCGATACTTCAGTCTGCTGGTATACCCGCAGGTGCAGTGCAGAGTAGCGGGGATCTGCTTCAGGATGAGCAATACAAACACCGCGGGTTTCACCGTTACTTTGATCACTCGGAAATGGGCAACATCCCATACTCGGGACATCAGTACCGGATATCAGACTACGATAACGGACCGCGTGGCCCGGCACCCTGTGTAGGGGAGCACAGTTTCGAAGTGCTCTCAGATGTGATGAATCTTTCGGACGAAGAGATTGCAGAGGCTTACGCGAGCGGTGCCATCAGTTAGCCCCTGGGGGGTGATGCTCAACTGATCGTTCGTGTAAGGAAGTCGTCGATCCCGGGAAGCAGTTTTCCCCACCAGTCATCCGCGGTGGTCAGCCCCTCCTGTGATACGTTGCACATCTCCGCATTGGGCAGTTGCTGTTCCAGCCAGATGCCACTTTCCCGGGGGTGGATAAGGTCGTCGCCCGCCTGAATGTATACCGGCACTTGAATGGATTGAATCTCTTCATCCGTTAAGCCTCCCATTGATCCCCGATGCTTTGTGTTATGGCCCCAATGACGCAACATGGCGGCAAACTTCCCCGGGTTTATCGCCAGCAGGCGGTCCCGGTTCATTGGGTTCGCTTCTATACTTCTCGCTATCCACGCGGTGGTGTTTTCGCCTTGCCCGGCGGAACCATCCTTCATCTTACCGTAGGAAGCTTCGGAGAGATCAAGGACAGCCTGCATGCTGTCTATCTCAGCTTTTTCCGCAAGATTATTCCAGGTGATCCCCGCGAGAAATCCCATGATCTCTTCGTTCGTGGAAGCGGGTTTCATGGCGAGTATTGAGGTGACATTCTGCGGATAGCGATGTGCCATCAGCAGTGATAACGCACAGCCGGCCGATCCTCCGGCAATGCAGCCTGTACCGAGGCCCAGTTGCTCGATAATCGCGTGTAGATCATTTGCATCGGCCTCCATCGGGTTTTCCACCTCCGACAGATAGATATCGGAGGCACCAGCGCTGTTACGTCTGTCCCAGAGAAGAACGGAATAGTGCGCGGCGAGGTGTTTCCCAAGCGGCCCTTGCTTACCTACGCCGGCCTCACGACCACCAGCATTCCAGGCGAATAGAGGGCCGGAGCAAATAATTCGTAGGCAATCGTGCCTCCGTTAACCTCAATTGTTGTCATTGGCTTGTTGCTCGCGTATTTTCAACCGGATAAGCCCGTTCATTTCTTCGATGTTACTCATGTCCAGTAGCGCTTCTTTCTTCTGCAGCAATTCCTCGTAGGTAACATCCGCACCGAACTGCAACGCTTGGTTGATAAATGTTGCACTGGTGTAGAACTGTCCGTTGCCCGCGTGAATGGTTTTGTTCGTCGGCGCGTCATCATCGCAAAGTAGCAGAACGGCGGGACTAACCAGCCTGGGGTGGCGCATTGGGTCCGGATTGTCGGGATTGACCTCAACGCCGGGAATGGTGCCGATCAGTCGCGTTTCCGCTGCCGGTGCCAGTGTGTTGACGCGTATGTTCTTGGATAGTCCCTCAATAGCCAGCACATTCATGAAGCCAAGCATGCCCATCTTTGCCGCGCCATAGTTTGCCTGGCCAAAATTGCCGAAGATTCCCGATGACGAACTCGTAAACAGGATTCGTCCGTAGCTTTTTTCCCACATCAGCTTCCAGGCAGCTTTTGTGACATACGCGGTACCGTTCAGATGAACATTTTGAACCACATCCCAGTCGCTCATATCCATGTTCTTGAAGCTCTTGTCCCGCAGGATGCCTGCGTTATTAACGAGTACGTCTATCGTGCCATACGCATTCACGGCGTCATCGATGATTGACCGGGCGCCTTCCTTGTCCGAAACAGATGCCTTGTTAGCGATGGCTTCACCACCCATCGCGCGGATTTCCTCGACAACAACGTCTGCCATGTTACTCTTGCCGGTGCCGTCGCCCGCACCGCCCAGATCGTTAACCACGACCTTGGCGCCACGCTTGGCGAATTCGATGGCGTGTGCCTTGCCTAGTCCGCCGCCGGCACCCGTGACGACAACGACCTTATCCTTGTAACTTCCCATGATTCTTTTCCTTACTATTTGTTTTGCGAAGGAGAGTACTATCGCCGCCGGTGGAAGTGAAGCGTGGAGCGCTTTTGGGGTGCCAAAGACTGCGCTTTATTGCCATACTCTTTACATGAGCACCCATCTCAACGAAGAACAGATCTCAGCATTCCACGAGCAGGGATTTCTTTCGCCCCTCTCTTTATTCTCCCAGGAAGAAGCAGCAACACTGAGAAAAAGGCTTGAAGCTATCGAGGAGCAACCTTTCGATCATAGGTCGAAAAGTCGCTTTGGTCTTCCCGTCACCACCCAATGGGCCTGGGACCTGGTGCATGACACTCGCATTGTGGATCCCGTTTCCGATGTGCTGGGTCCTGACGTGCTGTGTTGGTCCATGGACTGGTTCATCAAGGAACCGGGACCAGAGTTTGTGTCCTATCATCAGGACGCAACATACTGGGGTCTGGAGCCCCATCGCATAGCAACGGCATGGATTGCGCTTTCTGATGCCGGACCCGAAGCGGGACCCATGAAATTTATACCCGGAAGTCATCGTGGCCCTCTGTTCGAACAGGACGATACCTTTGGCGAAAACAATCTTTTGTCACGCGGGCAGGTGGTAAGAACTTCAATTGATGAAACAGAAGCGGTAATGACACCCCTTAGACCAGGCGAAATGTCACTGCATCACGTGTGCGTAATCCATGGCTCCGATCCGAATAATACGGAAGACCGGCGTATCGGTATGGTGTTGCGTTACTGCGCCGCTGATGTGAGACAGTCAAAGGTAGCAGGTGATCGCGCAATATTGGTAAAAGGTCAGGACAACCATCACCATTTCGGTGAAATACCTCGCCCGCACAAGGATTGGGGAGAATCAGAACTGGCAATGGCGGAAGCGCTCAGCATAACCCGCCAACGCGCGTTACATTCGAAAGATTATGAGGACGAATCTTCCTAGAGTTTCAATGCCCGCCGCCGTGACCGATCACGACCAAACAGGTAACTCATTGTAGTGACTGATCGCCAGCTCGGCTTCATTGAGTGCGCCTGGTTCTACGTATGGACTATCGATGGCAATCACTCTCATGCTGGCGGCTATTGCCGCAAGCATACCGTTGCGCGAATCCTCGAATACCAGGCAGTCTTCCGGTGCCACCCCAAGGTTCGCCGCACATAGCAGAAAAATATCCGGCTCGGGTTTGCCCCTTTTTAACTGGGCATCGTCGCCACAGATGATCGAATCAAACAAATTCCAGTCGCGGTGTTGCATCTTAGTCTCATAGTGGTGCCTGTCAGAACTGGTCGCCAAACCTATCGGCAGCTTCCCCGCATTATTGCGTACAAAGTCTGCAGCACCAGGGATCTCTGGTGCCTTGGGAAACATTTGCAACAAGTGGGTTTCGCGTTCCTGTAGATAGACTTCAGGAGTTAACGGTAATTCGAAATGGTCAATGACTGTCTGTGCAGATTTCGTCGAATCACCGCCCATGGTCTGCTGTTTGAGTTCCAGCGTGTAGGTGACACCAAAGCGGTCTAACACGCGTTGTGTGGCGTCAGTATAAAAAGGCTCTGTGTCGAGAAGGGTGCCATCCAGATCGAAAATGAGCGCGGCGGGACTATCCAATATTAGAAGCCTCGTCATGTAGCGTCACTGTGCCGGCATCGCCATCGACGGTGATCTTCTGTCCGTGGCTGATGCGGTTGGTGCCAACCCCGGTTCCCATGACGGCGGGGATGCCATATTCCCGCGCCACGATGGAACCATGCCCGCCGACGCCGCCAATATCCGTGACCAGACCAGTCGCCTGAGCAAATAACTGAGTCCATGCGGGTGTGGTGAACGGACAGACCAGAATTGAACCAGGTATCATTCGGTCAAAATCCTCGGGGGAAAACAACACGGAGGCGGGGGCAGAAATGGTGCCGGCGCTGGTCGCAAAACCGGTGATCACGTCTGCGTTTTCATCCTCGTTGGCGTGCTGGGTCATCAAATCCGTGAGTTCGTTGATGAGGGATTCCGGGATCGTCCCGGGGGGGTGCGTGCGTTTCCGGGCTTCCCGTAACTGTCGTTGCTCCTGGGCTTTCTCCTTCAGGCCGGGGATGGATTGATCCTGCTCCTGATCCTCGTTTTCACGGCCAAACTTCTCCGCCGCTTGCGCGCCAAACAGTGCGCTCAACATTATCCGCATTCCCCACAGCGCAAACGGCCCGGGTGGCTCAGGCACCAGCAACGGTTCGATCGCTAGTAATAATTCATCATTGGTCAGGTAGAAAATATCGTCGGCAGTGGATAGCGTGCCAACCTCAACAAGGCGGTGGCCCAGTTCCAGGGCTATTGGTCGAAATGCCGCCCAGGCCGCACCCATGTAAAACATGGCATCTTCACGGTATCGCGAGTCCTTCGAGGCTTTTCCATAGCGCTTCTTAAACTGACTGCGTATTGGTTCATCGAAATAGGCCAGCGCCTTCGCGGCGATTTCTTCACGGCGTTGCTGGGCCCGCGCCTGGGACCCCACTGGATCGACGTTGCCAACGCCCGCAACCATGAATTGCAGATTGGATAACATCGCGACAGGTGCTTCGCGCAGGGTTGGTTCAACAAAGTCCTGCGTGAATGTCTGTTGTCCATACCTGTCCAGATAATCTGCAATGGCACGTGCCGTGTCCTTCGCATTGTGTTCCAGGGTTCCCATAAGACGCTTGGCCGGTGTTGTTAGCACGAGGGTGCTGAGTTCATCGTCTTCACGAATGGACTCTGCAATTTGCGCCAGTTCGACGAGGGCATCATTACTTTTCGACGGATAACCGGACAGCATATCAGTGGACTGTGAACCCAGCGCGCCACTTTCCCCCCGGAGAAATCCTGCATCGGCCGCATGGTCCGAGAGAAACTCGGTCAAACTGGCATTTGCTATCTTGGACAAGCCCTGTAATTTGTTGGCGTACACCCAGTACTCTGCATCGGCATTCGCCAGAGCGCGCATACCGAGGTACAGCTTCTCAGCCGATGCTGTCTCCAAATTGACTTTTTTCCAGCGACGAATTCGTGACAGATACATGGGCAGTCCCTTGTATCGCCATAGCGGCAGCCAGGCGAACTTGAAACCCACAAGAAGATCCAGTGTGAACCATGTATTGCGCAACATTTTTGTCAGGCGATGCCGGGGGTCAGGCACTTTCGATGGTCCCCGGCGGACGTAAACCCATCCGTTGACCGTGAGATGTCGTGGAACCGGCATTTCTTTTCCGCCTCCCTTACGGGGGCCTTCTTCTCGCTTACGAAAGGCGTCCTCCAGCGCAAGTTGCACGTACATGGTTTCGAATAACGGCGACAGGGGGCCCAGCAAATGCTCTACCCAGCCGCGGCGTATCAGTTTCACCCCCGGGAAGGGTGGCTCCCAGTTTGCTTCAATAGGAGATGGAGGGAGGTGGGTAATTGGCCTCGACTGTAGTAGCCAGCATTTTTCACCAGCAACCGCCCACTCGATGTCTTGTGGCACACCATCCCAGTGTGCTTCCACACGCAGCGCCAGTTCAGCAAGTGTCTTCAATTGCGCAGTAGACAGAGAAGCCGAATCCCGTGCCTGTTCATCAATGGCTTTCAGCGTTGTGCCATCCTCATCAGCAACGATCATCTGCTCCTTGGCGCCAATGGCTGACTCCCGGACCTGCAGATCTTCCCGGGCAAGCGTGAAACTGTCAGGGGTGACCTGACCACTAACAACCGCTTCTCCCAATCCGAAACTTGCGTTGATCACCATCTCGGTGCGTTCACCTGTTATGGCGTTCACGGTGAACAGTACGCCAGCAGCCTCGGCATCCACCATGCGTTGGACAACCACGGACATTGCTACGAGATCATTGTCGATACTCATTTCATGGCGATAGCTGAGCGCCCGAGCTGTCCACAATGATGCCCAACAGTTTTGTACTGCGGCGATGACCGCATCGATGCCCTGTACGTTGAGGTAGGTGTCCTGCTGACCGGCAAATGACATATCCGGCAGGTCTTCGGCATTGGCTGAAGATCGCACCGCTACTGCGCCATTGCCTTCGAGAGACTGGTACGCGGAGATAATCGATTCTTTGATGTTTCCGGGCATGTCGTGATTCGAGAAGAGCGTCTGGATATCACTGGAAGCGGCTTCAAAGGATACTCGCTTATCCACGAGCGCGGGTTTAGCCAGTTGCATCAACTGGTCGTGAAGATTGTGTGTCTCGATGTATGCCCGATAGGCATCGGCATTGACGTGAAACCCATCGGGAACGGGAAAGCCAGCAGCGGATAAACTGGCAAGACTCATTCCCTTGCCGCCGATGAGATTCAGGTCTGCATCTGAAACGGCAAGGGGGAGGGTGAACAATTGCGAGATTAGCTCTCCAGGTGAGGCTTGATGTGACCGGTGTCACTAAAGGTAGGCGGAGCCTTCCACAGATGCGCGTTGGCTTTGTAATTGTCAATAAGCTTTTGAACTGCATCGAGCGATATTTCTTCGATTCTCATGCCAGGCTTTCCGGGTATACGACCACCGGATCTGAACTCAACGACTTCCACGCCGTCAGGTCCTGCTACAAATTTGTATGGCATTTGATTGGGCACGAAGACCGTAGAGCCTGCCTTCAGGGTGCGTTTCCCCATAGTAAGCTC
>CAJWQG010000019.1 GCA_913045175.1 uncultured Gammaproteobacteria bacterium | reverse complement strand
ATCCAAAAAAGGGCTGATGTCTCATTTCAATTGTTACAAACAACATTTTATAAATTGCGAAAAAAAACGGTATAGAAATTAAAATTGGCACGCAACCACTTACAGGATTAACTCCTTCTTTCTTATAAAGCTGCATTATTGCCTGCTGAAGTTTCATCTTATCATCTTTATGAACTTCTTTTAAACGAGCCATTTCGGGTTGCAAAATTTTCATACGACTCATCGATCTAAATGCATAATTATTAAGTGGAAAGAACACCAATCTTAAACAAACTGTTATTAATATAATTGCTACCCCATAATTTCCTGCAAGTTTAAAGAAGTAATCATTTAAAAAGAATAAAGGTTTTACAATCCAATAAAACCAACCCCAGTCAATCACCAGATCAAATTTTGATAATCCTAACTTCTCATTGTACTCATCAATTACATCTACCTCTTGCAACGAGATATTTAGCGCATTTATCTCATATCGATCTTGATAGTTCGCAAAAGAACCATTGTATTGACCGACAAAATCGATCGCGATGCTGCCGCATACCAGGACCCAGGGCTCCGTGACGCTCATTCGTTAACCTTCATTAATATAAACACATCCACAATAGCTTATTGATTTGTGGTTCTTATCATGTTGAATTTGCAATATAAAGGCGTCGTGCTAATGTCCGCCACCAGAGGATACCGTCGTTGGCCAGTGATTTTGCCCTCTTTCGGTATATATGCTTTTCGATACTGGGGTGTTCATTTTGTTTACAGGAATCGTGCAGGCTGTTTTGCCTGTCAAAACTGTATCACCAGAAGATGGCTTACGTCGCTTCACCATAGAATTTCCAGAAACTCTGATTGTTGGTTTGGAAATAGGCGCTAGCGTGTCTGTTAACGGTGTATGTCTGACGGTTATCCGGATCTCACAACATGATGTCGACTTCGAGGCGGTGAGTGAAACAATGCGGGTTTCCAACCTGAGTGCCATTAAAGATAACTCGATGGTCAATATTGAACGATCTGCAAAGCGTGATGACGAGGTCGGAGGACATGTCGTTTCCGGGCATGTCATGGGAACAGCGAAAGTCAGTTCGATTGATAGCACATCCAATAATTGCCAGATGACTTTCGCACTCTCCAAAGATTGGCTTAGGTATGTATTCGATAAAGGCTTTATTGCGATAAATGGCGCGAGCCTAACCGTTGCAGGCGTGGATAAGAATGCGGGCACACTAACGGTTAATCTTATCCCGGAGACGCTCCGCTCCACTAATTTTCCGCAGCTTGGCGTTGAGGATGAAGTAAACATAGAAATAGATTCTCAAACGCAGGCCATTGTCGAAACGGTTGAAAGAGTATTGAGCGAGCGAAGTTGATAGATCGATGACACAGTTAAAGCTTTACGACACCTATGAGCGTCAGGTCCGAGAACTCATCCCACTTAAAGATAACGATGTTGGGCTATATGCCTGTGGCCCAACGGTTTACAACTACGTTCATATTGGCAACCTAAGAACCTATATATTCGAAGATTTGCTGCGCCGCACGATAGTACATGCTGGCTTTAATCTTAAACATGTGATGAATATTACGGACGTGGGACACCTCACCTCCGATGCAGATTCGGGCGAAGACAAGATGGAGGTTGGCTCCCGCAGATCAGGGATGAGCGCATGGGAAATGGCAGAATTCTATGCGGACTCCTTCAAGGAAGACCTCCAGAGACTCAATATTCTGCCACCGGATATCTGGTGTAAGGCAACAGATCACATTAAAGAGCAGATCGCCTTTGTGGAAGATCTCGAAGCCAAGAACTATACCTACAAAACGAGTGATGGCATTTATTTCGATTCACGCAAACTCAATAGTTATGGGTATCTGGCGCGCCTCGATGTGGAAGGTCTTCAGGCCGGGGCCAGAGTAGAACAGGGCGAGCGTCGTTTTGTTACCGACTTCGCGCTGTGGAAGTTCTCGAGCCCTGACGAGCAGCGTCAAATGGAATGGGAAAGTCCCTGGGGAGTCGGATTCCCCGGCTGGCATATCGAATGTTCGGCGATGTCTGCGCGTTATCTCGGTGACTATTTCGACATTCATTGTGGCGGTAAGGACCATATACCGATCCATCACACCAATGAGATAGCACAAACTGAGGCTAGCAGAGGTACGCGCCTCGCAAATTTCTGGATGCATGGATACTTCCTGCAGATGGAAGAATCGAAGATGTCCAAATCCAGCGGTGATTTTCTGCGATTACAGAGTCTGATTGATGAAGGATTCAGTTCGCTGGCGTATCGCTACTTTTGCCTTACGGCCCATTACAGAAGTGAACTTTCGTTCAGCTGGGAGAGCTTGAAGGCCAACGATACTGCATTAAACCGGTTATATGAGGCAGCGTTCAGCTGGGGCGACCCAACCACCATTTCTGAAGCGTATATGACACGTTTCGTTGAGCATCTTTACGAGGACCTCAACGTCCCCCGGGCCCTGGCGGTCGCGTGGGAACTGGCGCGTTCTGATGAGCCAGACGGTGTCAAAAAGGCCACCTTGTTAGCCTTTGATGAAATATTTGGTTTGGATATCGCCGAGTGGGAACCAGCACAGATTGATATTCCGGATGAGGTCTTGAACCTGGTGTCAGCTAGGGAAGAAGCGCGATCGCAAAAGGACTGGGGAAAAGCAGATGCCGTTCGGGAAGAGATCAGGAATCTCGGATTTGAAGTGGAAGACTCCCGTGAAGGACCAAAAATAAAACCGCTTTAACCGTGACTTTCGCGCCACTCATCAATATCCGTTGCAGACCCACTGTGTAACTGAACACCAAACATCTGTGCTTCCTCATCGACCCAGCGAACATCGCAGGAAAGAAAGAATTTACCCGGTTTCCTGCTATCATCTATCCACAGATCCAGGACGCATTCCCCCGGAACGAGCTGATCGGCAAAAATCTTAGACCTCCCGCTGAGGCATATATCGCCTGACAATTGAGCGTGGTACCTATAAGGTCCTTATCATCGGACTGAGTGGCCTGAGCGAATAAGCGCTCAGAACTCGCTCGACGGAACTCCCTGCGTTACTCGGGATCGTGGTCTGTCATATCAGCGCGCTCCGGACCCCTCAGGCTCCGTCTGGCATCTGAAAGGCTGACTATCTTCGAGAGTAGCAATATTCCGTCTAATTCAGTCATCTTGTTGTTCGCTTATTTACGTCAGTTGGGTAAGTAAAAGCGATTTATGTGCCAACTTTTTTATTTTGGAATTAATCGTTATATATCAGCCATTTAACGTCAATTTAGCGCTGTCAATAATCTATTCTTTACTCTATAATCCCTGACATTCTCGGGTACATGCTGACCTCATGCGACACTTTTTGATGACTGTGAATAACGTATAACACTTGGAACTCAAAGGAGACCGATAGTTGGACAATCCGTTTTTTAGCGCCACGAGAACCCATCAAACAGCTAAAAATTCACTTCTTTGCATTGGTCTGGACCCCGACTTCGAACGATTGCCTGCTATCGTCAAACAAGACGAAAACCCCATCTTTAAGTTCAACAAGGATATTATCGAGGCCACTCAGGATCTGGCATGCTGCTATAAACCCCAGATTGCGCATTATTCGGCAATTGGCGCCGAGCGAGACCTCGAACTCACGATCGATTTGCTTAAGTCTTTAGATATCCCAGTGCTATTGGATGCAAAGCGAGGTGACGTTGGCAGCACGGCTACAATGTATGCCAAAGAACTTTTTGAACGCTACGGTGCAGACGCTATTACGGTAAACCCTTACCTTGGGCTGGATAGCATGGAGCCTTACCTATCGTATGCAGATAAAGGTGTCTTTATTCTATGCCGCACTTCGAATCCAGGTAGTTCTGAACTACAGAACCTTCGACTTGAAGACGGCAAACTACTGTATGAGCACATTGCAGAATCAGCGGCAGCCACCTGGAATTTTAACAGCAACGTGGGACTGGTTGCGGGTGCGACCAAACCAGCAGAATTAAAGCGAATTCGCGAGATAGTAGGGGATAGCACGTTGTTGTTACCTGGAGTCGGTAGCCAGGGTGCGGACGTGGCAGCCATGATGGATGCAGGTGCGGGAGGAGGGATGCTTGTATCGTCCTCCAGGGCAATCATTTTTGCTTCAGCCAATGCGGACTTTGCAGATGCGGCAAGGAATGCCGCCATTACCACCAGAGATGAAATCAACCAGTATAGAATAGCCGCTTGATCGTACTATCTTCGGACATCTGTCGAGGTCTGACAGTCGCGGCGCGCATTTTCCTTGTGACTGCACTAGTGGCAATTACGTATCTCGCTACTTCTCCATCACCGCCTGTTACCTTTAGCGTCTGGGATAAAATGAACCACTTTATTGCCTTTGCTACGCTGGCAATACTGGCGGACTATTCATTCCCTCGATCAACCTAGCAAAAACCGGTGTTTCTTTATTTGTTTATCTATGGTGTAGCGTTGGAAGTAATGCAGTGGATGACAAAATATCGTTATCTGGACCACTGGGACGTTCTGGCAAATGGTATTGGCCTTGTCGCCTATCTCGCCGTTCGAACCGCGATAAACAATATTGCTATACTTCAGCAACTACATTCAGCGGGAGACAATCAATGAACAAGATCTTGGTGCTTTTAGCACTGGTATCACCCATGTGTTTCGCAGAATGGAGGCTAAACGGCGGTGAGTCTCACCTGAGCTTTATATCGATAAAGAATGGCCTCATCGCAGAGGTTCATCGCTTCGAGTCGCTACATGGGGGTGTAAACGGGGAAGGGCAGGCCAGCGTTAATATTGGTCTTGCAAGCCTCGAAACTAATATACCGATCAGAAACGACCGAATGAAAAGCATGCTTTTCGACACTGATCGCTATGCGCTTGCTACCGCAACAGGCCAGTTGGATTTATCGCAATACACTGACCTGGAACCCGGACAGAGTGTCGTCACAAATGTTGATTTCTTGATAGATCTGCACGGAATAGTTCAGTCGATGTCTGCCACTGTGAAGGTTACCAGAACAGGCAACGCAACATGGCACGTCGTTAGCATACGACCCTTGGTATTGAACGCGACTGCTTACAACCTGACAGAGGGAATTGAGGCGCTGCGAGCGATTGCAGGGTTAACCGAGATCACACCGGTTGTACCGGTAACATTCAGTCTCCAGTTCTCTAAAATCTAGCGTCGGTTCAGAGCTCAAACTCGGTCCAGATAGGACAGTGGTCCGAAGGCCGCTCCATCCCCCGAACATCGTAATCGATACCTGCGTTGCGACTGAAATCATGTAATCCGGCAGAATTTAATATCAGATCAATACGTAAGCCCCGTCGTGGTTTACGCTCAAAGCCCCGACTCCGATAGTCAAACCAGCTAAATCTATCATCTATATCGGGATAGTGTGCCCTATAGCTATCGACCATTCCCCAATCAAGGATTCGATCAATCCAGTCTCGTTCTTCAGGAAGAAAGCTCGTTTTACCATCTCGCAGCCAACGTTTTTTGTTCTGCTCTCCAATACCGATGTCATTGTCGACAGGCGCGACATTCATATCACCCATCAGGATGAGCAGGTCATCAGCGTTATAGTCATTACTGATATGGTCAAGCACATCGATATAAAACTTTTCTTTTGCGGGAAACTTGGTTGGATGTTCGCGGTGACTACCTTGAGGAAAGTAACAGTTAATCACGCTAAGTTTGCGCCCATCTGGCAGCGAAAAACTACACTCGATAAACCGCCGCTGACTGTCGTCATCATCATGATGAAAACCCCGGGTGGTATGGAGTGGTTCCTGTCTGGATAGCAGGGCGACACCGTAGTGTGTTTTCTGTCCATGAAACTGCACGTGATAGCCGAGATCTTTAATTTCCTCTCCCGGAAAATCTTCGTCTGTCACCTTGGTTTCTTGAAGCCCAATGATTTCCGGTTGATGACGATCAATCACCGCCTCAAGCTGAGGCAATCGTACTCTTACGCTGTTAACGTTGAAGGATACAACTCTCAAATCAGAACTCGTTTAAGTCTACTGTACTAACCTTGGAATCTTGTCGAGCCCTCAGATCAAAAGTGAGGCCCTCTGCGGCGATATACGAACCAATCATCGAGTTGTTTGACTTGAAATAATTCGCCGACTCGATGGCGACTTCGTCCAGTTCACCATCTCTTCTTTCGGGATCGTGATGGTACATGACCAGATTTTTGACCTGGGCATCCACAGCCAACTTTCGTACCTGAGAGATAATCGAATGTCCCCAGCCATGCTTAGCAGGCATATCTTCTTCTTTGTACTGGGCATCATGGACGAGAAGGTCGACGTCACGACAAAACTCTACCCACTCATCGTAAGTCGTCTGCGGCTTATCAGGTGGGTCAAGCTCGTTATCAGTGATGTAGGCCATGGTTACACCATCTTCCTCGATGCGATATGCGTGACCACCGCCAGGATGATTCAGATCCTTACGTACTGTTTCAAAAGGCAAATCCTTGAGATAGCGCTCAACCTGATCAATCGTGGATATCTTCGAAGGCAGCTCCGTGGCATGTACGGGAAAATTAGACCCATCCATCTGTTCCAGTAGTACCTTTAGTGCGACGGCGTTTCCCTCAACGCCATGACATATCATAATCTGCCGACCAGGTTGATAAATTGGTCCAAAGAAGGGGTACCCCTGAATATGATCCCAGTGACCATGGCTGAGCAACAGGAGGAGGGGCTCATCGTTCCGAACCATATCCAGCCCCAGTCTGCGGATGCCGGTTCCCGCGTCAAATATAAGGTTCTGGCCAGAATTCAAACGAACATGCACACAAGAGGTGTTACCACCATATTTAGCTGTGTTGGGTCCTGGCGCAGCGATTGAGCCTCGAACACCATAGAAAGAGATCAACATAAAGCTGATTAGCTGCTACGTTTGCCGGTAACCAAGTCTCGAAACTTATCAAGAAGCGTTTCGTATTTGTAGTCTGTGAATTCCCCAGCGTCAAAATACATACCGTGCTCTGCACAGGCTTCATACCATATGTGTGGCTGGGTTGGATCCGATACTTTGGACATCTTCTTGCCGCATCGCGGGCAATCGACATCTTCGATCTTATTGTATTCTTTACCAACTTCAGGATCGCCGCTATCAACGAATTCGGACATCCATTTTTCTTTGAGTGTCTCAGCCTCGCCAATATCAAACCAAATACCTTTACAGTTGGTACAACGATCGACGGTCATGTTACGACCGTAGGTTACTTCTTCCATATTGGAGTGACACTTGGGGCATTCCATCTGACTCACCTTAAAATTTGCCAGGTTGTGTAAGAAACACTAAGGCTAAATACGTGCTCTTTTGTTTGGGTGAGTATACTGAGTCTATTGGATTTATGCATGCCGATCGTCGGAGAAAATGGCCTATGATCCCTCGCCAGAAGCCTCCGGGTTGATGGTGGCAGTTTCGTCAGTTCCTCGAGTGCGCCACAGCGCATGAATGGTTTTATAATCTTTTGATATCGAGCCTTTAAATGAACCGTCGGTTACAAATCCATCTTGACCGTCAGGGCTGCTTTCCCACATTTCAATAATTCGTCTCTACTCATCGATAAGCCATTCGATGTTTATCTGAGTGATTTCGTCGTCAATTGTGTAGCGACCTTTATCTTTTATGGAGATCTGGTCGTTCTTGGCAAGAATCTCTTCCACGGAGATCTCGACGTAGTGATCCCCAATGTATTCGTGCCAGCGAATATACCGGACCAGGTCTTTGGAAAGTCCCTGGTAGGCTCAAACGCGAAACATATGGAAAAGCAGGAGCTACAGATCACCAATACACACAGGGCTATTGTTCTACGAATTACGATGGTTCTTGAAATAATAAGTGAACCATTCTCGAAGTCGGCCATAGAGTCGAGATTCTGGCGATGGATACCCGTTTCCTGGTTCTATTCTGACGTTTATAATAAATACTTAACTGCGCATAATATATATTATGTTAAATTCTGTATTTGTATAAATAGACTGTATAAACAATTTGTATAAATATAGGTCTCAGAATCAACCCATACCCCCCTCAAAATACTAAACTCTGGATAAGATGATTCTGATCACCTAACCTTCGCCAGATGAATCGATCAGTTACCCAGTTATTTCTAGAGGACACGCCGTTTCTTGATGTTCGAGCGGAATCAGAGTTCAGCACCGGTGCGTTTCCGGGATCTACCAATATTCCGATCCTGAACGACGACGAACGACACCAGGTCGGCATTTGCTACAAAGAAAATGGCCCCGAATCGGCAGAGACACTCGGGCACCAGTTGGTCTCCGGAGAGGTTCGCGAAACAAGACTTGATCGTTGGGTCTCATTTATAGAGAAAAACCCAAACGCACACCTTTACTGCTGGCGTGGTGGTAAACGCTCCAGGATTGCCTGTGAGTGGTTACGGGCGGCAGGACACGAGGTTCCAAGGATAGATGGCGGATATAAGTACTTGCGTAACGTACTGCTGGAGGAGTTCCAGGACTTGTCTCCAATTGTGGTTGTTTCAGGTAATACGGGGGTCGGAAAGACCGACCTGATCCTAAAGGTTGACAACAGCATTGACCTTGAAGGCCTCGCTAACCATCGTGGTTCCGCTTTTGGTAAACGCGTTGCTCCACAACCGTCGCAGGTTGATTTCGAGAACGCAGTCGCAATCGATCTGATCAAGAAACGCCCTGCTTCTTTTATTGTTCTGGAGGATGAAAGTCGGCTGATTGGTCGGATTCAAGTACCCCATGAACTCAAAAGGGCGATGGATGCAGCGCCTGTTGTGGTGCTCAATGAGCCTTTAGAGCAGCGAATAGAACGCATTCGTCGTGACTATATCATCAGTCAGTATGATGAACTGTGCGAGCTGAACGCAGATCGTGCCATCGAATTATTGTCGGAACAGCTCCTTTCGGCCACTGACGCTATTCGTAAGCGTCTTGGGGGTGTAAACCACCAGGAAGTCAGGAAAATGGTGGAAAACGCGCTAATACAACATGCCAAGGGTGACCTGGAAGCACACAGACACTGGATCGGCTTTCTACTGAATAATTACTACGATCCTATGTACCACTATCAAATGGATAAAAAGAAGGAACGGGTTGTTTTTGCAGGTAATCGTAAAGAGATAATAGACTGGCTGTTTGATAAGACCGCTAACTCGACATCCTAGTCGCGTCTTACTCATTAAACATGGTCGGATTCATTTTCTCTGAGACGCTCACGGTCGATCTCAAGTACGCGGTCATGAATGGGTGGGTATTCATCGCAGATTCTGTCCAGATCAACCCGTTTCAGTTCATACAAAGAACATGGCGTCGCCGCCATGGCTGTTGCATTGCGAGGGGCGCCATGGAGCAGTGCGGCCTCCCCTAGAATGTCTCCCGCGAACAGTGTTGCCACCTGAGTAACATCGCCAGCATCCTCAATCATGACGTTAGCTATACCGCGTGCAATAAGGAACATCGAATCACCCTGCTGACCCTGAGTGACAATCGCAGTGCCCCTGGGAACTGTCCGTGGGCGGAGGAATTTCTGGATGTAATCAAAGTCCTCTTGTGCCATTCCGGTAAAGATAGACGTCTTGGCAAGCAATTCTGAAATCTCAATCTCGAAGCGTGCCGAGATATCATCTTTCTTCAGCTGACGCAGTCTTTCCATCTGTTCTGTTAGGATTTCGTGCGCGAGTCCTTCCTGAATCATTCCCAGGCTAGCGGCTTGCTCTACCGACTCGTGCTCCGCGACTAGCAGTAAGCGCTGGCCGAGTTGCTCCTGGACCGTCTCCACAAACTCCGGGTATTGCTCCCCCACTTCATCGATATGGGCCTTAGTCTCATCACGCATCTTCTCGTAAACGTCTCGCACCCTCGTCTCAGCTTCTTGGTCGGCAGTATTGTCACCAGCCAGATCATGCAATCCGGAGAGAACGCTGCTCGAAGAACGAAATCTGCCCCAGGCAACGTCAAAATCTCGAATGATTCTCATCGTGCGCATTCTTTCAGACAGCACACTCCCACCCGGGATAGACTCTAAGAGCGTGATGATAGCCAGTTGTAATCTCTTACCAAGGGACATTTCAACGCTCTCCCTGGGTAAAGTATTACCGTGACGCACACCCTCAAGTTGGACAGTAACCGTATGATCCAATTCTCTAAATGCCCATTCGTTTATTAGTCCTCGGCTGAACAATTCATAGATTCGAGCTTTTTCGCGGGCGAGACTCCTCATGGCGACCAGGTTGATACGTTCTTCGAGGTTCATCCCCTCGTTTAAGCAATTAATTTCAGCTTCGAGGTCTCTGAGATTACGTTCACATTTTTCCCGAATATTGTCAGCAATACGCTGTGAGAAATGACCACCGGTAACAAGGCCATCCAGGCGTTCAAGACCTTCCTCACGCGCGTGCTTGTCCCCTTCCAGTTTGGTCAGACTATCCGGCACACTCAGCTTATCTAGACCTAGTCGTCTTACCAGTAATTCGATAGACAATCCCTGCAACACCAGGGTTCCAAGTACTGCCCCTATCACAACCGCCACCAGCGTATCCTTGTAATCAAACGGTGGTAACGACAGGACAATCGCGAGTGCTATTGCACCTCTTAGCCCGCCCCAATACATAACCAGCTTGAACGGCATACCAATCGGCTCGGAACCAGGTACTTTTCCTACCAGAGGAACCACACCAAAGATGACAATCGCCCGCGAAAAAAGCATTGCACAGAAGACAATACCAATCAGGTCAATAGACTGCCAGAGAACGACAAGATCGATCTGCAATCCAACCATCAGGAAGATCAACGCGTTTGCGACATAAGCAAGATATTCCCAGAAGTGCTCCATGAACTCCGAAGTTGAAGGAGAGATCTTGGACTTTCCCCAGGAACCGATCATGAGACCTGCAGCGACCACCCCCATAATGCCGCTTACATGAAAAACATGTTCCGCCAGGATAAAGGCCAGGTACGCAAGAATCGTTGTTAGCGTTATTTCGATTGCGGGATCAGATTCAATAGCACCTAAGGTCTCCCCGACGACTGCTGCCAGGACAAGACCTACTACCACACCGCCAAAAAACACGAAGAAAAATTCTCCGAGCCCAGACAGAATCATGTCGTTAGAAAAGGTGCCAGCGGACAGAATGCCAATAAGCAATGTTGCTAACACCAAGGATGTTGCATCGTTAAAGAGGCTCTCCCCTTCAACCAGAATGGTCAAGCGTTCTGGAACGCCCAATTGCTTGAATATCGAGATTACCGCGACGGGGTCCGTCGCGCTAAGAATTGCACCTAACAGCAGTGCCACCATAAATCCGAATTCAGTAAAGCCCGAGATAATCAGTCCGATTATGGCTGTAGATATCAGTAAACCTGGTATGGCAAGAACCAGAATTGCCCAGATGTTCCTCGAAACCTGCCGAACATCAAGATTAAACACAGATTCAAATATAAGTGTAGGAATAAAAACAAAGAGCACGAGCTCAGGTGTTAGATGAAAAGAACTCAGCTCCGCCAATCCGGGGATATGCTCACCCACTGCCGCAATAGCGATACCTACGAATACCAGCAATATCGTCAACGGCAGTTTTTCGATGCGTTTGGACAACAGCGTTGTAATAGCTGCAATCAACAGGAGCATAATGATGCCGGTGACCAGGTCTGCTATTCCGTTTGTCGAGTGCTCCATGCCGGACTCTCTTTTTAGAAGATTGCGATCACCCTTGTGCTGGTTTCACGCAAGCATCTCTATATTACCTTGATTATTAGTAGCTTTTCTCCTGACCAAGGGCCTGCTCGCCAATAAACGACATAACCAGTTCCTGGCTAACGGGGGCCAAAACAGGAATCATAATCTCTCGCATGTAGCGCTCGACCTGAAACTCTTTGGCGTACCCCATGCCTCCGTGCGTTCGTACCGCTTGTTGGCATGCCTTAAATGCCGCCTCAGCCGCAAGATACTTCGCAGCATTTGCTTCCGCCCCACAGGACTGACCATTGTCATAGAGCGTCGCCGCTTTGTAGACCATCAGTTCAGCGGCTTGCAGCTCCATCCAGTTTACCGCGAGCGGATGCTGAATTGCCTGATTCTTACCTATCGACCGATCAAACACGATTCTCTCTCTCGCATAATTGGATGCCCTTTCCAGCGCCACCTGTCCAAGGCCTACTGCTTCTGCTGCAAGCAGGACTCTTTCCGGGTTCAATCCATGCAGTAGGCACTTCCAGCCATCTCCTTCATCTCCAATGCGGTCCTCTGCCGGCACGATCAGGTTATCGATAAAGAGTGCGTTCGAATCAACGGCTTTCCTTCCCATCTTCTCGATTAATCTAACCTCGACTCTGTCCCTGTTAAGATCCGTATAGAACAATGTCAAACCGTCTGTTGGCTTCACACAATCCTCAAGATCTTTGGTTCTGGCGATCAACAGGATCTTGTTTGCGGTCTGTGCGGTTGTCGTCCACATCTTCCGGCCATTAATCACATAATGGTCACCGTCACGCTGTGCACGCGTTTGTAGTCGCGTAGTGTTGAGACCCGCATCGGGCTCCGTAACACCAAAGCAAGCGCGATCATTTCCTGCGATCAATGGTGGCAAAAATCGTGATTTCTGCTCGTCTGAACCAAAAACGACGATCGGGTTCGGTCCAAAAAGGTTGAGATGAACGGCTGATGCACCACTCATACCTGCTCCCGAACGCGCGATGGTATGAGCTAATATAGCCGTCTCGGTAATTCCAAGGCCCGAGCCTCCATATTCCTCTGGCATCGCAATGCCCAGCCAGCCACCATCAGTAACCGCTTTTACAAACGCTTCGGGGAATTCACCATCCGTATCCCGTTCAAGCCAATAATCATCGCCAAACCGGGCACATATTTTTTGAACAGCATCGCGAATTGCCATTTGCTGCTCATCAAGCTCAAAATTCATAATTTAGTTCAACTTTATATCTTATCTAACTGAATCTAGTTATTTTTCTTATTCATAACCACTGCGTTAATGTATACATAACCCACGAGAAAGTATCAAGAAAATCTCTGAATATTTCCATTTTATATTCATTTCTTTCGAAGCCGATATTTGATATGGTTGATTGACACTACGTATATGGATGAACAGTGCTAGTACGCGCGGCCGCTGTAAATATAGATGAGACGACCATTAGCCAGACAAACGGAAGGTCTGCGACCCCCAAACGAGCAAAAACTCGTGACGCGCTACTAAACGCGGCTCGAGATCTCGTGTTCGAGAGAGGACACAAAAGGATCTCAATCCAGGATATTACCAATCGAGCCTGTGTTGCGACCGGAACCTTCTATAACTATTTTGTCACCAAACAAGACGTTTTTGAGGCTGTTGTTGAAGATTACTGTCGACAATTCTCCGAGGAAATAGAAGAAACCAGATCCAGGCTCAAAGATCCTGCAATGGTGGTCGCAGCGACGCTGAAATACTATTTTCACCAATCACAATTCAACGAGCAGTGGAGAACCTTCCTCTCCTTCTCGGGACTACCGGGAAGAATCGACCTTCGCCAACGGGATGCTGATTGCCTTAAGGACATACAAAGAGGTATCGATGCGGGGAGGTTCAAGGTAGAAGACAGTCACTTTGCGCAAAGCCTGATCGGCGGAATGGTTGACCATGTCAATTTAGAAATAGACCATGGTCGACTATCGCCCAACGCAACCGATAATGCAATACGCTACATTCTACGCATGCTGGGATTACCAGACCTCGTGGCAAGGGCACTGACCCAGAGCCCACTCCCACCAGTGTCGGCACCACGTCATCCACAGCAATAGTCGTTGCCCAGCTCAACCACTGTTTTCAAGCAGGCTACGACCTACTACCTTGAGCGCCAGTGCCTCTTCCGTGCCTTCAAAAATTGAAAGCACTCGGGCATCCAACCAATACCGACTGACATCAGTTTCCTCGGCATAACCCATACCGCCATGTAGCTGCATAGCTTCACGGGTAATCCACTCGGCGGCGCGACAGGCGAACAGTTTTACCAGGCTAGCTTCCATCTGCCCCTCTCCCTGATCCATTAGTCGTCCTACAGCATAGGTAAACTGCCTGGAGGCGCAGAGATACATTGCCATCCGGGCCAGCTTCACTCGCGTAAGCTGATAGTCGCCAATAGGTTTTCCAAATACCTTGCGTTCCTGGGTATAGCGTACTGATTTATCTATCGCCCCCTGCATGACGCCGCACGCTCGAGCTGCGGTTTGAATTCTGCCGCCAGTAAAGCCTCGCATCGTGAAGTAAAACCCTTTTCCAATTCCCTGCCCTTCTCCGATCAGATGCGTATCGGGAACAAGAAAGTTATCAAAGAAAAGCTGGTAGGAATGCATACCTCGATACCCCACCGTGGGAATCGCCTTACCAAACAACATGCCTCCCTGCGGTTGTTCGACTTCAAACGATTCTTCGTCGAACGAGGGTTTTTCGACCATGAACAGGCTCAAACCCCGGTGACCAAGATTAAGGTCAGGGTCCGTTCTTGCCAAAACAAGCAATACGCCGGCTTTACCAGCAAAGGTCGACCAGGTTTTCGCACCATCCAGTATCCAGCCTTCCTCTGTAGCGGTGGCCTTGAGTCGTACTGAGGCAACGTCCGAACCAAAGTCAGGCTCGGTAATAGCAATTGCACACAAAGGATTCCCTGCAGCAAGCTTGGGTAGCCAGTGCGCTTTCTGCTCTTCTGTACCGCCTTGCATCAATGCTCGCGCCATAATTTCTGGTCGTGTGATCAAACTCCCAGCACCGCCAAGTGAAACGCGTGATAGCTCCTCGGTCACAACAATCATGCCGAGGCTATCTTCCTGATCATCAGGCAACAAACCATTATACCGCTGCGGAACACTGAGCCCGAAACAGCCCAGTTCTCTAATGCCTTTCAAAATGTCATCGGGTATCGACAGATTATGGCGATGAATGTCCTCCGCCAGTGGGGCTACAACCTCGTCTGCAAACTGAGCGAATGTTTCCGCCATTAGCGACTTTTCTTGATCGAGGGCTCGATCACCGACGTTACCGTTACGACCTATCAGCGCCTGTCCGAGGTTGGTCAGGTTTTTCGTGGTCAAGGTTGCACCAACGAAACTGGTTAACCCTTCCGGCCAGGAAGAAAGGCCATACTCCGCAGCTATCGGTAACAGCCTTGTGTATACCGAATGGATAGCCTCTGCTGCAAAACAGTCTGCCAGACGTAGTTCGAAATCCGATTGGCTATCGGCATACACCAACATGGCGTGCGCGGCCTGCAATTCGCTGGCGGACACCGCCAGGGCATAGATCGCTTGTTGATGATCATCCATTTGCGACGAATCAAACTTGCCATCTTCAAGGCATTTAGCCCGAGTGAGCTGTAATCCTTCGGTCACTATCTCGTTTGCGGCATCAATAAAATCCGGGGATTGATTCATGAGTTGGCACCCCGATTTTCCACGATCTTCAGAAACGATCGTCCATGAAGCTCATCAAGGGTGATGCCTGTCGCCAGTGCCTCATCTTCGGTAAGCGCGCCACAATTAATTCCGGAAATAAAGAAATTAAGAAGTCCTTGAGCAGAAGCTGCATCATCGAAAGTATTCCCGACCAGAGATGCCTGAGCAGCCTGATCGATAAATGTTCGCAGGCGCTCCGTCGACTCAGCCAGACCTTCAAGGAAGAAGTAATAGACAGCGGCAAAACGTATGGGTAATTGGGCGGGGTTTAAGTCCCAGCTCTGGTAAAACCCTAGCCGCAGAGAATGCATAATGTTTCGAAAGTGAACCTGCCATGCAGCGTGGACCACGCTAACATTCTCTTCCAGTTCCGCCTCGCTTAGATCTGCTCCACGATGAGGCGGAATCGGCATGATATTGGTGATGCCGTCACTAAGGGAAACGTCCATTCCCGTTAATGACATCTGCATGATCTGCCTTGCAAAATCAGCGGACGGATGTAGATGACCCTGATGCATCGCAGCAATATTACAGGTTGCGGTATAGTCAAATGTCCCGAGGATCGCGGCCGTAACCCTCCCCTTTCCAGCGTTTACCAGAGCAGGTATTGCACATTCCCCTGTTTCAGTAAATACAGCCTGCACGGTTTCTATCATCAATTCGATATCTATAGATAGCGCGGGCAATCCGCACCGTTCCTCTATGACCGTAAGGCAGTCCGCGAGCACCTCAACCTGCTCGGGCGTCGTAACTTTTGGCAATGTGACTCGAAACGGAACTGGTATCTGGCCATTTGTCTTGCTCACTAAATTGGACACGAAGGTGTCCAATGTTCGCAGAGAGCGCCCTTTAGCTTCCTCCGTTAAAGCCTTGATCCGAAGGCCAACAAAGGGCGGAAGTGTCTTCTGCAGCACACCTTCGGCCATCGCATCCGACGCACTTATGGCATGGCCATCTTCCTCGTCGTCCGACCGTACGCCGTATCCGTCTTCGAAATCCACACGATGATCCTCAACAGCCTCACGACGCAACTTCTGTAATGCGCGCTCGTAAACCTGATAGGCGATCATTCCAGGAGAGAGTTCTTTTGCTTGTGCTAATTCTTGCGCAAGCACTTCAATATGTTGCCCGTCCTTAGGGAGCTGCGCCGCACCAGGAAACTCTAGCGCGTTCGCCATATCCACGAATGTGGGGGCGTAGGTGTGCAGGTGACGCAGTGCCAAATCTGCCATCTTTTGAGCCGCACCTGGTTTATATAGATTTGCACCACCGTACAGCGTATGGACTGGTTGACGCTCCAGATGCAGTCCAGGATAGGATGCTTCAAACTTAAGGTTTGCGTGACCCAGCCGCTCTAGTAGAGGATCGAGGTCCATATTCGTAAGGGAAGTCACTGGATTTCCAACTATGAAAAAAGCCACATTATAACCATGGTTGCCGTTAAGACCGACCCATAAATCATGCTAAGGTACTTCCATGCTCAAACCGGACATCACCTCAGTTAGGGATTACTTTCTTGGATTGCAGTCTTCAATATGCGGTCAACTGGCAGCGGTAGATACGACGCCCTTCACGTCACAAGATATAAATGCTGACAACGGTGGTTATTCCAGACCCTCCGTTCTGGAGAATGGGCGTTACCTTGAGAAAGCAGCGGTACATTTTTCGCACAGTATTGGAACCGAGCTGCCGAAAGCCGCGAGCGAACGTAACCCAGAGCTCGCAGGAAAGGGCTTCGAGGCCGCAGCAATCTCAATGATTGTTCATCCTCTAAACCCCTATGTGCCAACCTTTCATGCAAATTTGCGGTTCTTCCTGGTAAACGGAGAGCACTGGCATTTTGGTGGAGGGTTCGATCTCACTCCTTACTATCCATTTTCTGAGGATGTACTGCATTGGCACCAGACCGCTGCCACAGCCTGCGCCCCTTTCGGCGCAGATCTGTATAACAAGCTAAAGGCCTGGTGTGATGAGTATTTTTATCTACCCCACCGCGGCGAACCTCGTGGCGTAGGCGGAATATTCTTTGACGACTGGACAGGAGAGAATTTCGACGATGCATTTTCATTTGTGCGAAGCGTTGGTGACCATATCCTTCCTGCCTATTTGCCTATACTGAATCGAAGGAAAGACTTGGAGTTTGGCCCGGTAGAGGAAGCTTTTATGCTTTACCGGCGAGGTCGATATGCTGAGTTTAATCTCGCGATAGATCGTGGGACAAAGTATGGCATGCAGTCAGGTCGAAGAATCGAATCAGTTCTTGCATCCATGCCCCCTCGGGCGACCTGGAAATATGACTGGTCTCCAGAACCAGAAACCCCGGAATCGCTCCTGTATGAAGATTATCTTCAACCACGTGACTGGATTAGAGAATTAACATAACGTATATCCTGTATATTATTGTTTTATGAATATTTATCTAGTCATTCTGTATGGATATCAATAGCAAACTTAGTCACGTAGGAACCACGATCTTTACGATAATGTCGCAAATGGCCGCGGACCATAATGCGATCAACTTATCTCAAGGTTATCCGGACTTCGATGTCCCGGGTCCACTCCTGGACCTGGTCGAAAAATATCTTAGAGATGGATACAACCAGTATCCGCCCATGACCGGGGTTCCTTATCTGAGAGAGCAAATCGCTCGCAAGGTAAAGCTCCTTTATGACGTGGAACTCGATGCCAACAGTGAAGTTACTGTGACTTCAGGGGCGACGGAGGCCATATTTGTTGCCATACAGACAGTAGTAAACCCAGGTGATGAGGTCATTGTCTTTGATCCTGCATATGACTCTTACGATCCATCGGTTGTCCTGGCCGGAGGCAGAACAATCCACCTGCCGCTTAGATATCCTGGATTTCAGATCGATTTTGAACGGTTGCGTGATTCCATCAACGCCAAAACAAAGCTGATTATCGTCAACTCCCCTCATAACCCGTGCGGCAGCATCCTGCCACCTGAAGCACTTGATCATCTCGCCGAACTGGTCCGCGATACAGATATCGCGCTGGTATCAGACGAAGTCTACGAACATATGGTTTATGACGGAGAGACCCATCAGACACTGCTAGGACATCCCGAATTGAGGTCCCGCTCTTTCGTCGTATCGTCGTTCGGTAAAACCTACCACGCAACAGGTTGGAAAGTTGCCTACTGTGCTGCACCGAGAAAATTCACTGACGAATTTCGTAAGGTACATCAATTTGTCACCTTCACAACGCATACCCCCACTCAATGGGCGCTTGCGGAGTTCATGGAGACCTATCCGGAACACTACTTCGAACTGCCAGCTTTTTATCAGGCGAAGAGAGACCTCTTCCTTCAGGAAATGTCCGACTCTGATTTTTCTATGGAGCCGAGTCCCGGTACATATTTTCAGCTTGCTGACTACAGCAATATTTCGAACATGGTGGACACTGAGTTCGTTAAGCACTTAACGTGTCACATTGGCGTGGCGGCGATACCCATTTCAGTGTTTTATGAGTCCCCACCTGAATTCAGTATTGTGCGATTTTGTTTTGCAAAGGACGACGACACCCTGCGAACGGCAACCGCAAAACTATGCAACATGGCCCCAATCTCGGTCAAATAGTGACGGCAGTAACCGAAGGAAGGTTCATCGACTTATCTCCATGGAATCCCCGAACCAGAAGTACGTGTTGCCCTTCTGTACCAAGAGCTAGTTCAAGTGCGATTTTTCGAGCAAGTTCATTGGGATTCGCGCGTCCCGCTTCTGTATCCAATATGGGTACGACACCCCACAGTAGCGCCAGCCTGTTATAAGTCTGCTGATTCCCGGTCACTGCGATAATCGGTGCGGCGGGCCTTGCTGAACTGACAATATATGCAGATATGCCAGTCTGTGTCACACAAAGCACAGCGCGAGCCAAGAGGTCACGAGACATTATCGCCGTTGCAGATCCAATAACTCGCGTCAACGCCAAGGGTGGCTCTTCTGACCCTGGTAGGCCATATTGACCGCTAGACCACAAATGCGCCTCAGTCTGACGCGCTATCCTGTCCATCATCTCGACAGCATCAACAGGGTGATCTCCTGCCGCGGTTTCCCCCGACAAGATTACCGCGTCAGCACCACTGACAACGGCGTGGGAAACATCAGTCACTTCTGCTCTCGACGGCCGAGCGTTAACCATCATAGATTCCAACATCTGGGTTGCAACGATAACGGGCTTCCCCAGGGATCTAGCCAGACTGATGAGTTGATTCTGTGCAATTGGCACTTCTTCCGGTGGAAGTTCAACACCCAGATCTCCTCGCGCCACCATGACGCCATCAGTCACAGCAAGGATCTCTTCCGCGTTAACCAAAGCTTCTGGTTTTTCTATTTTCGCAATCAGGCGAACATCGTGATCACCTACCAACTCACGGAGCTGTTCGACATCTCTTGCCTCTCTGACAAAAGATAACGCCATGTAATCAACACCCAAAGATAACGCAAACCTGGCGTCTTCAATGTCTTTCGGAGTCAGGGAAGGCGCAGAAATGGCTACACCTGGTAGGTTAATGCCCTTGTTGTCGGCCAAGGTTCCTCCATGAATGACACGACAGACGGCGTCCTGCGAGGTCGCTGACATCACCCTAAGCTCCAGCAATCCATCGGCTAGCAAAATCGTGTCATCTGGCACTACATCACTGCACAGGTTTTCGTACTTCGAGATGATCAGGCCAGGCTTGCCAATCCCATCCCTTGTAGTGAGCGTGACCACATCTCCATCCACAAGCTTGATTGCGCCCCCTTCAAACCGCCCAGTGCGAATCTTAGGTCCACATAGATCCACAAGAATTCCTACGGGCCTCTGCAACCGGTCTGAAGCCGTCAGTATTTTCTGGAACACCTGCTCATGGCTTGCATGATCTCCGTGAGACATATTCAACCGAAACACGTTAACCCCAGCGAGCAATAACTGTTCAATCGTCTTGCTGCTGGAGGAAACAGGACCAACCGTCGCCACAGTTTTTGTGCGGCGATTCTTAAGCAGGTCAACGCGAGTAACAACAGCCATTAGGTATGGTCCACTTCTAAAACAGCTTAGTGTAAGTCCAAGAAATCTTTATTTACATGCCTTTTGTGCACCTGGGTCCTTTGGGGACAAATCTCCAACATAGATTCATTTTTCAACGACCTAGAAAACATATAATCGCTTCAGCCAATTGCGGGATACGTTCTTGTTCTACCACGTTGCACAATATTATGCTGATATGGCCGGCCCCTTACGGCTGCTGGCTTCATATATAGTACTAGCGGGATTAGGGACTGCGCTCGGCGCGCTCCTAACCTGGTGGGTACTACCAAAGCTCTGGCACATACTGCCAACTGATAAAGGCCGGGAGTACGCAATCGACGCCGAGAAAAGTATCGGCAAGCCAATGTCAGCGGGCATCGTATTCATACCGATATTCATGATCGTGAGCATTTTGGTTGTACCTTTTGACTGGAAATTTGTAGGAATTCTCGCCTGCGTCGCGTTTGCAATGGTTATTGGGTACCTCGATGACAAAAGCGATACCGGCTGGAACGAGTATCGATTGGGCGCAATAGATCTTGTCATCGCCATTGTAGCTTCCGTCATTATCTGCGAGCTGCAACCTTTTGTGGTTTGGCTGCCTATACTTAAGGACTCTCTAGTCGTCAGTCCGTTAGTTTTTATCTCGGTATCAACCATTTTGATTTGGACTTCGATTAACGCAACCAATTGCTCGGACGGGGTCGACGGCCTGTCGGCGAGTCTCTCGAGTATGGCAATACTTTTCCTTGGCGGAATCCTATACGGCATTGTGGGCCATGCTGATATTTCCAGATATCTTTTAGTACCGCATTATGGCCAGGGTGCTGACTGGGGCATCATGTCGTTTGTGTTAGTTGGGTGCCTTACAGGCTATCTGTGGCACAACAGTTACCCCAGTGCCGTGATGATGGGCGACTCAGGATCCCGTCCTATAGGCTTGATGCTGGGCGTGCTGGTAATGGCTTGTGGAAACCCATTTCTTATCATCGTGGTCGCATTCATGGTGCTGGTAAATGGTGCTACCGGCATGATTAAGGTGGCGCTACTTAGATTCTTCAAAATTGGCATATTCAGGCAAATTCGCTATCCACTTCATGATCATGTCCGACATAACATGGGTTGGTCAAATACCCAGGTGCTAGTTAGGTTTATGCTTCTTCAGGCTGTTGGCACCCCTATTCTTTTAGTCTTACTGCTAAAAATTCGCTAGGCATCAACACCAAAAATGCTTTCATCTCGGCATGCACAAGATGATTCCACAGCCGTCCACTGGTTAGCACTCTTTACTGCGTTAATTCCTATTGTCAGTGTGCATATCACGTACTTGATTTCCGCATCTCAGGGCTTTGTGCCATGGTGTATGCCCTACATTGACAGCTGTGCATCAATCAGTGCCACAGGTCGTCACGGGGTCGCTTTCTATTTATTTAAGGGGACGATGATTCCTTCCGCCACTTCGCTAATGTTATTTTGGTTTTTCAGCGCGCGGTGGTTACGCCTTATTGGGGACAGGAGCCATTTCCCATCCGTCATATTATGGGTCGGCATCATCGGTGCCATCTTCCTGATTGTCTATGCTGTAGCACTTGGAGCCGCGGGAGAAACGTTGCGCCTGCAGCGTCGCATTGGAATTACCATCTATTTCGCTTTTACCTTCTTCTCTCAGCTGCTGATGACATATCGTCTGGGGTTAGTCGCTACGTTGCCTGCGCGTATCTATCTGCAGACAATTAGCTATACGATTTTAGCCATTGGTCTGTGTACAGTTGCATTGGGACTTCTGTTAGACAACTATGAACAAGACTATGAGAACGCATTCGAGTGGGTCGCCGCCCTGCTTATTCATCTGTACTTTCTGATCGTCTGGTTTGTATGGAAGAAAAACAAGCTCGGCTTTCAATTGACTGCAAGCGATGCGTAATATCTCCTCATATGGGAAATTGGACAGATGCGAAAGTACTTATTGATCCTCCTCGCTTTCGCGCCAGCGCTATCGACATCAGAACCCATTCCCGCCGAAAAACCGCATGCCATCAAGGAGCTTGTTGATATCACCGGCGCAAGGTTAGATCGAAAAGCATTTGCAGAAACGTTTATCCAACAAATTTTATACGTCCTGCGAGCTCGCAACCCTAACCTTCCCCCTAAAGCTGTCGAAATAGTGAAAGAAGAAGTTCACGCGATGGTCCTGGAGGAAGATCGAAAGGAGTCTTTAGAGAAAGAGATTTATCCAATCTATGCGAAGTATCTCACCCTAGCAGAGTTAAAAGGACTAATCGAGTTCAATGAATCAGCTGCCGGACGTAAGGCAAATCAAGTGATGCCGAAACTGATGCAAGAAAGTATGGACGCGGCCCAAACCTGGGCCCGCGAACTGGGACCGGGCCTCTCGAAAAGAGTCCTCAGACATTTCGCAGACGAAGGGATAGATATAAACGAATAAGCCCTCAGTTCCTTACACTTTTCGCCTTAAGTGGGTAAAGTACGGCCTCAATTCACCACACTAGCGGTTCCATCTTGGCAACATTCGTCATCGGCGACCTTCACGGCTACATCAACGAAAATGGTCAATTGTTGCGCGCTAGCAAGCTTTGCGATGAGCACCTGAACTGGTGTGGCGGCTCGAATAAACTCTGGCTCATTGGCGATTTCTTTGACCGAGGCCAATCGCGCATTGACTGACTGGAACTCACCATGAAGCTTCAGCAATACGCAGCTGCTGCGGGCGGCGAAGTCAGCGCGCTCCTTGGTAACCACGAGCTTATGATTTTGTGCGCTTATCGTTTCCCCGATGCTGCAACCAACTATGGCCAGTCGGTTACTGAACTCTGGCAACAATGGGGAGGCGTCACCCAGGACCTCACACGATTTTCTGATGAGCACACCGCTTTTATCGAGACACTACCCACAATGGCGTTAGAAGACGAGAATCTCCTGATTCACGCCGACTCAATGGTGTATGTATCTCACGGCGTTTCGATTGAAAACGTTAACCGATCATTCCAACAGCTAATGCAATCAAGTGAGTTGGATAAATGGCTCATTACGCTGGAGGAATTCTCAGAACACATGGCATTCTCGAGCCTTCCCCTTACCGGCACTCAGCGAGCCGAACAACTTCTTAAACTATACGGGGGTAAGCGCATCATCCACGGACACACGCCTATCCCATACGCTAGAAAGGTAGAGGCCGAGACGATCGATCAGGCATGGGAGTATGCAGACGGATTCTGCGTCAATGTCGATGGGGGAATTTATTTGGGGAGCCCTGGATTCGTCTACGAATTGGCGAGCCCTGGTGGCTAGGGATGTTCTCGTGGGTTGATCAGCGAGGTCAAAATGTGGTCCTCCCATTGCCCATCGATTTTCAGGAAAGATCTGGCTTCACCTTCGACTATAAAACCAAGTCTAGATAGCAGATCGCCACTTCGCTTATTTCGCGGCATATAGTTCGCCATGATCCTGTGTAGTGAAAACGCTTCAAATACATATCTATTGCTGGCCTGCAACGCTTCGAACATCAAACCATGACCTTCATGTTCAAAGTCCAACGCGTATCCGAGATGGCAGGACTGGAAAGTCCCTCTAACAATATTAGTATAGTTACAGACACCTACGACGCGCGACTCCATCTCATCCAGTATAACCAGACAAAGATTCGTTCGATTTCGAAATTCTCTAATCGCTATCTTTAATTGCATGTACCAGAAAGCGTCTGTGTAGAATTCTGGTGGGCGCGTCGGTTCCCACTTGGTTAGATGCAATTTGTTATCCAATCGAAAGCGAGTCATCAATGGTGCATCTGCGGGCTCCAGGAGTTTTAACCATAGTCGTTCGGTTTTTAGTCTGGGCAAGGCGGACTCAGTCATGTTCAGACAAAGTCCTAGGCGGGCTTAAGGTTATCATCCTGCATCAATTCGTCGAGACGTGAGGCAAATGATTCATAATCGACGTTTTCCCCTAGATCGACCCCTTCTGTAACGCAGATCTTGATAAGCGAATATCGTCCATTAGCAGCTTGTAGAATCAGGCCATTAGGGGCCTCTTCAGAACACAGGTATAAGACAGCGGGGCTAACCTGTTCAGGCCTTCCTTCCCGTTCAGGCTGAAGATCTTCCGTCATTCGCGTAACCGCTCCAGGTGCTAGCGTATTTACCCGAATACCCTTACGTTGTCCTTCAAGCTTTAATACATTCATTAACCCGATAACTGACATTTTAGCGCTTGCATAGTTTGACTGACCAACGTTCCCGAAAATACCGGACCCTGAACTTGTGAAGACCACTCTGCCCCAACCCTTTTCATTCATAATAGGCCAGGCCGCCTTTGTTACATATACTGAACCCAGCAGATGAACGTCCAATACAGCTCTAAAATTATCCATTGTGACATTGGTGAAAGTTTTGTCTCGCAGGATTCCCGCGTTGTTTACGACGACATCGACGGTGCCAAACTGCGTTGTCGCATCTTCGACTAAACTGGCTGCCCCATCCTCATCAGCGACGGATGCTGTATTGGCGTAAGCGACACCACCCAGGCGAATAATCTCGTCGACGACCGCCTGAGCCGTATTGCCTGACCCGGCACCATCAACGGCTCCTCCAGAATCATTCACGAGCACCTTGGCACCACGCTTGCCAAACTCTATAGCATGAGAGCGTCCCAGCCCTCTGCCAGCTCCAGTGACAATGACAACTTTGTCTTTAAACTCAGAGTTTGCGAATTCAGACATAAGCGGCTCTTTTTTGATTCAAAGGCATAGATCTGCCTCATGTCCGCGAAGACTATCGTGTTCCTGAAAGGTTAACAATGCGCCTTAAAATGGGCCTGAACAACGCATGTGTAGCGTCCAAGTGGGCAAAAGGTGGATTTATGGGATAAACTGCACAATTGCGCGATGCCGTGCAAGGTGAAGAAACAGTGCTAACACGCTGCATACAGCTTTTGGTATTTGCGCTTTTAATAATGCCACTAACATCTCCGGCCGATGATTGGGCCGTTGGAATTCCTGAAGGCACACCATTTCCGAACGTCAATGCGGTAGACCAAAGCGGTCAGACCTGGAGCAACAAGGAGCTCATCGGCGAGAACGGTCTGGTACTATTCTTTGTTAGATCCAGCGATTGGTGACCATTCTGCAAAAAACAACTCGTGGAGTTGTCCGAACAAAAAGCAAAATTCGATGCCCTCGGTGTGAGTATCGCGGCAATGAGCTACGACTCAGCAGATACCAATAGTTCATTCGCAGGTAAACACAGCATAAGCTTCCCCTTGTTGTCTGACGAGAGAGCTGTGCATGCTACCGCGTTTGGTGTTCTTAACGAGAGCTATCCGAAAGGCCATCGCGCCTATGGAGTCCCTCATCCGGGTGTGTTTCTGGTGAATGGTAAAGGCGACGTCTTCGCCAAGTTCGCGGAAAAAGACTATCGTAAGAGACCGGCTATTGAGTTGATTCTGGACGCCATTAAAAGTATGGCGGGCAACTGATTTCACTAGATCAGGGAAAGTTGTTTGCCAGGGTAAGTAAACAGACCCAGCTCAAGCTCGGCATTGCGCTTTGTGTTTAAACCAAGCCGGCGAGCCTCTAACTGAAACCGCTTATCGAGCAGATCAGCAAAGTTACCTGTATCACGCATACGAGTTTCAAAATTGCTGTCATAGGCACGACCTCCTCGCGAGGCTTTGATCACATTCATGACCTTTGCAGCCCTTTCTGGAAAATGGGTTGCCAGCCATTCTGCGAACATACCATGCACCTCCCTTGGCAAACGAATGAAGATGTAACGCGCAGATAAAGCGCCAGCCGCACTTCCCGATCGTAAAATTTGTTCCATTTCATGGTCATTTACGTAGGGAATCATGGGCGCCGCCATCAGCGTCACGGGAATACCTCTTCGCGATAGGGACTCAATCGTTGCGAGCCGGGTTCTTCCGGACGGGGCTCTTGGCTCAAGCTTCCGTTTCAGGTCGTTTTCCAGGGTAGTCACGCTAATCGCTACGCTACATAGGTTAAGCGCTGCCATTTCCGACCAGGATATCAAGGTCGCGGCGAATAAGACCACTACGAGTAATGATGGTGAACGGATACCTGAATTCTTGCAACACCTCAACGATGCGGCGAGTTGATTGTTCTTTCGCTTCAGTTGGCTGATATGGGTCCGTATTCGCACCAATACAAATGACCGAGGGTCGATACCCGGGCTTGGTCAGGGTATCGCGCAAAAGTTGTGGAGCATTGGGCTTAATGATGATTTTGGATTCAAAATCCAGTCCTGGAGACATATCCCAATACGCATGCGTTGGTCTTGCATAACAGTATATGCACCCATGTTCACAGCCACGGTAAGGATTTATCGACTTGTCAAAAGGAACATCTGGAGATTTATTCGTAGAAACGATATTCCTGGAAGTTTCTCTTATTAACTTTGTTGCGGGCCCAACAGTGTCAGCTTCTTCAGACCAACCGTCATAGAACTCTTCTACGGTATAGTGAGCAAACCTATTCTGTGGGTTAGAAACCGCACCACGTCCTTTGATGGGAGCGCTCCTGGTCGCATGGTTATGCTCTTCATGCCCTAAAGAAGCTTTGCTTCTGCCATCGCCAGCCTTATCCATTTACGCAGAATAGCATTAACTGTACATATGTACAGTACTTAGAATATACCAGCCTCCAGCCCGGCCGCCATACTCATCCCAAGTTCCTCGCATCGCTGTAAATCGGACTCGGAAAGCTCACCAGCAACGAGGATTGGATCCTGGACTTCCTTAAATTTGTAGCCGATACAGATCCGACGAACGCTCGATAAGGCTCCCTGGCCGTCATTGCCAGTACCTATAAAAACCGAATACGGCGTAGCATCGACCTTTCCTTCCACCTCATAAAATGTTCTGTCGAAAAAATCCTTTAACGCGCCCGACATGTACCCAAAATTTTCCGGTGTCCCAAAGACAATACCATCCGCCCAAAGCAAATCCTTTTCATTTGCGTCATAGGCACTGAGGAAACGTACAGCAACATCGATATCAGGATGGTTGGCACCTGCCAAAACAGCTTTCGCCATGGCGGCGTTCTTACCTCCTTTGCTGTGATAGACAATTAGAAGATTCTTCTGCATCGCTAGCCAGAACTTGTCAGCAACAAGGTATTTCGTGAAAGGAATTGATAATCTGGAATCTCAAGATTAAGTGGAGCCGCCGCGTCTGCAAATACCCGCCCCGCCGCGTCAAACTCACTCTGGTGACAGGGACAGCTGAATCGGGCATGCGCGTCTGAACTGTTTACTCCTACAATGCAGCCGAAATGGGTGCAGTTACCATAAGCTACAAAGACGTCGCTCCGCTGAGAGCGATGCATGTTACGGGCGAATTCAGGCTGCGATGAACGAATGGAATCAGGGTCCTTAAGAGAATCAGTTTTTTCGATTAACGCTTTAACCTCAGCAGGAGTACGAATTGTGATCATAACTCGTCGGCCCAACCAGGGGACCTGTTTTACATCTCCAAGCGACAGATCGCTTAAATCTACCTCGAGCGTATGTGCCTGACTTAATCCCGGTATCCAGGATTTCACGAACGGATAAAAGAGGAACAAGGCACCTGTCAGCGAAAACCCCTGTACGATTTTTGTCAGTAAGTAGCGTCGGTTAAGCACGTATCCGTGGAACCTCACTGGCCCAAACGGTAGGCTCGATGCGCATTATCATGGAATAAAGCTTGACGTTCCGGTGCGGATCTTCCAGCCGTCATCTTCTTGAACGCATTCCAAAGCACCGCGTAAGAACACGATTCTTTATCCACAGGAAAGTTACTCTCGAACATGCAGCGATCGACCCCAAATAAATCTATACAGTGGTCATAGTATGGTGCAGTAGCGTCAACCAGTTCGTCAGAAGAAGGTGGCTTATCTCTTTTGTGCCATTCAAATCCGTTTAACTTCATGTTGATGCCACCCAGTTTGAAGTAAACATTTTTGCAATCAACCAGCGCTCCAATGCTTTGCTTCCAATCTTCGAACACGTGATCTCGATTATTGGCATAGGGTCCAATTCCCAACGGCCCGCCAAAGTGATCCAGGATCATTGTTACGTTGGGAAAGGCTCGTGCGAGATCAGCGAATTCAGCGAATTGATGATGATAGAACCATGCATCGAAACTAAGACCCATATCGTCCAACACGGACATTCCTTCCCGGAAGTCATTTCGCATCATCAATCCCTGAACGGGGTTCGCATGTGAGTTTCTAATCGCGGAACTTTCATGCCATCCGGCAGCATGCCGAATACCCCGGAATCTGCCAACTCCTGCTTGCTGATGGGCCTCGAGAACTTCACGGACCCCTAACCCAAGCGTAAGATCAGCGAAGCTTACAATACCCTTCGCGACTCGGGTCTCTCCGAAACCACCACTGGCGCTCATCGCGGCGACGCCCTGGACGAATTCTGTCTCCCCTACAGGCGCACACGCTACTGATTCGCCATCACGGTACATCGAACTACATTCCACAAATACGGTACTGACAACGCGATGCCCACTGCCGGTATCTTTAAGCAGGTCGTCTAACAAATATTTGTTCTCTGGACGCCACCAGAGATGATGATGCGGATCACAGATCGCCAGATCCGGGTCCAGTATTTCTTCACTGACCTGAGCTAACCACGCATCATCAAACACCCTGATTACCACTCCCCAACATTCTCCATCGAGGTCCAGGGCTCCTCTGGCTCTTTAGCTGCATCTGCCTGGAGAATCTCAATGGATATATTGTCTGGCGATCTGACAAAGGCCATCCGTCCATCTCTCGGGGGACGATTTATAGTTACGCCCCCATCCCTAAGTTGTTGGCAGGTTGCGTAAATGTCGTCTACAGCATAGGCAAGATGGCCAAAGTTGCGTGAACCCTCCCCTAACGCATCCCCATCCCAATTATAGGTAAGCTCAATCTGTGCTTCGGAGTCACCTGGCGCCGCCAGAAACACTAGCGTAAAACGACCCTGCTCACTGTCTGTGCGTCGAATTTCCTCCAGACCGAGTTTGTTACAGTAAAAATCCAAGGATTCATCAATATCATTTACCCTGACCATCGTGTGCAGGTACTTCATGTTTTCAGCTCCCATTAATCAACAATTTCAAAAACCTCAGTATGATACCTGAACGACCTCGTAATCTTTCGCGAGCAGGTTTACGATTCCCTGAGGTCCTCCCATATGAAGAGCACCCGCCACGACCAGGTAGTTACCATTCGTATCAAGATACTCTCGTACTTTATTTGTCATTTTAACGTTTCGAGATAACACCAGTCGGCTCATCTGGCTTTGCAGTTTCGGATACACCTGCACCGAATCAAGCGTTAGCTGATACATCATATCGGCATCACCCTCACGCCACGCAGCAATCATCTGATTGATATCCTCACGGACCTTATCGCGCTCGAGCAGCGACACTCTTAGCGCAAGATCCTGAATGTCCACCGGGTCGCTAGACAGAACTCTGATCTGCTGTATGAACGATTCTAGTTCTCGAACTTCTTTGCCCTCCTGAACTGCAAGGTTTTGTAAATGTTGATCCAGACCTAACTCGGTTTCATAACCTAATCGATTAAGTTCCATAACGCCTATATTAAGAGATAAATGCCACGGTTTAAGATGTCGGACCTGGCCCATACTTATCTTGGCATCTCGCAAATAGGTAACCAGCAAATCAATAGTTTCAGGAGACAAATCATCGTTGATGTATGCCGGAGGTTCGTAGGTGCCAAGCTCAGCCATCACACGCGACATTTCCTCTCTATCCAATTTCGTTAGATCGACCTCAAAAACAACGGTATCCGACTTCCTGAAGGCATCAAGGATTGGACTAGGCAAGGGGTACATATCCTCACGCATCGCGTGAATTGACCCCAGCAAATACACGGTCGTATAACCATTCTGAATCTTCCACATGCATAAGTTTCGCGCGGCATATGTAGGCTGAATGACAACCGCAAGCAACAAACAACAGGCGAGAAATAGGCTGCTCATAAACCTGACTTCTCTATTCGACAACATCAAATCCTCCAACATGAACAGGGCTGGACCATATCATTTCGTCCTCCTTCCCAAGGACTCTTACATAATAATAGTCTCCGGCTCGTACATCCGTCACATCTACAAATCGAAATTCATAACTGGTTGGCAACTCACTGTCCACGATAGATATTTCCACGAGGTCATCATAGCCATAGGTCTCAAAGTTGCGATTCCAATCACCATTACGTAGATCCTCCAGGGTAAATAGCTGCCGAATCGCTGGTGTTGTAGACGGCGGTCGATACCGGGGAATGTAAGCTATATCTTCAAACCCTTCCATAATTGAGAGCTCCAGTGGCACCTCATTATCTTCAATAGAAGCCTCAACCAGAAAACTTCTGGAGCCCCCATGGGTCCAGGTAATAAAGTCTACCCGAGAACTGTCGGCTGGATTAATCGCAATGTCATGCAGGACACCCACCTTCTGCGTAGTCAAATCTGTCAATCGTCCACCGGGGGCACGAAGAAATCCAATCCATTCACGACCGTTGCGAGGTAGATCCCAGTTCTTGGGAAAACTTGGCGATGACAACCTAACCCGCAGAATATTGGCGTCCTGAGAAACTCCAGGCGTTACCTCGTCAATGAGTATTCCGTTACGAAGAAGCTCGATTCTATCCAGCCCGAAGGAGGCATGAACCTCGCCCGCAATTTCGCGCCTGAGACTATGTGGTACACGACTTCCGGGAGGGGCACCATTCACGCTCAGAAGCATCACTGGTTTGCCTTCCGACGCAACGTAAGTTCGTCCTGCCGATAACGCGTCCATCCATGACTCGCCACCCATGACCAGTAGAGCGGTCTTACCTTGCCCGATAGCTGCGCCAGGAGTATGCGAGGTCTGTGAACCCACAAATGCCAGCCGGTGCCCCAGAGATGCAATACTCGACCCCAACCACTCATGCTGGGAATATCCCGATAGTATTTCCGCAAAAATGGGCTTATCTGCATTCAGCCGCCGATAATCGGTCGGCACGTCCGCCAACACCACTTGAAGCCCACCGTAAAGCAGCAACATATTTCCGCCACGATCTAAAGGACGTGTCAGTTCTACCGAATTCTCAGACTCATCGATGAGATTCATGAAATCCAAAGCAATACTGTTGCGGGCGTGAACCGCATCAACCGAAAAACCACTTCGTGTCAGATCTCCACCTCCATGGAGGTGGAGATCAGTCCAGAGTATTTTTTGATCGATGTCAGACACGTGAATCACATCAGAACTACCAACCAAAGATCCGCCCGCCGATCTGACGTCTATTCTATGTAGGCCGGTTTCATCAAACGAAAGATTATCAATCACAAGCTCTGCGCTTTCTCCTCGAAGCAGGCGTCGACTGAATACCCCATCAACCATAACCTCCAGATTCGGGGTAGACCCGAGCGCAGGATTACCTGCATTGTCTGTCAACAGTAGGTGCGCCTCGAATGGCTCTCCCGGACGAAGCTGAGATGGAGCAGTTACCTGAATTCTGGAGGCCGGGCCCGGCGCTATCGCAAACCTGCTGACAGGTATGGAATGGTACCCTTCCCCAACAGAGATAAGTAAAGGCAACGAAAACTCATCGTAGGTGATGGAAGGAACACGAAGCCTGGTGTAGTGAACCGTCAAAGCCTCCCCGGGGGTCATTTCTGACAACAATTCCACGATCACCACCAATGGACTTCCGATCTCTAGTCCCGGTACGTGATCCCGTCGGAGGGTTCGAACAACGACTTCGACATCAGCCTCAACCGAAACGTAGTTATCTTCGTTAGACTGACGAGATTGTAACTGCCAAGGGTAGTACACCGGCTGATCGACGATGAGAAATGTACCTGAAGGCAGACTACGATTCAGTTCTACCCGTTGGACAACGTCGATTTCTGTTGATACCTCGACATACTCGGGGATCTCCAGTCGTGTGCTTGCGATTGCCTGTAGCGCTCCAGAGATGTCATTCGACAACCCCTCACTATCCGTAGCGATCGCAAGCAGGACAAGAAGGCTACACCATCGATTCGCCGATTTCAGTCCCACCTAGATTTTAGCGCGTAGAAACGTCATTAACGCCTGAGTGGTGCTGTCTTTGGCAGTACCCAACTCTTCATCAATACTGTCAGACGTCTTCTCGTTGCCCGTGATCATGATGGTTTCAACACCAGCTCCTGCGAGCACCTTTGCAAAGCCTTTCGCCTGAAGCGTGCTTTCTTCATCTTCTGCCACATATAACAACGCAAAGGATGGGATGTCCTTATTTGATTCAACATGAGTGATGGGCGAAACCTCTTCCCAAACCTGTTGATCATTACCAAACACGAGCCTGTGCTGACGTCGCTCTATGAAGCTACCTAGCTCCATCATCAGTCTTCCAATATCGCAGCTGCCCGTATCAATTGCGACAACCGCAACAATGTCACTGAGTTCACAATGGTCAGCCTTCATGAAACTTTCGTTAGTTGCAACGAGTGAAACCAGATGTGCACCTGCCGCATGCCCCATCAATACGATCCTGGACGAATCAAGATTGTAGGTGTCTGCGTTCTGATGGATCCAATCTGTCACCAAAACAATATCTTCCGCCTGATCATAGATCTCATGATCCCAACGAAGACGATAATTCATACTAATAAAGGCGACATCACGATCGGCAAAACATTGTGGCTTGTGATGCACATCATCCTTATCGCCAAATGCCCAGCCACCGCCATGAACATAAACAACCACCGGCAATTTCGCTGAACCTGTTCGATAGTAAATATCCAGAGCTTGATTCTCATCATCTGCGCCATAGCCTATATCCCTTGCGACTACCGACAGACTTGCATCATCTGCTGCAACAACGAAAAAGCCAGTGACCAGCAAGACGGTCGCCGAAAATAGAGACAGCATCCGGACAGGATTCAAATGCTCATCCCCCAATAAGTTTCATAACGGTGACTTCACCCTGAAACGCTAGTTTCTTGTCCCCCAGCGCCTGGACAAGTATTCCCTGGAGCTTAGGTAAAACCAGATGGGACGGCAGGTCCAGCAAATCACCTATGTAATTCTTGTTGGCGCTACTTAAGCAACCATATAAGAACCCATCAGAGGATAATCGCAACCTGGTGCAGGCGCGACAAAAGGGTTCGCTCTCATTGGCGATAATTCCGAACACACCTCTGTCGGGAATCTGAAAACGAACTGCAGTAGAGTCGTAAGGAGCATCCGTTCGAGCGAATTCGTAATGTTCACCTATGGTGTCTAACAGCAACTCCATTGAGACAAATTCGCTCGTAAAATTATTGCTGTGTAACAGGTGCCCCATTCGCATCAGCTCAATAAATCGCAACTCGATTCCCCTATCCAGGCAGTAATCGAGCATCATCGGGACTTCAGTAAGATTTTGAGACCTTAGAGGAACCATGTTGATCTTTACTTTAAGACCTAACTCAAGCATCGAGTCGATTCCTGACAGCACCGTTTCAAGGTCTCCCCCTCTGGCAATCTGCTTGAATCGAAGTGGATTCAACGTGTCGAGACTAACGTTGATCCTACTTAAACCCGATTCTGCGATTACATCCTTCTTCTTCGGTAACAGTTGTCCGTTTGTCGTCAAACTGACGTCCGATAACGGGAGCTCCATAACACCCAATAAGAATTCATCGAATTTTGGGGTGACCAGTGGTTCTCCACCAGTGATGCGCACCTTATCAATGCCGGCTGCTTGTTGCAGCATGGTTACGCCCTTCAGCAGTTTTGTCGCTGGAAGTTCATTTTCCGCGCGCAGGAGCCGCTTACCATCAGGTACGCAGTAGGTACAGGCATAGTTGCAGGCCGCTGTCAGGCTAACTCTAAGGTTTCTGAAGCGTCTGCCAAGTCTATCAACAATCATGGTGTCGAATTATCGCACGCTTTCGCTACCCTTCCTAGGCGGCACTTTGACTGCATATACGTGCCTCTTACCTGTCTCTTCTCGAGAAGCCCAGGGTAAAGTCGTAGAGTGCGGTACAATTGAAACAGTGATCCAGCGCACTGTGTCTATGGCTTTCAACCTAATATCTCGTCCTCTCATCACATGGCTGAACCATGAACGGGCCATGCGCTCGTACCCGCTGAGCGACTTCGAACGCATCAGCTATGAGTTGAAACCATGTGATGTGGTCCTGCTGGAAGGCAGATCCAGAGTCAGCGAGGTCATACGTTGGATCACTCAGAGCACCTGGACACACGCCGCACTCTACGTTGGACGAATACACGATATTGAGAACTCCGAACTCAGAGAGATCATAGAGCACCACTACGATGGAGATGATGGTGATCGGCTGGTAATCGAAAGCCTGTTAGGCAAAGGAACCGTTGTAAGGAATCTCGAAATCTATGACGGAGACCATTTGAGAATCTGCCGGCCCTCGCGACTAGGCATCAAAGATGGGCAACAGATCATCCGGTTCGCGATCAGCAGATTGGGAGTCGACTACGATGTTCGTCAGATTTTTGACCTGGCGCGGTTTCTATTCCCCTGGTATGTCTTGCCAAAAAAGTGGAGATCCAGTCTGTTTGAACACAGCACCGGCCCTTCCACTCGTACGGTATGTTCAACAATGATTGCAGAGGCATTTGCATTCGTACAATTTCCTATATTGCCCCTAATCAAACAATCCGACGAACAGTTACAACTTTTCCGGCGAAACCCAAAACTTTGCACCCCAAACGATTTTGATTATTCCCCCTACTTTGAAATCATCAAGTATCCGTTTGTTGATTTCAGACATGACGAGGACTACCACTTGCTTCCCTGGGAAGGCAGGGAAGATTTGACTGAAGATGAGAACCGAATGTATTTCGGAACTGATCAAAGCACCAACCCCAACCATGTCGATCAAGCTATCGAAAACGTACTAAAAAACACTCGAGAGGAACCGCTAGAGGGAGAGTATTTGAAAGCTGAAGAGGATCAAACCGGTAATAACACGAACACTTCTGATTAATCGCTTTCCAGTGATGTAATCAACTTCGAGACAAATTTATTTACCCAAAATACTTTATTCGACCCTTTGACCAGAATCGTATCCCCTGGTTGAGTAACTGCAATGAGTTGATCAAGATCAAGATGATCAACGGAGTCCACATGCACCAATAATCTGTCTCCGAAATCTGATCTTGTATGTGCAAACCCTTCACCCACAGTAACAACCACATCCACTTCCCCACACGCCAGCGCCACTTCCTGGTGCAGTTCCTGGCTCTGTTCCCCTAACTCAAGCATCTCTCCCAAAATAGCGATTCTTCTGCCCGGTACGCGTTGTGTCAGCGCCTTGATCGCATAGGTCATGCTAACGGGGTTCGCGTTGTAACTATCATCCACAATGGTTCGACCCGACGCCATGAACATGTTTCCACGTCCTGGCGGATTGTCTAGCAGGCTCATGCTTTCTACAGCTTTTCCAACATCGGCGCCTAGCGCATGAATAACGGCGAGCACAGCAACCGATGTCAACGCCAAATGTTCTCCGGTTGTCGCCAGGTCGTAACGATAATTGACCTCCGCAATTGTCACCTCAACCGAAAGGAAATCAGCACTTGTTTGCACCGTGGCAGCAACATCAGCGTTCGCATCAAAGCCAAAGGTAAGAACCTCAACATCCGTCACATCAGATCGCGCCAGATCATACGGTACAACCAAAATACCGTTCTCCTGCAATCCCTGCCTGATATCAAGCTTCTCTTGACGAATCGCTTCCAGGCTCCCTAATTGTCCAATGTGTGCAGGCAAGACATTGAGTACAAGGGCTACATGAGGTGCGACCAATTCACTAAGAGGAGTAATTTCACCCGCATGATTCATTCCGACTTCAAACACCCCATATCCGGAGTATTCCGGCATGCGTGCTAAAGACAGGGGCACCCCCCAATGGTTATTGTAACTACCCACTGAAGCATGCGTGGGCAACTGCGCACTTAAAATTTGTTCCAGCCAACTTCGGGCAGTCGTTTTGCCTGCACTACCTGTGACTGCAGCAACACGGCCATGCATTCTGGCTCTTGCAAATCGAGCTAGTTGCCAAAGGCCATCAAGGGTATTGGTGACCTGCAACGCCGGCAACTTCGACTCAACATCATTTGATACAAGTAAAGCAGCAGCCCCTGCTTCTCCTGCTGCAGACACAAACTCATGCCCATCACTGTTTCCTCTACCGGAAGCATCGAACCTTGGGCCGGGATCACCTGAAAGCGCGACAAATAAATCACCGGCCACTAGCGTACGAGTGTCTATACTGACACCCGTTACCGCCCTCCCTTCCTTTGGCTCGGACAAGTTAAGCGCTGCCAGAAGATCATGCCATTGCCATAACATTATGGTCTCTTCTCTGCTACATCTGGTGGCACCAGGTAGTGAATCATCTTCACTGCATGCTCCCTACCTTCATAGTATCCGGGAACCATCGCAACTTCCTGGTAGTCATGAACCTTATAGAATGCCCTCGCACCCTCGTTGTTACGTCGAACTTCCAATTCAATTCGGTCAACGGCTGCAACATTCGCCGACTCTTCCAGCCACGCAAGAAGGGCGCTTGCTATGCCCTCCCGCCTTTTATTGTCGGCGACTGCCAATAAATTCAAGTGGGCGTGAGATTGATGAAACTCCATGATAGCGAACCCTGCCAATTCTACTCGGGTTTTCGCCACGATTACCGAACACTCGGGATTTAGTATCATCGACTGAACTCTCTTTGGCTTCCAGGACCAGGAAAGTCCACGCTCAACCAACTGCCGGGACATTTCCGCAAGCGCCGCAGCCTCGGTACTAATCGCCAAACGTATTTCTATACTGGGGATGTATCGCATAACTGGGAGAATACGGGTTTATCCTTTATCGTGGCAAATCGAAAGACTCAGATTGTCAAAGCTCTGTGGTAGGATCTGAAATTTGGCGACATACTTAAATCAATGAAGTTACTCTCCTCGACGTGGCAGGCGCTAACATCGATCAAGAACGCAATCGGCAACATCGTCTTCCTTGTTGTTGTTATCGTTGTTCTATTCACCATTTTTAGTACGGATTCCATCAGCATTGAAGACAGCACGGCCCTCGTGCTTAACCCCACCGGGACGGTAGTCGAACAAAGGTCGCTAACAAATCCGCTTGATGACCTCGTGAGCGGAGAGCGTGTATCCGAAACGGTACTACGCGATATTCTTCTCGCCATTTCAACCGCAAAGTCTGATGACCAGATCACTGCATTGGTGCTAGATCTATCCAAATTAGGCGGCATAGCAATGGGGCATCTGGAAGAGATAGGAAACGCGCTACGTGACTTCAAGGCTTCAGATAAACCTATTTTTGCGTTCGGGCCAAGTTACTCCCAGGCCCAGTATCTAATCGCGGCGCATGCAGATCGGATAGTCCTGGACGAAAATAGCTTTGCGCCACTGGGAGGCGTATTCCTCACCGGTTTCGGGGTATACCCTCTTTACTATAAATCCGCACTCGAAATACTGAAGGTCGACGTAAAGGTATTCTCCGCGGGTGATTATAAAGATGCGGCGGAACCCTACACCTTGGATGGCATGTCAGAACGCTCAAAAGAAGCCAATCAAGCATGGATAGATACACTCTGGAAGGGTTACCAAAATATCATTACGACCCAGAGGGGCATTTCCAATGCGTCCTTCCTTCGCTATACGAATGAATATAACGAGTTACTTGCGCGCGCAGGAAACGATCCTGCACTGCTATCTGTCAACGAAGGCTACACCGATGAGCTTTTATCGAAATCAGCGTGGCAGGAGGAAATGATCGGCATCGTTGGACGATCCAGTCACTCCTTCAGGCAAATAGGTTTCAAAGACTACCTAAGAGCTACGCAGCCAGCAATTCGAGTGCCAAACCCTGCGAAAGATAAGATTGCAGTGATCACCGCGAGCGGCACCATCCTCGATGGAGAGCAGCCCTCTGGCCTGATAGGTGGAGAATCCCTGTCATCGCTTATTCAAAAAGCCAGACGAGATGAAAAAATTAAGAGTGTAGTGTTGCGGATAAACAGCCCGGGCGGGAGTGCTGCGGCCTCCGAAAGGATTCGCCGGGAGTTAACGTTGTTACAACAAGCGGGGAAACCAGTTGTTGTATCTATGAGCAGCTATGCAGCCTCGGGTGGTTACTGGATATCCAGCACTGCTAACAAGATTTTTGCGCTTGAATCGACTGTCACCGGATCAATTGGCGCGTTCATACTGTTTCCGACTTTCGAAAACTCCCTGGCAGAAATTGGAATTCACACTGATGGTGTAGGAACGACAGCTCTCAGCGGCGCGTTGAACCCATTCAAGACCATCAGCCCTGTGATCCAGGACACTCTGGAACGCTCCGTTGAACGAACCTATAGAAAATTTGTTTCCCTGGTTGCAGACGGAAGAGATATGACCGTTTCTGAAGTGGAAGAAATAGCCAAAGGCCGTGTCTGGGCAGGGAAAACAGCGTTGGAGCTTGGGCTGGTAGACGCAATTGGCGGGCTTGAAGATGCAATATCTTCCGCTGCCCACTTATCGGATGTTTCCGACTATGAAGTTATCTATATTGAAAAGGAGCTCTCGAGCAGGGAAAAGTTAATCAACGAGCTCTTGAATGTCAGTACTAACACTATTGCACATGTGTATCCGGCACGCGAAATTATTGACGCTCTGTTGCCAAAAGAATTCCTCGATCTGGTATCTATGAGTGAGACGCCGGGCCTCTATCTACACTGCTTCTATTGTCAGATGCGCTAGAGACCGCCGCTAGAGATCGCCGCTACTGACTGCAGACATATAGGTTTCCACACGCTTTAGAAAACCATCAACGTCTGTCTCTCCTGCGTTATGGGTTGCAATCGCCAAATGCGTTGCGCCAAGTTTCTGCCACTTGTTCGCATGGCTGATCCAACGCTCCGGGTCACCACCCGCAAACTGTGCCTGAGCCTGAATCTCAAAATCATCCCAGGTTAAACCCTGTTCCTCCCGCAATCGCTTTAACGTCTCTATTGCATTTGCGGCTGGGACATTTGGTCCCATGACAGGAATCCAGCCATCTCCGAGCCTGGCACAGCGCTCAAGCAGGGCTGGGGCAGCACCACCAAACAAGACAGGGATCTTTTTGCTCGGTCTGGGATTGATGCTCGCGTAGGGAATGGTGTGATACCCACCGAGATAATCCAGAGAATCCGAACTCCAAAGCAACCGCATCAATTCCACCTGCTCGCTCTGACGCTTACCCCTGTTCGTAAAGTCTTCATTAAGCGCTTCGTACTCAGCAACATTCCATCCTGTACCGACACCCAGAGAAAATCGGTTTTCGGAAAGGATTGCGAGTTCTGCAACCTGTTTGGCAACCAATGCTGTTTGCCGCTGCGGAAGAATAAGCACCGTGGTGATAAAACGAATTTTGGATGTGACTCCGGCCATAAACGCGAAGGTGGTCAATGGCTCATGAAACTGAACGTCTTTATCGTACGGCCCCTGAAAACCACCAGGTCTGTCGGGGTCAACGCCCAGTACATGATCGTATATTAGTAAATTATCAGCACCGAGGGCCTCAGCGCCCTGGGCAAAAGCCTTTATGGCACCCGGGTCAGAACCGATTTCATGGTGAGGTAAAACTACGCCGATTTTCATTGGTCTCTCCCGGATGTCGTTACTGGAAATAGAATAACACGATCAGTTACCCCAAAATTTCAATAAACCATCTCTCAGATCGTCTGCAGAAGTGGCCCCCTGGACCCGCCAATGCCCTGGCATCAGATGCCGATATCTTTGCTCCTGGAATCTCGGGTCAACAAGCACAACCACACCTCGATCATCCTCACCTCGAATGACCCTTCCCGCCGTCTGTAATACTCTATTCATTCCAGGAAACTGATATGCATATTCGAAACCTCTTTCTCCGAAATGCTCACGAACCAAATCACGATCAATATCAATTTGCGGCAACCCGACGCCGACTACGATTGCACCAATAAGTCTATCGCCTTTCATATCAACAGCTTCAGCAAAAACACCCCCCATAACGGCAAACCCCACAAGCGTATGACCAACATCCTGTTCAAATTGGGATAGAAAAAGCGCTCGTTCCGTATCGCACATCATTCTCCTTTGTTTTATACATCGAAATTTTGTGGAGTCCATGGCATCGAACACTGCATCAAGATAGTCATAGGAAGGAAAATACACCATATATTTTCCCTCCCGGATGGACACTGTGTTCTTTATAAGGTCTACAAGATGGGGAATATAATCCTGACGATTCCGATAGTCGGTACGTACAAAAGGAGCGATAAATAAGCCCAGATGCTCTCTAGGGAATGGCGACGGCAAGCCATACCAATTTGCATCCTCGCGAGAACCCAGCAAGGACGCATAGTAATCCTGCGGTTGTATCGTGGCGCTAAAACACACTGACGTCACCATACGGTCAAAGCCATTGCGCAATTGTGGTCCAGGATTTATACAAAAAAGACGAATCCGCATATCCCTGCTGGATCGTTGCAGCAAGAACGCGTAGTTATCATCGAAATTATCTACCGTACGAATGAATCTCAGGCACTCGAAATAAAGTGACAACAGGCATTCCTGATGGTCCGCACTTAACCCCTCCATTTGTAATGCCGCTTCGGCGACCTCACAAAACCTTTGCAGCGAGCGCACCAATTTGTTGTCGACGTCGGCGAAGCGGATAAAGCCCCGCTCATCAAATTCATCTCGGTTGTCTTTTCGCAAGAGCAAAAAGAATCGATTAACACTGTTGATGCAACGGATTAACGCTGGATCATCGGCATATTGCTTGAGCTGAAGAAAATCTTTCTTCTCAAGCGACGCAGAAAACATTGCTCGCCCCCGGTCGACCAGATTATGTGATTCGTCCACCAATAACGCATATTTTCCGGCGTTATCTGATTCAAAAAATCGCCTCAGGTAGACGGAAGGATCGAATACATAGTTGTAATCACCGACTAGTACATCTGTCTCCAACGCTAAATCCAATGACAATTCAAACGGACAGATTTGAAATTTTCTGGCCCAATACTCCACTCGAGACCTGGTAAGAACACGATCAGATGCAAAAACATCCATGACAGCCGGTCGTATTTTGTCGTAGTAGCCTCGCGCAAAGGCGCAGTGATCTGGGTGGCAGGGAGCACCCGGTGTAAAACATATCTTATCTTTTGCGGTTATGGTGACCTGTCGAATCGAGAGTCCTTTTGTCTGCAGGTCCTCCGTCGCTTTTTCAGCTGCTTGCTGCCCCGACGTTTTTGCTGACACATAAAATATCTTGTCAGTTTCCTCTTTAGGCATCGCTTTAATGGTTGGGAACAAGACGCCCATGGTCTTACCTATGCCGGTTGGTGCCTGCAGCATTAACTGATTTTTATCGATCGCGTTACGGTATACCGCCACCGACATATCTCTTTGCCCATCGCGAAAAGTTGCATATGGAAACGGCGCCCCTTCGATAGAGCCGTTACGTTCTGACTCCCAGGTCCACTTATTCTGAAGCCAGGCGTGATATGACAAGAGCCTGTTGCCAAAGAATTCTGACAGATCTCCCCTGCTGGCCAACTCTTCGATGTAAGTTTCCTGCTCAGAGTCCAGATTAAAATAACAAAGCCGAAGCTGCAGCAGATCGCTAACACTCTGCTCCAGGTACATGTGACCGTAGATTCGCAATTGGGACAAATGTAAGGCCGTGACGTCTTGCGGGATATCATCGGGGACCATCCTGTGAGTTTTTATTTCCTCCAGGATCACCTGATCTGAATCCAGCACCCCATCCGCTCGGCCTTGTACTGTGATAATACAATCATCAAATTCCATGCGTGAGCTCAGGGTGACTTCAGATTCGTACGATTTGCCTCGCCTCGCCTGCACTTTCTGATGGCCGCGAATACCCTCCAGGGCGGACGAACGAGTACTAAAGTGAAAATTTATGTCGCCGGTACGAGAAAACTCTGCAAGGTCACCAACTGAAATCTTGAGCTGTGGTTTCATCCTGGCGGATAGGAAACATTGGTGACTATAGCTGGAATGTTTTTCTCGCCGAAATAACGAAACCATCGTTGCTGATTGACCTGCAAGCGATCGCCCGGTCCCTTGACCTCTACTAGTTGGTAGGTGTCATCCCGGAACAGGATTAGATCGGGAAACCCACTAAGGTTATTTCGAAAATCAGACATCATCCGCTCAAAAACAAAGGTCAGGTGTTGAACCGGAATACAGAACATCGCGAGGTCTAAAAGGTCTTCTGACAATGCTTCCCAGTGGACGAATCGATTTGCCAGGCCATGCTTGCTCCTATAGTGTTTCATTACCGTGGAGGCCAAGTTTTCACGGTCCTGGATAAACGCGTACCTCTCCGCAATACTTTCTGCACGCGCATCCACAAAAGTTGGCTGAAAAAGGTCGGACGGTCCACGTTGGAAAGGATTAAAGAACGCGCCCCTGACGGGAGCAAAGATAATGTCCCAGAATGCCAACCCGAAAAGTCCCGGGAACAAGCTGTTCTCTACGTAGTACGCTGAAAAGCGCTGCTCCTCAGCCCAACCACACACCAGCGACTCAACGTTACAATCTTTTTCTGGATATAGAACCAGCTCATCGGTTTGAACTCTCGACTCGACGCTCGGTAGCGTCGATTGAAACCGATGGTCTTTACCCAGAATTCGCCGCGAAAACTTAACCGCAAACTCGTACTCAGCTTCGTCCCAGGGTGCCCGCAGGACCTCCTGACAAATTTCGATAGATGTCTCTCTGAGTTCCATCTTGCGTAACAACCTTGCGGACCTTTCTCTGGCCGGCGTGCTACTGGAACGCTGGTAAAGTTCAAACGCCTCAACGCAACAATCGTAGCGTTCCAACTGCCGCGCTATTCGGTTCACGATACGATCGTAACGATGGCCTAAATCAGGATTCCTATCAGGAAGTGACGCACATAGCTGGAGCAACGTTTCTCTCTCCCCACTATCTATGATCTCTCTGGATAACTCGCTTAGTTCGTAAAGCGCCAGGGTTTCATCTAGTAGCGTCCTGTCAGTAAAGAAACGTGCCTCGTGATCAATTTCATAAGACTCAAATGGTGCCACCCCGAGTTCGTGTAATACGAAATCCGTCATATCCTGATGAAGATTACCGAAGAACAAGAGTCTAAAGACTCTTAACTCATCTAATCGCCTTGGTTGGATCACTGTAAAGGGCAACTGCGCTCGTAGCGGCAGACCCACCATCGCTTCTGCTACTACGGCCAATAACTGGTCTTTCTTCAGACTACTGGCAGACTTAGTCTCGTTCTGCCGGCAAAGACAAAGCAGGTCTGCTCGAGTACAAAGTGCCAGGATGGCTTCATTGTCGCAATCAGCCCCCCTGTCGGCAAACCCTTCATCGACAAGTTCAGCAACCGCCATAGCGGTATCAGAGATATCTTCATAGGTCAGCTTGTCGGCTCTGAACAAAGGGCCCTTGCGGCTACACAATCTTACATAAAGCCTCTGGGCATCCAGCGATAGCGCCTGAAACTCGGTGAAAAATGACTTTTCGGCTACGGTTAGTGTCTCTTCGTGGCGCTCGATAACGAAATTTAAAAGATAAGTGAAATTTCGCAGATAATAACCTGCCGGCAGATCTTCTGGCATTGGCCTGAGTGCTTCCTGAGACCAATAAATATTAGCCTGTATTTATATACAGTACCAGCACTTGGGTCCTCAATAGCCTATCAGCGACGAGAAAACTTTTGGATGGTTCCGGTAAGAAGATCAGTCTGATGCATCTAATTTTCCGACGGGAAACTGATAATTCTCTCGCTAGCCCCAACCGTGTCCAACGTCAGAACGTCATCCTGAATCTCATAGTTCACCGCTTCGTGGCCAGGAATGCTTACGGTGGATTCACCATACTCATGCGTGATTGGGAACCCGCCGATCTCTGACTCCCAAACACCAATAATCTTCTGGGACGGCGTGCTGGAAACAGATTGGCAGCCCGTCAAAACAGTCATCATCACGCAAGGAGTAAGATATTTCATAAGGCAATCCTGGGTCACGTGCATCAATAGTAACTGAGTTCGCCGCGGCATAAAATATCCCGCGCGGTGCACAACCACCGCGTCATTCGGATACAGCCACCAATGTACTGGGGATACGGACTTCGAATACGGTCCCTTTATCCAGTCCACTTCGAACAGTAACCTCTCCATGATGCGAGCCAACTACGTGCTTAACGATAGACAAACCGAGCCCGGTACCACCTTGCTCCCGGGACCTTCCTCGATCTACCCGGTAAAACCGCTCAAATATACGCTGTTGATCTTCCTTGGGAATACCAATTCCATTGTCCTTCACTTCGATGCATGCCATCTGCCCTCTTCTGCTTAGCCTTAGCTCAACCTTGCCATCATCGCCACAGTACTTAATCGCATTATCGACCAGATTCGACACCATCTGATCTAGCGCTTCGGATTCTCCCTGGATCACGATTGAGTCGGATGGAATATCCAGCATCAAATCTACTCCGCTATCTGCTGCATCTTCCAATTTAGCTTTATAAACCGCTCTGATAATCTCACTAAGATTCACATTAGAGTCTCGTCGAATAGTATCCTGTGCGTCAAAACGGGAGAGACGGATCAAGTCCTGCACAATTGTGTCAAGACGAATCGCCTGATTCTGTATGCGTCCCAGAAATGTCGTCAGCACACTCTTATCCATCGAGGAATCATCGATTATCGTTTCTACAAGCCCACGAATTGCGGAAATTGGTGTCTTCAGCTCATGAGAGGCATTGGCCACAAAGTCACTACGAACTTTCTCCAGATGTAGCATCTCGGTTATATCCTGTAGCACGATAATCGCTCCAATAACCTGGTTATCAAGCCCGTCAAGAGGCGCAATCAGAACGTCGATATTGCGTTCATCGACTTTAATCGAGATATGTAAACTAATCCGCTCCTGCAAGCAGCTCTGAGTGGACTGCGTAAGTTCTGCGGCTGGTGGAAGATCTCGTAGTTGAGCCAGTTGAAGATACTGAGCATCAACGCTCAACATCTTCTGTGCCGCGTCGTTAATGTGCAAAATCGTGCTGTCCATATCAACAGCGATTACTCCCTCGGTCAAACCAGCAAGAATGGTAGCCAACTGATTACAACTACTCGTCAAATCATGGATCCTTGTTTCCGTCTCACTGGCCAACTCGTTCATCGCCGCTGACAACTTCCCAATCTCATCTCTTTGAGACCCAGGTAACCTCAATCCATAACGACCCATTGCTATTTGTTCCGCTGTATCAGTGATCTCGACCAGGGGTCTGGTAACACGTCTGGCCAACAGGAAACCAATGATTAAAAACACGGTGGTGATCAGCAATGCACTCAGGAATATCCTGCTTCGCAATTCACTGAGCTGACTTTGAATAATTTCCAAAGGCATCGCGATGCGAATAAAACCCTTAGGTTCCCGGTCAATTCTGAGCGCGACATAAAGCATAGTCTGCCGTACGGTCTGACTGTGGCGCTCTGAGGTTCCCACCCCATGGGCTCGGGCATCAACTATCTCTGGGCGAGAACTGTGATCTTCCATAAGACCCGCAGATTCCCGGTTATCCGCTAGCACCTTCCCTTGTACGTTTATCAAGGTAATGCGGTGATCAATACCCCTGGCCAACTGTTCTACCTGCGCTTCAGTGGCGATCTGACCATTCTCGAGAAGTGGCAACGCGAGTTGTTGCAATATGGTTGCCTGGGTCTGCAGGGACTCACGAAGGGTGTTTCTGACATCGTTCTCAAGTTGCTGCGCGGTAATCCAACCAAAAACAATTGTGCTCACCATGACCAGGCCGCCCAACATAGCCCAGAGCTGCCACAGAAACCTTGAATTTAGCAATGCTTACTCATTCGCCTACAAAGCGATATCCGACGCCACGTATGGTCTGGATCATCTGACTGTAATCTTCAAGCTTTTTCCGAATGGATCGAATGTGAACATCGATATTGCGATCTACCACCACCACGCCCTCACCAATCACCCTATTGAGAAGCTGTTCACGGGTAAAAGCACGACCAGGTTGCCGCGCGAGCTGATGAAGAATTTTGAACTCCGTTGCTGTTAACTTAATCAGCTGATCCGCGATCCTTACTTCATGGCGCGCTATATCAATCAACAATTCACGAATTAGTATGCGTTCCTTCTGCTCATCCTGTCGGACGGGTCCACGTCTAAGCACAGCCTTCACTCGCGCCAGTAATTCCCGTGGACTAAATGGTTTGGCAAGATAATCATCTGCGCCAAGACCAAGCCCTATTACCACGTCAGACTCTTCACCTTTGGCGGAAACGATTATTATCGGAATATCCTGGGTAAACGGATCAGACTTGATCTGTTGACACACTGACAAGCCATCCATCCCCGGAAGCATAAGATCAAGAATGACCAGAACCGGTGATTGATTTCGGACCTCATTGAGGCCTTCGTCCCCGCGACCCGCGGAATGAACATTAAAACCCTCTCGCTTGAGGTTATAGGCAATAACCTCGACGATATCGGGCTCATCTTCAATGACGACTATTTTGTCTCTAGCCATGTGGTGACTGATGGTCTCCTATTGCAGCGGTCGCAATCATAGCCTCTGAATATTAATCTACGATTAAGAGATTAGTTGCCACATCGAACGACACAGCGTTATTCATGCTTCTGAAACACCAGGACTGCGTTAGTGCCGCCAAAACCAAAACTGTTAGACATGGCAGTTCTAATACCCGCGTCATCTATTCTGGATGTCACGATCGGCGCCTCACCGATGTCAGGGTCCAGGTTCTCAATATTGGCCGACGCACAAATGAAATCGTTATCAAGCATAAGAAGAGAATATATCGCCTCATGGACCCCGGCAGCACCAAGCGAGTGACCTGACAACGACTTGGTAGAACTAATCTTTGGCACATCCCCCGTAAACACTCGTCGAATAGCTGCAATTTCGGGAGGATCCCCAGCGGGGGTGCTGGTGCCATGCGCATTGATGTAGTCAATCTTCCCTTCAACCGTAGACATCGCCATTCGCATCGCGCGCTCGCCGCCTTCTCCAGAAGGAGCTACCATATCGTAACCATCAGACGTCGCGCCGTAGCCAACAACCTCCGCGTAGATTTTTGCGCCCCGCGCCTTAGCGTGCTCCAACTCCTCTACAATGACGAAACCAGCGCCACCAGCAATGACAAACCCGTCTCGATCACGATCGTACGCTCGAGATGCTTTCTCTGGAGAATCGTTACGAGCAGTCGACAATGCTCCCATAGCGTCAAACAGCGACGTCATACTCCAGTGCTCTTCTTCACCACCACCCGCCAGAACTACATCCTGTTTTCCAAGCTGGATAAGCTCTACAGCGTGACCAATACAATGAGCACTGGTAGAACAGGCAGAGGTAATTGAATAATTCACACCCTTGATCTTGAATGGTGTTGCGAGACAGGCCGAAACAGTTGAACTCATGGTTCGCGTAACACGATACGGACCAATTCGTTTCAATCCCCTTTCTCGAAGAATGTCGGCGGCCTCGGTCAAATTTGAGGATGAAGCACCACCAGATCCCGCGACGATACCCGTACGCTCGTTTGACACATCTGACTCTTCCAGTCCGGAGTCGGCTACGGCTTCATCCAGAGCGATATAAGAAAAAGCAGCTGCATCTCCCATGAACCGGCGAAGTTTTCGGTCAATTCGATCTTCGATATCTATGTCGATACTACCCGCGATCAGGCTTCTCAGGCCCATTTCTTCGTAAGCTTCCTGATATTTGATTCCAGATTTCGTTTCACGAAGGGAATTCAATGTTGCCTCTGCGTTATTTCCCAAAGGCGAAACTAAACCAAGTCCTGTAATAACTGCGCGCTTCATTCGATTGCCCTAAAACTCGTCCAGAGAAGTAAATAGCCCAACTTTCACCGCGTTCGCTTCGTATATCCGATTGCCATCAACAGAAACCGTACAATCTGCGATGCCCATTACGGTTTTACCTTCCCGCAATTTTGTAATGTCTATATCGTACCTGACTAGCTTTGCGGTAGGTAACACCTGTCCAGCAAATTTTACCTTGCCACACCCCAATGCACGGCCAACGCCCCAGTTTCCCTTCCAGGCAAGAAAAAATCCCACCAACTGCCACAAAGCATCTAGCCCAAGACATCCAGGCATTACCGGGTCACCTACGAAATGGCATTTGAAAAACCACAAATCCGGATGGATATCCATTTCGGCAACAATTTTGCCCTTGCCATTAACGCCTCCATCTTCATTGATGTCGACGATGCGGTCGACCATTAGCATCTCGTCAACAGGCAAATGCGCACGGCCAGGCCCAAACAATCGGCCATTACCGCAGTCTAATAATTCTTCTTTGGAGAATTCATGCTTGTCGATCAAGGAACGATCGAGAGCGGGCGTATCATTTGGTATCGATGAGTTTGGGGACAAAACGGAAGGAATCCATAGGATTTATGAGGCGGGATTATATCATCGGAGGATCAAAAGAAAACAAAGCCAGGTTCATTGAGATATGGTACCAATTGCACCAAAAGTGACGACTTTTAAGACAGACACCAGCTTATGAACTAAAATAGGAGCAAAAGGTCAGAAATAATGAACACAAAAAGAATAAATCCTCATGGTTAAGGTGGATAAACTCGCCGTCGTTCACGAAAACGCCGACATTGGTGATAATTGCGTGATTGGCCCTTTCTGTACTATTGGACCGAACACCCAAATTGGTCCAAATACCACACTTCGATCACACGTTGTTGTTGAACCCTACACAACCATCGGCGCTGATTGCGATATCTTCCCATTCGTGACCCTGGGAATTCAGTCACAAGATCTCAAGCACGTGCATGACACCGTGACCTATACGGAAATTGGCAACCGCAATATCATCCGAGAGTTTGTTAGCATTCATAGTGGTACAGAAGAAGGTAGCAAAACCACTGTAGGTAATGATTGCGCCTTCCTCGCGCAATCCCATGTCGCCCACAACTGTACCGTGGGAAACCAGGTTATCTTGAGCCACTGTGCGACTATAGCTGGACACGTAACAATTGGTGATAACGCAAATATTGGTGGCCTTGCGGCAATCCACCAGTTTTGTCGAGTAGGCCAAGCGGCGATGGTGGCAGGTATGGCGCGACTCACACAGGATGTCCTACCATTCACGATTGCTGAAGGCTTTCCTGCAAACATGCGAGTAATCAATAAGGTTGGCATGGAACGAGCGGGCTATCATGCTGACGAGATTGCTGAAGTTAGAAAAGCTTTCAGGCTGCTTTTCCTAAGAGGGTTGAGACTAGAGGAAGCGACCAGCCAGGCGCGGAAGGAGTTTAAAGGGTCAAAGAACGTATCTCTCATGTTAGATGCGCTGGCCTCATCAAAACAGGGACTGGCACGACCCGAGTCCGCCACCTATGAAATTAACATGGGCGATTAAACAATCCATGATTGAAGCAGTACTCTGGGATTTCGGTGGCGTGATGACTTCAAGCCCATTCGAGGCGTTCAATCGCTACGAATCAGCTAACGATCTACCCATGGACTGCATTCGTACCATCAACTCCACTAATCCTGATACGAACGCGTGGGCGCAGCTCGAGAATAACCACATAAGCGTTGATGAATTTGACCTCAAATTCGCTCAAGAGGCTAAAGAGCATGGGCATAGCATTCCTGGTTCAGATGTTCTGGCCTTGCTTTCAGGTGACCTCAGACCAGAAATGGTTGCGGCGTTGAAAATTATCAAAAAGCGACTAAAAGTGGGATGTATCACCAACAATATGCGCTCTGGTAAGGGCGCCTCAATGGCAAAAGACACGCAGAGAGCAGCACAGATGGATGAAGTGCTGGGAATCTTTGACGTGGTAATCGAGTCAAGCAAACTTGGTATCCGTAAGCCAAACCCTCGAATCTATGAGGTCGCATGTAACGAGGTTGGGGTCAAACCGGAGAACGCCGCGTTCCTGGATGATCTCGGTATCAATCTAAAACCAGCACGAGCCATGGGCATGCACACGATAAAAGTGTTGAACTCCACCCAGGCACTAGATGACCTAGAGACACTTCTACAGTTCCCGCTACGATGAAGGTCCTACTTACCGGAGGGGCTGGTTATATTGGTTCACACACAGCGCTAGAACTAACCACAAACGATTTCGAGGTAAGCATTCTAGACAACCTTTCCAACAGTTCCGTTGAGTCGATAAGGAGAGTCGAAAATATAACCGGCAAAAAATTGACGTTCTTCGAATTGGATCTACTTGAACGTCGAGCACTAAATGACATCTTCGATCAGAACAAGTTCGACGCAGTAATTCACTTTGCAGGCTTAAAAGCAGTAGCAGAGTCAGTGGAACAACCTCTGGCTTACTATCGCAACAACATCGGTGGAACGATCAATCTTTGCGATGCAATGCAACAGTATAGTGTCAAGAACCTCGTGTTTTCCTCGTCCGCTACCATATACGGCGTACCAGAACATCTACCGATATCGGAAGATGCGCGGATATCGGAAACCGCCAGTCCTTACGGACGTACAAAACTAATGATCGAAGAACTACTGAAGGACATCTGCATCGCTGACTCGGACTGGAATGTGGCACTCCTTCGGTATTTCAATCCGGGCGGCGCACACGAGAGTGGTGACATAGGGGAAGATCCCAATGGAATCCCTAACAATCTACTTCCATACATCACCCAGTGCGCGGTCGGCTCCCGCGAAGCCCTCACGGTTTTCGGCGACGACTATCACACCCCTGATGGGACCTGCATCAGAGACTACATACATGTGGTCGATCTCGCGCTAGGACATTTGTCAGCCCTGAGCAAACTGGAACAGAATCCAGGGCTCGTAACCTACAATCTCGGCACAGGAAAAGGCTCATCGGTGCTAGACGTTATACAGACCTTTGAAAAAGCAAACGAGAAGAAAGTGCCCTACGTTATCGGGCCACGAAGGCCCGGAGACGTAACCGCGTGTTACACCGATCCAAGCAAGGCAAAAAGCGAGCTAGGTTGGGTAGCAACGAAAACTCTGGAAGACATTTGCCGTGACGCATGGCGTTGGCAGCAAAAAAACCCTAAAGGTTATTAGCCACCTTCTATTCGGAATACGAAGTGCACCTCACTGTCGAGCGGAATCTGCTGCAAGAAAGGATCGTGAACAAGCTCTCCGTTTATGGCGACTGCCATCTTTAGGATTTCATCCTCATCCAGCTTCGGATACTTACCCAATACCTCGGCAACCAAACTACGATAGTCAGTCGCGACAACCTCAGTTTGAGCTTCTCCAGTGAATCGTTGCAACTCACTGGAGAAGATAACCACAGTCGCCATATTACCGAGCTATCGGTTCCTACGACTTGTCCTGGATTGCCTTGAGTATACGTGGCGGAGACATCGGTAGTTCTGTCATCCAGATACCGATGGCCTTACTCACCGCGGTGCCACAGGCAGCCAATGGAGGGATGATGCCAGATTCCCCAACGCCTCTGACTCCATACGGATGAAACGCGTTCGGGACTTCCACAATCACGGTATCGATCATTGGCAGGTCGGATGCTAACGGCACGCGATAGTCCAGATATCCTGGATTCTCCAACAAGCCATCCTTGTTGTAGACATATTCCTCATTGAGTGCCCAGCCAATACCCTGTGCGGAACCGCCCTGGAATTGACCTTCGACATAACTCGGATGAATAGCCTTGCCAGCATCCTGAATCGCGGTGTAACGAATGACTGTGGTCTGACCAGTATCAGGATCGACCTCAATATCCGCCAGGTGCACTGCAAAACTAGGACCGGCCCCTTGAGCGTTGATATTGCCACGACCGCTAATCTGACCGCCGGTACGACTTGCTGCAGCACAGATCTGCGCGGCAGTGAGTTCTCCATCTCCTGACGTATTGATGGCAACACCATCTTTCCACTCGACCTGATCCGGTGTTACGTTCCAGGTTGCTGCAGCGCGTTCTTTAAATTGCGAAACGACGTCGGCAGCAGCTTCTATGACAGCCATACCCGTCGCGAAAGTCGTTCTGCTTCCTCCCGTGGGATTGCTGTGAGGCAAGCTCTGTGTGTCACCTATGACCGGGATCAACGAATCGACTGGCATCTGAAGTTCTTCTGCGGCCATCATCTGCATAGACGCCCGGCTACCACCAATATCGGGCGATCCTTCAACGATTGTTCCGGTGCCATCTTGATTCATATTGATGACAACGCTGGAGTCACCGCCAACATTGAACCAAAATCCAGCAGCAAGACCACGTCCCTGGTTCTCTTTAAGCGCTGTTTTGTATTGATCGGAGTTCTTGGCTGCCTCCAGACACTCAACCAGGCCAACGGCCTTAAGCTTCGGCCCATACATTGTCTGAGTGCCTTCTTTCGCCGCGTTCTGTAACCGAAAGTCGATCGGATCGATTCCCAGTTCATCCGCCAACTCATTGATCACCATTTCGGCAGCGTACTCAGATTGCGGAGCACCTGGAGCGCGGTATGCCGCGCACCTGGCCTTATTCACAACGACGTCGAAGCCTTCTACATACTGGTTTTCGACATCATAGGGGGTAAATACCGTCATGCAGCCAGGGCCTAGTGGCGATGAACCGGGAAATGCACCGGACTCATAATAGAGATGGGCTTCCATGGCGGTTATCGAGCCATCTTTCTTAGCACCAATCTTAACCTTGTTACGGGTTGCTGCGCCTGGGCCTGAGCCTTTGAAGACCTCATCGCGATCCATCTGCATTTTGACAGGTCGACCCGACTTCTTGGAAAGAATAAGCGCTACTGGTTCGAGATAAACACCTAGTTTACCTCCGAAACCCCCGCCAATTTCGCTGGCGATAACTTTCAGCTTACTCTGCTCCATGCTGAGAATGTCCGCCGTACTCTGGCGAACACCGAAATGTCCCTGAGTACTGCACCAGATCATAGATTGACCATCTTCGTCATAGCGCACTGTACACGCGTGGGGCTCAATATAGCCCTGGTGCACGGTAGCAGTACGAAATTCACGCTCAACGATCACATCTGCTTCTGCAAATCCGGCCTCTATATCCCCTTTATTCATTTCCATCCTGGATGCGACGTTGGAAGGACTAGTTGGCTCCTCAGCAAGGCCTTTAGTCATTAAGCTCTCATGCAGTAGTGGCGCCCCGTCTGCCATGGCTTCTTCGATGCTCATTACTGGCTGGAGCACTTCGTAATCTACCTCAATTAATGCGAGCGCTTCTTCGGCGGCCGCCTCGGTACGAGCCGCGACTGATGCGATAGCATGCCCGTGGTACAGCGCCTTGTCCTTTGCAAGGATATTCAGCACACCCCCAGCGTCCGAGTTCGGAATATCTGCATGTGTCGCTACCGCAAATACGTCCGGATGTGCTTCCGCCTTGCTGGTATCAATACCCTTTATATTCGCATGGGCATGTGGACTACGCAGGATCTTGCCCCAAATCATATCCGGCAAAGCCAGATCTGCCGCATAGTTAGCTCGCCCAGTGACTTTATCGTGACCGTCAGGCCGAATAGTACGTTGGCCAATATGCTTAAACTCTTGTGCTTCGCTCACGTTATGCACCTCCTCTCATGGTTTCTGCGGCGTCCATCACGGCCCTTATAATCTTGTCGTAACCCGTACATCGGCAAAGATTTCCGGCAAGGTAGTACCTCGCCTCTTCTTCCGTAGGATCAGGGTTCTCTTCCAGTAATGCTTTCGTAGACACAATAAGCCCTGGTGTACATATCCCGCACTGCAATGCCGCATGTTCCAGGAATTTCTCCTGAATAACGTGCAACTTATCGCTAGCACCAATTCCTTCGACGGTCTCGATTTCTGTTCCTTCAGCTTCTACACCTAAGACAAGACAGGAGCAAACCAGTCGACCGTTAATTGTCACCGAACACGCCCCGCAATCGCCTGAGCCACAACCTTCCTTTGTTCCGGTAAGTCCCAGCTCGTCTCTCAGCGTCTGCAAAAGTGTATCGCTGGGTTCACATAGAAATTCCTTGACGTCTCCATTTATGGACGCTGTCACATGAGTTTTTGCCATTGTCTAACCTCCAGCTCTTTCTGCAGCGATCTTCGCTGCACGTTTAACTAACACCCCGACGACGTGTGTTCTAAATTCGACCGTGCCGCGCCGATCAGTAATCGGCTTTGACGCCGCACTTGCCGCATCGGCTGCCGCCTGTAACGCATCTTCGTCTAACTTCGTTCCAATGAGTGCCTGAGCCGCTTCGGGAACAAGCAGTGCCGTTATTGCTACTGCGCCGATCGCAACCCTGGCGGCAGTACAGGTTCCATCATCGTCCAAGGTAACGCTAACCCCTGCCCCTGCAACTGCAATGTCCATTTCGGTTCTTGGAATGAAACGCAGATACGCGTCTGACGTATTTGCGGCGGGGCGAGGTATCTTGATTAATGTCAGCAACTCTCCCTTATCCATACAGTTCTGGGCGACCCCAGTGACAAAATCCTCAACTGCGACTGTACGTTCTCCACCGGGTCCTTTGATAACACATTGAGCACCGTTCGCTATAAGCGCGGGGATTGTGTCCGCCGCCGGCGACGAGTTACACAGATTACCACCAACGCTACAACGCCCCTGAACCTGCGTCGAACCGATCAGATACGCCGCTTCTACCAGGCCCGGATACACAGCTTTGATATCATCCCTTGCGGTGAATTCAGCACAGGGCATAGAAGGCCCGAGATCCAGACCTTTATCTGACAAGGTTGCATCCATCATGCCGGGTATCTTCTTGACATCGACAACCAGTCGCTCTTCGTTGACGCCCTGCATCTGAATGATTAGATCTGTACCACCCGCTAGCACTTTCGTCGTAATCGTCGCGTTGGCTAACAGATCAATCGCCCCTTGAATAGAATCAGGCGCCTCATATACAACCGAAACCATCGTTCCTCCTCACAAATATTCTTTTAATCCACTACTTTCTAGCGGTCGACTTTAATAAGCTAACAACCAGCTGTAACGGTCTTTTCGACATCGACATCCAGACGTTCCGGCATCGCTATCCCTCACGAACCCTCTAACCGCCGTTCGCGCGCCACCCCAGCTTTAGGAGAACGTATATATATCACGAGCGCCTCGTCAGCACCATGGTCTAATGCAGTTCGAGGCCATCTTGTCCTCAAATTCCCTCGTTCAATTTTAGCAATCACAGGGTAAACTGCAGTTCGCAGATACTCTAGAGTCACTATGCGAGGATTAATTAAGAAATTCTTCGTCACGAAACCAGAAGACCCCTTCCTTACGTTGATGGCAGTTGCGAGGGAAGAAGAGACTATTCGTGAGCGGTTATTGACAATTTTGGACCAGCGTCCATTAGAACGACAACAAACATTGGAACGCTGGATAATTGAACTTGAGGCGCAAGAAACGCCTGAGTATTTTCGTAAGGCGGTTGGATTTCTGCTAAATGACGCTACGGCCCAACGCGCCTTTGAGGTGCTCCAGCAGCGCTAACCAAGTGCCGTCAAAAATCTCATATGCTTAAAGCACGGTTATTTGATCTTTCTGTAACAATTCTAGGCAGGTTTCCTTTACTTTGGTTGCGCTCCTTGGGGCACGCTCTCGGTATATTTCTTTGGTACACCAGAAGTCGTATGGCGCTCGTGACTCTGGAAAACATTCAGATTTGTTTTCCAGAATTCTCAGATTCGAAACAACGCAAGTTAGCCAGGGACAGTGTCACTCACACGGGAAAAACAATCCTTGAAACCACGTTTGCATGGAAAGCGCAGAGACGGACTTGTCTGGAAAGCATCAAGTCTGTGGAAAATGAGAACATCGTCTCCGATGCACTCAACCGTGGCAAGGGAGTCATTTTCGTTATCCCGCATCTTGGGAACTGGGAAATGATCAATCATTACCTTGGAGAACACTACGGTCTGACTCACATGGCATTACCATTCAGACACGCTGGCATCAACAATTTGATCAATAGCTATCGAGCAAGATCGGGCACCAGGTTTGTTACTGTCAGTTCAGCTGGCATAAAGGCTCAGATGCGCACCCTAAGGCAGGGAGGATGCATCGGAACCATGCCAGACCAGGAACCATCTGTTTATTCCGGATCGTTTACCAACTTTTTTGACGTCCGAGCCCTAACGAGCACACTAGCGTGTAGATATGTGGAGAAAACAGAGTGCGAAACGATTGTCGCGATCTGCAAACGAACTAATAGTGGATTTCATATCGACTTTGCAGGAACGGGAATTGGCGCTGCTAAAGACCCACTCCTCGAGATGAATAATGCGATCTCCACAGCCATAAGAAAGGCGCCGGAACAATACCTCTGGTCTTACAAACGATTTCGAACCCGTGAAGCCGGTGAACCAGAAAGATACCAATTCCCACAACATTCAGTCCGTGTTGCAATTGAACACACCGCACTCAAATTGTTTCTGGGCGCAAGCAGACTGATTCGATCGTCGCTGCGACCTACCATCGCATCCCTAATCGCCGGTATCTTTCGTCTGCTTCATATAAAAGCCTGGCGTGTGTCGACCCTAAATATCAATGCATGTTTCCCATTGATGCCACCCAACGAGCAGTCGATCTTGGCCAAAGATTCTCTGGTAGAACTATTCACTACCGGACTAGAAATTCACCCGGTCTGGTTTGGAACCAACGACCAGTTCTCCTCCTTATGCATTTCCGTAGAAGGGCTTGAACATATGATGGATGGCCCAACCCTGGTACTTACACCACCTCTTGGAAATCGAGAGGTGGTTATGCGTTATGTAGGGGAACACTTCAACTCAATGGAGTATTACCATCCAGTTCCGTCTACTGCGCTGGATCGCATGATTCGCAAGCAAAGAACGCGCATGGGAATTTCTCTCGTAGAGCACACGAATGAAGGGCTAGCGCAAATAATGCGGCAGCTTGACCGCGGAAACGTTGCAACGCTCTGTCCTGATCAGCAACCCCGTCTGCGGGGAGGCGAATTCATACCGTTCTTCACCATGCCTGCCCTCACTACAACGGTGATGGGATCCATATTGCGAGAACTATCCCCTCAGGTGGTGTTCGGTGTAGGTATTCGAGAGATGAGCGGAATAAGAATCCACTTTCATCCATTGGAATATGACGCAGAGCTGGATACCACGAGCTTGCTCCGATGCATCAATGAGCAATTGGAAGAGATAATTTCCACTCATATCACCCAGTATCGCTGGGCAGATAAACGACTGAATATTCTTCCGCCGTCTATGAAAAAACTCTACGGTTAGTGACCTTGGGTGACTACCACCTACATCGTGGTAGTTTGATTGGCTGACCCCAATGAACCGGCCAGATAATTTTCGATCTTGCCTCGAGCAATATTATCGGGATCTGAAAACTGGATACCCACGACAGCTGTGTGTGGGCTCTTAACTCCCTTGCGAGCAATCCATACGACTTTACCGGCGACAGGAATCTTTTCAGACTCATCCATTAGGTTAAGCAAGATGAAAACCGTCACCTAGTTCGTACTCCGTACGATTGGTTATGAAAAGCCCACCATGTTTAACAAAGGGCATATAGTAATTGTGCAAAACGATCTTATCTTTGATCGTCAGCGCGATCATGGTCTTTTTAGCACCACCTCGTCCTAATTTACCCATATTGCTTTACCACTGTTTCATTACTGCTTATAGCTGCTTATAACTACGACGAGTAACCAACGGCACGTGTTAAATCGTCCTGATATGAGTTTGCACCAAGACCTCTCAATCTAAAA